>CAXSGV010000300.1:6254-8616 GCA_964236615.1 uncultured Polyangiaceae bacterium
TTAAATATTTGACAAAACCCAAATATTGGAACTTCAAAATTGAAGAAGCCGTAGAAGAAAGTGCACCAGTTGCTAATAACTTTCAGACCGCAACAATTGAAGGTGTTCAACCGAAAGCACCTCGAAGAGCGCCTCGACGCCGAGATCGCGTTCGGCCTCCGCCACAACACCGAGCTGTCGGTCATGATGATCGACGTCGACTACTTCAAGAAGGTCAACGACACGTACGGCCACCTGGCGGGCGACGCCGTCCTCCGAGGCGTCGCGCAGATCCTCGCGCACGGTCTCCGCACCGAAGATCTCCTCGCACGCTACGGCGGTGAAGAGTTCGTGATTGTCGCACGCGGCATCCCCGTGATGCAGGCGTGCGCGGTCGCCGATCGCCTGCGCCAGGGGATCGAAGGCACGGTATTTCCGTTCGAGCAGCACCAGCTTCGTGTCACCGCGAGCGCCGGCGTTGCCTCGCTGCGCGATTGCGGCCCGCGCCTCGACAAGCCTTCGCTCCTTGGCTTCGCCGACCAGCGTCTTTACCAGGCGAAGCAGGCCGGCCGAAACCGCATCGTCGGCCCGTGAGCTCGGGCTTGCGCGGGTCGAGCCGCGCCGCTCGCACACCTGTGGTGTGCCGCCGCGTTCACGACTCTCGAGCGGCAGTCACTTGCACGACGCTGCGCAGTCGGCACTGCTCGCCTTGCCAACCTCGTAGCCGGGGCACGGGGCCTCGGATCCGTCGGTGGACTTCTTCACCGGTGGCCACCGCGTGTGCTCGACGACGCACTGCGCGCAGCTCGTCGTGAGGCCTTCGGTGAGCGTCACGCAGTCCTTCGTGCACGGCGCAGGATCCTCGGTGGAGCAGGTGCCACTCGCGGGCGGCGCGCACGCGGTCTTGCACTTCGCGGCGTTCGGGCTGGATGTGTCGTAGCCGGGGGACGCCGCATCCGCGTTGCCACCGCTCGACGTGGTCGTCGTCGAGCTGCACGCGGCCGATAGAACCAAAAAAGAAAGCGCCCCTAGCGAACGAGAGAGAACTGGAATGGAGATCATTGCCTGGGTCCAACGCACGCGTCATGCCATCAGCGGATGCGTTTGAACTCGCGGAGCAGCGCGAGCACGCGATTCGGAGGCGCGCTCGGCATGGCGACGAGCCCGAAGATCCCCTTGGTGGTTCCGGCCGCGCGCTCCTCGAGCGCCTCGACGACGCTCTCGTCGAACGTGCGCGCGGTTCGCATCGCCCAGACCCCAGAGTATTGGGTGCCCGAGATCGTCCAAACGCCGTGGAGCGCGTTCTTCCCGACGATGCCGACGTAATCGACCGTGTGCTTGCCGGCGTACGCTTTCACCAGCTGGATTCGCCCCGTCTCGTCGATGTGCGCTTTCACACCGAACGCACCAACCGGATCGTAGGCGTCCCCTTGGACGACGAACCCTCGTTGGCGGAGCGTCATCCGCATCCACCCGTTCTCGCCGAGCTGCGCCTCCTGGACGTACGCGCCGACCCACGCGCCATCGAGCAGCGGACGCGCCGACTCGCGGTACATGGGCTCGAGCTGCGATGGATCCTGAAACGCAGGCCAAGCCACGAGCTCATCGACCGCCAATCGAAACGCGTCGTCGTCGTTCGTCATGCGCCAAGCTCCCGCTTCCGCTCAGGCCTTCGAATCGCAAGGTAGAGCACCGCGCCGATCGCCTGGCCGAGCAAGATCACGAGCGCCCAAACGAGCTTCGTATTCCCTTCGCGCTCCTTCGTGAGGCAATCGACGAGCATCCAAATCCAAACCCCCGCCCCGAGCCCGCCCACGACGACCACGAGAAAGAACACCATCAGCTCGGCGAGCCCCACGCTTCCCATCGCGTCGTTCATCGCGTTCCCCCACGCCGCGGTCAAGCGCCCCGCTCCCCATCTGTCCACGCGCCGTCCCAAATCTGTCCGGGACACTCTCCCCAGCGCGGGCCGCGCGCGACGTCCTTCTCGGCAGTCCGTTCTTTGCCATCATGAATTACGCAGTGCCGAAGGGGTTCGTCGCGGGGCGCGCTTCGGGGCGCGGCGCGCGCGCGGTGTCGCAGGGCGTGGCACGCGTGATGCTCTCGTGGCGCGTCGGGTGCGCCGCGTGGGGTGGCGTACGGCGCGATGGAGAGTGGGTCATGCATGCTGTGACGTGGGATGCGAAGCGCGTGTTTCTTGGGCTCAACAAAGTCCGGACGAAGTTGATTGAGCGGTGGGGGCTCACGCCGGCACGGTTCGACATGCTTTATGCGATTCGGTGTCAGCGGCAGTTTTGGTTTCCGCAGCGGAAGTTGCGCGGGCTGCTTGGCAATTGCGCGTCGACGATCAGCCGCATGATCGATGCGCTCGTGAAGCGCGGGT
>CAXSGV010000301.1:0-2149 GCA_964236615.1 uncultured Polyangiaceae bacterium
TGATCGATCGGCCGCCCGGCGCGCTCTAGAACGCTCTCGAACGCGAGCCCTGCTTCAAGCCTAAAGTGCCCCCTTGAGATCGAACCGCATCTCCGTGCCCGAAGCGGAAGGCAGGATCGAGATGCTCGGTGCGAAGTCCTCGACGAGCATGCGGTGGTAGGTCCCTGAGCGCGCCAGCCCGATGAAATCGACGCCGAGTAGGAACGCGGCCTGCGCGAGGATCGCCACGCCGGACGCGAGCCATCGCTTCGGGTGATCGGCGCCGAGCTGCGAGACCAGGATCGCCGTGCCTCCGACGCCGACGTACGCGCCGTCGAGGCCCAGGTTGATCGCATGACCGACGGACTCGCGTCGCTCGTCGATGGCGGCGTGGATGCGCGCGCGGACGAGACCCTCGGGGGTGCGTCGCGCTGCGCGTGCCTCAGGGGACTCCCATGCCCGCTCTTCGATCGCAATCCCGCGGAGCGCGCGCAGGCCTACCAACGTGTTGATGACGCCGAAGATTGCCGTGTTGATTCCGGCGAACCTCCACGCCAGATCGTCGGCGCGGACGGCGATGAGCGCGCTGCCGCCCGCGGCGCTCGCCACGCCAGCAACGAGCACGGAATCCGCGAGAACGCGACGCACGTCGGTCGACTCGCGCTTCAAGCGTTCGAGCTTCTCGACCTCGAGCGCGTCGACGCCGCGAGGGGTCTCGACGACGGGCGCGGCGACGGCGCGAGGAGGCTCGACGACGGGCTCCCTGGTTGGCTCAGCGGGGGAGCTCTCGGTGGCAGTTGGCTGAACGGGCTGGGGAACGGGCTGGGCGTTCGCGGCGCAAGCAAACGTCGCAAGGGCCGTGGCCGTGGCCGCGGCTAGCAGGAGTCGCATCGAAGGGCGACTACTGCTTCAGGCACTGCATGTCGTCGAGCGACGTGTGGTTCAGCGGCATGAGGCACTTGGTGCCCGTCGGGCAGCCCGCGCTGTCGGCGCACGCGATGCCGCATACGCTCTTCGTGGCCGACGTTCGGACGCAGCGGCTGTCGATGGCGCCGCAGTCGGCGTCCGTGGAGCACTCGGCGCCGAGGCGCGTCGTGTCCGCGAGCGGGCTCGTCTTCGGATCGTCGTCGATGCCGCTCACGCCGTAGACGTGAACCCAGGAGCGCTCGCCCACGTTGTTCATGCTCGTGAGGACGCTGTCCCAGGAGCGCGGAATCCAGGTGCCGCGAACCGTGCGTCCGTCGATGAGGCCGTGGATGAACGCGATGACCTGGCTCGCCTTCGGCTGGATGGCGGAGAAATTCGCCGTCGTGATGACGTCGGTGTTCTCGGGCTTCTTGTTCGGATTCTCGTAGAGCTTGTCGGCGTAGCCCGTGTACGTCTCGCAGCCGTTGAACAAGTAAATCTGCTGCTTCGCGCTCGCTTCGATGCTCTTGAATGCGTCGGCGGTGATCGAGACGCGCGCCGGGCTGTAGGCGAGCACGACCCCCGAGTAGTCGAGCTTACGGCCGGCGTGACCGTCGTAGATGACGACGTCGGCGGTCTTCATCGACTGCTTGTACGCGTCGACCAGCGGCTGGCGCGCGTCGGGGGGCGTCATGTCGGCGTGGACGATGCGGACGCGAACGTCGACCATCGCGCCCTTCACTTGAATCTTGGTGGCGAGGGGCGCGGAATCGATCTTCAGATCTTCGAACCGTGCGACCGGCGACTTGAAGCCCGACGCGATCATGTCCTCGTAGATCGAGCGCGCGTGCGCCACGTCCTGCGGCGGGGTGTTGTGATCGCCGCCGACGTGCACCGAGATGTCGAGACCGTCCTCGAACAGATCCATGTAGTGCGGGTACGCGTTGAGGCTTCGCTCGACGGGCGAGAGAACGACGTGGAGCTCGGCGCTCGTGCCGCCGACGTCGGTGGTGACGGGAAGAAACGTCTCGCCGCCCTCGGTCTTCATCGGGAGCTTCTTGTCGATGTCCTTCATCGCAGCGAACTCGCCGCTGACGATCATCGTGTAGCTCGAGCCGCCATCGACGGCGACGAGATCGCGGTAGGTCGCGCTTGCTTGACGGAACTGAATCACGACGCCGGCGCGCGTGACGCGCTGCTCTTCGGGCCAGAGGCGATCGAGCTCGGCTCGCAGTAAGGCTATCGAAACGCGCAGGCGACGGTG
>CAXSGV010000301.1:2159-8609 GCA_964236615.1 uncultured Polyangiaceae bacterium
CGAGCTCGGCGCTGATGGCGGCCGTGACCGAGGTGCGGAGCTGCTCGGCTTGCGCGAGGACCGCCTTCTCTTTCGCGTCGCCGGTGAGCGCGCGAACATCGGCGGAGATCGGGAACGTCACCGACGTCGAGAGGTTGAACTCCTGCCCCGCGGTGCTCCGGTAGTTGACCTCGTTCGAAGCTTCGTCGCCCGAGCCCGCATCGCTGGTGCTGCTGCACGCGGTGGCAAGGAGAGCCGGGAAGGTGAGCGCGAGGGTCAGACGTCGCCAGGGAAGCATCATGCGGCGTTCCTCAGCACGATGTGTGCCGACATGTGGGCCAAGGTATGCCCGGGAAAGTCGGCGATAAAACGCCGCTGCATGGTTCTTCGCCGATCCAGATCCGGATCGCCGCCGTCTGGCCAGGCTGGGTCCGCGAGGTGCGGATCCGAGCTGCGCCTCGTCAGGACTGTCGTGGGCCGGAGTTATCGGCGATGCTCGCCCCGAATGGTTTCCGCTCGAAGATTTTACCTATTCGGTACGTGTGGTGTCCTGCTTGCCGCGACGGCCACCGCCTGCGTGCTGGCCGCCCCCCTCGACGATCACGCTCACGCCGCAGACAACGACGCGGGGGGCGACGCGACGGCGAGCGACGGCCCCGCCGGCGACGGACCCGACACGCTGGTGCTCACCGTGACGCCCATCATCGATGTCGAGGTGAACGGTCAGGTCGACGTTCGCGTGGACGTCCTCGGGGCTGAGGGACGTACGGAGCCCGTCATCTTGACGCTCGACGTTTCCGCCGACGCGGGATCCACAATCGGCGCGGCAGGTGTGCGCGTGGAGCCCGGTGCAACCTTCGGAACGTTGACCATCCGCGGCGGCGGCCAAGGGCTACGCGTCGACGCCTCGGTGGTGGCGGTGTTGGGCTCGCGTCGCGGCGTCGTCCCTCTTCGCATCTACGTGCACGGGAAGCCGGGAACCTTCGACACTTCGTTCGGTACGGGCGGTGTCGCCGAGCCGCTTGGCGCGGGCTCCGTCAGCCTCGGGGGTCGCGTCGCGGCCCACGGCGACGGCGTGGTCGTGGCGGCAACCCAGGGCACGTCGCTGGCCGTCGCCCGCCTCGTCGAGGACGGTTCGCTCGACACCACTTACGCCTAGGGGAAAGGCGTGGTCACGGGTGCGACCGCGCGGGCGGCGAGCGGACTTGCGGTCCACCCGGACGGCCGCGTGTGGGCCGCGTGGTTCGCCGACGACGACGTCCCGAGGGTGGCGCGCCTGTCCGCTGCGGGCGTCATCGAGGTGTCGACGCAGAGCTCTACGATCGCGAGTGAGAAGAACCCCAACACGCCCACGAATTTCGCGGTTCGAACCGACACGGGCGAAATGTTCCTCGTCGGCTGGGACGGCGCCGGGACGCCCGACACGTGGTTCACGGTGCTTCGGCGAATTTCGCCCGGCGGCGCCGACGCCGGCGCGTCTCGCCTCGACCCGGACGTAGGCAAAGCGGCGCCGAACCAGGTCGGGCCATTGACCTACGTCCTCGAGCCAGGCCCGAACGGAACCCTCCTCGTCGGCGGCTCGCGTGTGCTGCGCGACGTCAGCAACGGATCGCTCAACAACGATGCGTTGATCTTCCGCCTCGTCGATGGCGGAGCCGTGGACCCGACGTTCGGCAACGGGGGAGGCGTCTTCCGCCTGGATCTCGCGGGCAACGACGTGGTTCGCGCGATGGCAAGCATCGACGGCGGGCCCGTGGTCGCTGGCGGCCGTGTGACGGAAAATGGGGCGTTGCTCGGCCAGCCGTTCCTCGCTCGCACGACAGCGAACGGTTTGAGCGAGCCCACATTCGGCAGTGCAGGCTCGATGATCTACCCGGGCTTCGGCAATTCGGTGAACGCCGTCGCCGTCTTGCCAGATGGGCGCGTCGTGGCCGCGACGCAGGGCAACGAGGCGCAGAGTGGCTTTGAGCTCACATCGCTCTTCTGACCGATCCACGGGGAGCGCTGCTGGTGCCTGACGGAGGAGCCTCGCCGCCGATGATCGCCTTTCCGTCGGGCATCGCGGTCGCCGACGATGGCCGTCGCGTCTACGTGACGGGCACGCGAGGAACCCCCTCCCGCATGTTCGTCGCGCGCTACTGGCTCTGACCTGGCGCGCCACACGCGCGCGGCGTGGTCAGTTCGTCGCCGCGATGCACGACGTCGCTAAACCGGCGCGCTCTGGAGCTCACGGCTTTCCGAACGCGTAGCCCTGCGCGACCAGCTTGGCGGTGGCCATGTCCCTTTTGCGCAACGCAGCGGCCGGCGACGCGCATGTCTCTCGCGTCGGCGCGGACGAGTCTTCCTGGCCGAGGTCACCTTCGGCGCGCAGGAGCGTCGCTTCGTCCACCTCGAACCATACGAAGCGTTTCTTCTTCGCGTGCACGAAAGTGAAGCGCGGACTTTTCACGGGACCGCCTTTGCGCTTGGGTGGGTCCGGCAGCTTCGCCTGAATCCCGGCGGCGACGGCAGGGATCGCGTCGTGAGCTTTTTGCAGCGCGTCGAGCGCCGACTGCGGCGCGCGGGCGGCCTGCAATTTCGATTTCATCGTGTCGAGGTACGTGCCGAGATCGCGCACGTCTTTCTTCGTCCACGGGTGACCGGCGGCGTCCTCTTCGAAGGCTGCGACGATGGCCTGGGCTTTCTCCGCCACCGGCAGCGACGCGCGCGCGATCAGATCGGCCACGACCTCGGTCGCGACGGTTCGCGATGGGACGCTCGGGATGCGGGCTCGCAGCTCACGGCAGAGCGCGAGCGCTTCGTCGTACCGCTTGGTCGCGGCGGCCGCGGCCTCGATCTTCGCGAGCGGCGTCCGCACGCCCAAGACCTCCGCTGCGAGCTGGAAGGCACGAACCTCGGCTGCGACGGCCTGCATCGTGACGTCGGCGAGATCTGTCGTCCCGTAGTGCCGTTGAACGGCGGAGCCTTCGCGCGAGCGAACCAGCGTCGGGTTTCGTAGGGCAATGGCCGAGAGCGTTTGGTGGACGATTGCCGGGACAATCGCGTGCGCTGCATGTCCGTCGAAGACGCGCCCGACGATACGGAGAAGCTCCGCGTCGTAGGCGCCCGCGGCGTTCGAATACTGGAAGTAGGTGAGAATGTCGGAGACCGCGGCGAGGAGGGTCGGCTGCGAGATTGCCTGGAAGGCGTCCAGCGCCTCGACCGCGTCTTCGAAACGCCGTTCCATATCCGGCGAGTCGGCTTCGTACTTCCACTGCGCGCTCATCGCGGAGAGGGCCTGCGCCAGCTCGCGCGCGTCCCCTTTCCGGTCTTCGTCGCTCCCGCCTGCGGCATCGCGGTTGGCGAGCATCGGGCCCGCAAAAGATTTCCCCGAGTGCGAGAAGACGGTCTCGGCCAGGCGATGAAACAGGGTTCGACACACTTCCGGCCAGGCCGGATTCGGCGCGATCGACCCCAGGACATAGAAGTTGAGGGGAGCGCGCGCGAGCGCTGCCATCTCCGCATCGCTCGCAACCCACGCATCGTTCTTCGTGTCTGGGGGCAGCTCGAAAAAGCAGCGAAGGCCCAGCGCCTCGAGCCGAGGCGCTGTCTCCTCGTCCCAATCGCCGATTTCGAAGCGCGCTCCGTACCGACAGAAATCCAGGAGGAGCTCGAAGCGGCGCCCACACGCTTCGCCGGCCTCCTCGACGACGGAGCGCGCGAGGAGGAGCCGCGCGTGAAGGCGTTCGTTTCGCGCGGCCGCCGTGACAGGTCGCTGCAACGTCTCCGGGGGCAACCCGGAAGCGTCGAGGTCGAAGGTATCCCCCTCGTGGAGGTAGGCGGGCGCGACGTCGCCAATCTTCATCGATCGCGAGCCTACCACCGCGCGTGGTACCGGCCGGCTAGGAGCGCCCCGAGCGGGCGGGGACCCGAAACGCGAAACGCCCACCGCCGGAGCGATGAGCGTCTTGCTTTACTGCGGCACTTCGCGTCTCACACGCGAAGTCGGGGGTGACCCCAACGGGACTTGAACCCGTGTTACCGACGTGAGAGGCCGGTGTCCTAACCGCTAGACGATGGGGCCTTGGCCGCTTGCTCAATGGGAATCCCCCCAAGCAAGGGCTTGTAGCCATAAGAAAAAGGAAAGTTCGTTTTACCGCGCTTGAAGTGAAGACTGCAGCGCATCTGGTATGCGCAAGTAGCTGGGGGACAAGGATTCGAACCTTGATAGCCAGAGCCAGAATCTGGCGTCCTGCCGTTAGACGATCCCCCAAGATTGGGCTGGGGTGGAAGCGGGCGGAGACTAGCTGGACGCGAGTAATTGTCAAGCTTCGCGGACTTGCGACCCGTTGTACCGCCCGCGCCCTTGACGCGCGCCTACAAAAGCTTAGGTTGCGCGCCGCTGGCACTCCTCCTCGGTGAGTGCCAACAACGTCGTCCCCACCTGCCCCCCACACGGAGTTACGCCATGAAGATCCGCCCCCTTGGTGACCACGTCATCGTCAAGCGCATGAAGGAAGAAGAGAAGACCAAGGGCGGGATCATCATCCCCGACAACGCGAAGGAGCGCCCCATCGAGGGCGAGGTCCTCGCGGTCGGCACCGGCAAAGAGCTCAAGAGCGGCAAGCTGCGCCCGCTGCTCGTGAAGACCGGCGACAAGATCCTCTTCGGCAAGTACGCCGGCACCGAGATCACCTTCGACGGCACCGAGCACCTCGTCATGGAAGAGAACGACATCCTCGCCATCATCGAGTGACCGCTCCGCAGCACCCATCCTCTTTTTGAACAGCCTCAGCCCCTTCCGTAGCAACCAGAAATGAGAGCCACATGAGCGCAAAAGAAATCGTTTACAGCCGCGGCGCACGCAGCAAGATCCTGCACGGCGTCAACCTCCTCGCCAACGCGGTGAAGGTCACGCTCGGTCCCAAGGGCCGCAACGTCGTCATCGAGAAGAGCTACGGCGCGCCTGTCGTCACGAAGGACGGCGTCACGGTCGCCAAGGAGATCGAGCTCCACGACAAGTTCGAGAACATGGGCGCGCAGATGGTTCGTGAGGTCGCCAGCAAGACGAGCGACAAGGCCGGCGACGGCACCACGACGGCCACCGTGCTCGCGCAGGCCATCTACACGAACGGCCTCTCGCTCGTCGAAGCCGGTCACAATCCGATGGATCTCAAGCGCGGCATCGACCTCGCGGTCGCGACGATTACTGCCGAGATCAAGAAGATCGCCAAGCCCACGAAGGATCGCGCGCACATCGCGCAGGTCGGCACCATCAGCGCCAACGGCGACACCGCCATCGGCGAGATGCTTGCCGAGGCCATGGAGAAGGTCGGCAAGGAAGGCGTCATCACCGTCGAAGAAGCCAAGGGCATGGACTCGAGCCTCGAGGTCGTCGAAGGCATGCAGTTCGACCGCGGCTACCTCTCGCCCTACTTCGTCACCGATCCCGAGAAGATGACGGTCGTCCTCGAAGACCCGCTCGTTCTCATCAGCGAGAAGAAGGTCTCCTCGATGCAGGACATCCTTCCGCTGCTCGAGCAGTCCGCCCGCGACGGTCGCCCGCTCCTCATCATCGCCGAGGACGTCGAAGGCGAAGCCCTCGCGACGCTCGTCGTGAACAAGCTCCGTGGCCTCCTGAAGATCGCCGCCGTCAAGGCGCCGGGCTTCGGCGATCGCCGCAAGGAGATGCTCAAGGACATCGCGATCCTCACGGGCGGCACCGTCGTCTCCGAGGACCTCGGCATCAAGCTCGATTCGCTCACGCTGAAGGATCTCGGCAAGGCGAAGCGCATCACGATCGACAAGGACACGACGACGATCATCGACGGCGCCGGCGACGCGAAAGAGATCAAGGCGCGCGTCGAAGCGGTCCGTAAGCAGATCGAGAACACGACGAGCGACTACGACAAGGAGAAGCTCCAGGAGCGTCTCGCGAAGCTCGCGGGCGGCGTCGCCGTCGTCAAGGTCGGCGCACACACCGAGACCGAGATGAAGGAGAAGAAGGCCCGCGTCGAAGACGCTCTGCACGCGACGCGCGCAGCGGTCGAAGAGGGCGTCGTCCCCGGCGGCGGCGTTGCGCTCATCCGCGCAAGCAAGGCGCTCGACGGCCTCAAGCTCGAGAACGACCAGTGGGCGTTCGGCGTGAAGCTCGTGCGCCGCGCCATCGAGGAGCCCCTTCGCCAGATCGCGAAGAACGCCGGTGCCGAAGGCTCCGTCGTCGTCGAGAAGGTCCGTGAGGGCAAAGACGGCTTCGGCTTCAACGCGCAGACCGAGGTCTACGAGGACCTCATCAAGGCCGGCGTCATCGATCCCGCGAAGGTCGTTCGCTCGGCCCTCGAGTACGCGGCCAGCGTCGCTGGCATGATGCTCACCACCGAAGCGATCATCGCCGACAAGCCCAAGAAGGCCTCGGGCGGCGGCGGTGGTGGTGGCGGCATGGGCGGCATGGGTGGAATGGGCGGCATGGGTGGGATGGGCGGCTTCTGAAGC
>CAXSGV010000302.1:0-8596 GCA_964236615.1 uncultured Polyangiaceae bacterium
ATCCGCTCCTCGGGCGACTACGCCACGTCGGCGCTTGCTTGTCGAACGGCGGCCTGCGACGTCGAAGCGGGCGCGGGCACGTGCCAGACACCCACGACGCTCGGCTTCCGCGCGGGCAGCTTCCACATCCCCTTCACGAGCCCGTTTGGCGGCCTGCCCTGCGCGACTCTGAAGCGGTGCACCGCGGCCGCGTACCCGTTCGTGTTTGCCGTGACCGGCGGCGGTGTCGTTGCGTATTCCGTGGCCGATCTCCAGAACCCGTCTCCCATCGCGATCCCGGTGAATGGCATCAACTTCACGCCGGCGTTCGTCCTCGGCAACGCGAGTCGCGTGTACTTCGTCGGCAACGTCGCGCAGAGCGTTCCGAACACACTCCCCATCGCATGGCTCGACGTGCCGAGCGATCCGACCGTGATCTCGCTGACGGCATCGAGCGCGGTGCCCAAGACCCCGCAGAGCACGGTCACCACCGTCTCACCGGGACCCGACGGCGCGCTCTTCCTGAGCGTGACGGGCAATTTCAACGGCGACATCCTCGTGCGGCCACCGATCACGGACAATGACACGCTGACCTTCTACAACCGGCCTGGCGCTTTCCCGACCGTGGTCGCGTCGAGCGGCACGCGGCTCGTCACGTTCGAGAATCCCACGGGCACGAGCGCAGGCCGCACGCGCCTCGCTTTCGAGAACAGCGCGGGCACATCCCAGGCCTTTGGTGGCTCGGGCATCGACCTCACGACCCAGGTTGGCTCGCTCGTGAACGCGCCGGCGGCGCTGTTCGGCCAGACCGACGACGGCACGGTCGGCATGAACGCCGCCACGGCGGACTTCAACAACGGCTCACCGACGAACAGCAAAAGCGTGCGCTTTACATGGGTCGTCGACGGCCCCAACGCAGCATCGTTCGACGCCGGGACGCGCTTCGACATCGAAACCTACAACCCCGCGCTCGGACCGGGATCCTTCAATGGTCCTGTCGGGCTCACCGACCCCGACACCGCGGTGGCGCTCGCGTTCTCGAGACCCAACCACACGAGCGTCCAGGTCGTGTCGCGCGTGCCGCAGGTCGGGCCGGTGCCCGACGGCGGCAACATCGACGCCGGCGACGGCGGTGACGCATCGTTCGACGCCGCACCACCGGTGCTCCCGCCCGGCGTCGTTCCCAATCGCCGCGACGTCCTCCTCAACTTCTCGAGCCCGGCCAACGCCGCCGTGTTTGCGTCGAGCGGGTTTGCGTACGTCGTCAGCCACAACCCCGCCAACGTGCAGGACGTCATCGTCACGATCTACGCGCCGAAGTGCGACCTGCGCGACAACTGACCTTGTGGTTTGATACCGGGGATGGCTTTTTTTCAAACGCCCCCCGCGCTCGGTAATCAGTTTACTCAGGATCGCGTGCTGCGGAGCTTCCTCCGTCGCAAGGTCCCACCGGCCATCCTCGCCGAGATGCTCCCCTCGCTCGAAGAGATGGGCGAGCTCTCGGGCGGTGAGCTTCAGGAACGCAGCGTGAGTGAGCGCCTCGACGAGCCGAAGGTCCTCCAGTGGAACGCGTGGGGCAAGCGCGTCGACACGATCCAGCTCACGCCGCTCTGGCGCGACGTCGCCAAGATCGCGGCTGAAAAAGGGCTGATCGCGACCGCGTACGAGCGGAAGCACGGCGCCGCATCACGCATCCACCAGTTCGCGCTCAACTACGTGATCGAGCCTTCGACCCACGTCTACTCGTGTCCGCTAGCGATGACCGACGGCGCCGCGCGCACGCTCCTCGCGAGCAAGAACCAGGCGCTCATCGACCGCGCCGTGCCGCGTCTCACGAGCCGCGATCCGGACGTCGCGTGGACGAGCGGCCAGTGGATGACCGAGCGCACCGGTGGCTCCGACGTCGCGATTTCCGAGACCGTCGCGAAGAAGGATCCGTCCGGCAACGGATCGCTCCACCGCCTCTACGGCACCAAGTGGTTCACGTCCGCGACCACCTCGCAGATGGCATTGACGCTCGCGCGTCCCGAGGGCAACCCGCCCGGCGGCAGCGGGCTCGCGCTCTTCTACGTCGAGACACGCGACGAAAAGGGGCTCCTCGAAGGCCTGTCGATCAACCGCCTGAAGGACAAGCTCGGCACGCGCATGGTTCCGACCGCGGAGCTCACGCTCGATGGCCTGCTCGCGCATCCCGTCGTTGGCCTCAAGGACGGCATCAAGAACATCACGCCGATGCTCAGCGTCACGCGCACCTGGAACGCGCTCGGCGCAGTGTCGGGCATGCGTCGCGGTCTTGCCCTCGCACGCGACTACGCGAAGAAGCGCGTGGCCTTCGGTGCGCCGCTCGCGGACAAACCGCTTCACACCGATACGCTTGCCGTCCTGCACGCCGAGTTCGAGGGGGCGTTCCTCTTCGCTTTCAAGGCCATCGAGCTCCTCGGCAAGGACGAAGCGGGCGAGCTCACCGAGCGCGAGACACAGCTCCTTCGCCTCGTCACGCCGCTCGTGAAGCTCACCACGGGCAAGCAGGCGGTCGCGGTCGCGAGCGAGGTGCTCGAGTCGTTCGGCGGCGCGGGCTACATCGAGGACACCGGTTTGCCACGTCTCCTCCGCGACGCGCAGGTGCTTCCGATCTGGGAAGGGACGACCAACGTGCTCTCGCTCGACGTGCTGCGTGCGCTCGCGCGAAGTGCCGGCCCCCTCGAGGCGCTCGTCGCCGAGGTCGATGCGTGTAGAGCGCAGGCATCGAACGCCACACTGCGCGACGCCGGCGACAAAGCCGTGCGCGCCGTCGGTCACGCGTGCGCGTGGCTGATGGAAGCGAAGGATCGCGGACCCGAGGTGATCGAAGGCGGTGCGCGCCGCTTCGCGATGACGCTAGGTCGAGCCTTCGAGCTCGCGCTCCTCGTCGAGCACGCGTCGTGGTCCCTCGCGAACGGCGGCGACCCGCGCCCTGCGGCGTCGGCGCGTTTTTTCGCGCGCACGGCGATCGATCTCATCGTCGAGGACGACACGGCCGCCGACGCGAAGCTGCTCGCGACCTATGACGACGACGCCGACGCCGACCCTGACGCGTGAGCGTGCGTCGCGCCTTGCGCCTCGTCGTTCTCGGCATGCTCACCGTCTCGCTCGGATGTCGGCGAGGCCCAACGAGCGCCGAGCTCGTGAAGAAGCTCGGCGATCCCGATCCCCAAGTGCGCGCTGCAGCAGCGCTCTCGCTGCGCACCATGGCGGCTGCCGACGCCGCTGCGGTCGGCGATCATGGGGAAGCCTTCTGGAGAGCGAAGATCGCGGGCATTCGGTTCGGAACCAGCGACGACGACGTCGGCCGCGCCCTCGGAGCACAAGGACAGGTCAGCAACGAAAGCGGTGGCCCGTGGAGCCAGACTTTCAAGCTCGATGACTACTGGAGCGTCAGAGGGGCCTTCACCGCCGACAAGACGACGAGCCCCGAGACGTACAGGCTCAGGGCGTGGGACCCGCCGGTCTGCTGGGCCCGCCGCGTCGAGGTGAGCGCCGCCCCCGCGTTCACGGGAAAATGGTCGACGTACTACGTCAATGGCGCCATCGCGTCGGAGGCCGAATACGACGCGGCCGGACGCGTCGTGCGCGCGACGGACTACTTCGACAACGGAAGGCTCCGTTCGGTGACCGCCTACATCGACGGCCACGAGGACGGCCTCGTCGTGACCTACTTTCGCGACGGAGCCAAGGCGAGCGAGGGGCGCTACGCGGGGGGCAAACGAACGGGCCCGTGGGTCGAGTACCTGGCGAACGGGAAGCCCTACGTCGAGGTGACCTACGTGGATGGCGAGATGGACGGCGTCGCGCTGTATTTTCGTGACGACGGAACCAAGTCGCGCACGGATTACTGCCGCGGCAAGGAGACTGGACAAGCTGCGTGGGACGCCTTCGGCAAGCTCGAGTACGCGCGCGGGTCGGCCGCCGACGGAGGCGCCCCCGACGCCGGAAAGTAACGATCTCAGCGCCCGCGGTACGTGACGAGGGCGGCGAGAAACGCGAATCCGAGCAACGCGAGGCACAGCCCGATCGCGACGGCGCCCGGTGTGCCCGCGAGGACGCGCTGCCGATCTCCGGCGTCGATCGCCGCATCGTCGAGCGCGCCGGCGAGCTCGGACGCGTCGCGCGTCGCGCGTCGGCGTGCGCGGAGCACGAGGAGAAATTCGAGGACCGCGCCCGCGAACAAACCCACGAGCGCGAGGGTCATCCCGCGACGGTGCGTGCGCGCATCACGGAGGCGCGCGGCGGCGATGCCGTCGAGCGCCGCGTTGCGCGGAAAACCGCGAGCCTGCGTGAGTGCGAGCTGCGCGCGATCCTCGCAAGCGTTGGCGCGCGCGAGGTCGCCTTTTCGCACGCGGAACGGTCGCGCGATCGCGCCGCCGGCGAGTGTCTCGGCGCCACGCGGATCGCCCGCGGTCACGAGCCAGTAGAGCCCCTCGTCGAGCGCGGGGATCTCGAACGCCGCGTGCCGGTAGCCGTCGGCTTCGAGCTTCAGATCGAGAACGCGCGCCACCGCGCGTCCGTCGGCGTCGTCGACCTCGACGTACGCGAGCTTCCGCACCGTGGGGCTCACGATGTCGATCGTGAGGGCGCGGCTTGCCTCGATCTCGTGCGGCACTGCGGCCTGCATCGACCCCGGCGCCACGGGAAGCGGACCGAACCAGCGGCTCTCTTTTCCATTCCCGTCGTGCACGAGCAGCGTCGTCCCGAGGACATGACCACGCGCGACCATCGGCATCTCGGCCCAGCCCGAGGCGCAGCTCGTCACCTTCGGCCACGGCGCTTCGAGGCCCGCGTCGGTCTCCGCCTCGACGGTCATCTGTGGGAGCGGCGCACCCGTCCCTCGATCGATCGTGCGAACCCAGAGGGTGGACGGGAACCCGACGACGAGCTTGCCGCCGAGGATCGCGGCGTCGAGACCCACCGGCCCCTCGCGCTTCGTCGGCGAAAGAAAGCCCGGTACGAGCTCGACATGCGGCGAGTCCGTCGTCGAACGCGCGACGCCGTCGGCGAGCGCGGGCGCGCCGGGGGGTGCACCGTCTTCGACGACGCGCACCTCGACGGGCTCGCCCGGCCCGATGCCCTGGAGAGGCAGCGTCGCTTCGAACGCGCCGTCGGCGCTCGTTAGGCCGCGTACCGTCACCTCTTGACCGTGCGCGCGGGCCGTCACGACGATGGGCAAATCGGGGATGGTCTCCGGGATCCCGCGCGCCTCGCGAATGACGATGACCTGCCACGCGAGGCCGTGCCGCATGGCGGTGGGCGGCGCCGCGTACACGACGGCAGCGCGGACGTCGCCGGTTGCACCGATGCGGAGTCCGAGCGCGAGCGTCGCGACGGCGAAGATCGGGATCGCGGCGAGGGCGACGCCGTGGAGGCGCGAGCTCACGGCGCGGTAGGCGTCGGCGCGGGCGAGGTCGGTGTCGGTGCCGCTGCGAGGGGCGCGGGCGGCTTTGGCGTGAGCCAGCGAACTTCGACCCTGGCGAGCGCGGCCACCGGATCGTCGATCACGATGGGAAGTGCCTCAGCGCCGCCGCCGAGCGCGCCGGGCGTGAGCTCGATGCGCGTGACGCCGCTCGCCTTGAGCACGTGCACGCTGCCCTCGCGGCGCTCGAGGTCGATGAACCCATCGCCGGCCGCGGTGCTTCGTACGAGGTGGGCGCCGTACGCGCTCGTGTCCTCGCGCCGGACGCTTTTGAACGTGACGCGCCGCGGGCTCTCGGGGACGCGCGCTTCGGCGGCGCGGTCGACGACCTCGGTGATGAACTTGACGACGAGCGTGCCCTCGTGACCCGCGCGCGGTACGCGATCGAAGCGAACAGCGTGCTTCTTCTCTTCGAGCGCGCGAGCGAGGATCACGCTCTGCGCGATCGGCGAGACGTGATCGTCCTCGCCGTGCACCAGCCAGACCGGGACATGGCGCGCGTTGTCGACGACGTCGATCGCGTTGACCTGGTGCGCGCCTGCATCGTCCTTGAGGATCGACCGCACGTAGGTCGTCATGTCGTAGCGCGCGTCGCCGAAGAAGCTCGTGATGGTCGCGAAGCGATCGGGATGGTGAAGCCCAATGGTCGTCGCCCCCGCGCCACCCATCGAAGCGCCCCAGATCGACACGCGCCGGGGGTCGACCGCAACCACCTGCGCGAGCGCGTCGAGCGCGCGCATCGTCTCGTCCTCGGCATTTGCAGTATACAATGAATTGCCGAGTCCCGACGGAAAGAGCAAGACGACGTCCCTCGTGGTCGCTTGCCGCAAGAGCTCGGCGTAGGCCGCGTAGGTCCAGGGCGAGCCGTTCCAGGGGTGGGTGCCGACGAGCAGTGCGCTGGGCTTTTTCGAGTCATGACCCCGCGGCACGAAGACGACCGCGCGCCCGCCGCCCGCGGTGGTCCATGGGCTGTGGAAGGTGAGCTGGGAAAGCCCGTCCTTGCTCTGGACCTGCGCGCCAAAGCGCGGCGCTGAGCCACAGGCAATGCGCTTCTCGTAAGCGCCGACCTGGATCTCGAGCTCGACCTCGTGCGCCTCTGCCGGGCGCGGCGGCAACGGCAACACGATGGGCCCCGGCGGCGACGCGAGGACCGCCCCGTCGACGAGCACACGGGTGCGACCCGAGCACACGGGAAGCTCGAGGGCGACGCGTTCGCCGCCCGCGACCTGGAAGCGAACGACGTAAGGCCCGGGCGCGAGCGGCGTGCGGGCGAGCTCGGCCCACGGGATCGCACGAAGTGAGCGGCGTGCGCCATCGCCCAGCTCGACCTGCGTGAGGTCGGTGCCCGTCACGCTCGCGTGAACGGCGAGCGCAGGCGAAGTATCGGCAGGAGGTAGCGCCATTCCCGTCACGTTTTTCCTTCTACTTGTCAACGCCCCGTCCGTCGACCTACATCCCTGGTGATGGCACCGTTCGGCTCGCGCACGGGATCGCTTCTCGCGATCCTTCCTCTTGGCGCGTGGACCACACTCCACTTGTGGAACAACCTCTCTGCGTTCCGCGGCGCCGAGCCGTGGCAGTCGGCGGTCACCGGGCAAACGCATCCGCTCGCGCTCGGTCTCACGATGCTGCTCGTCCTCGGTCCGCTCCTCATCCACGCGGTGTGGGGGATCGGTCGCTTGCTCGTCACGAAGCCGAACAACCTTCGCTACGGGTTCTACGCAAACTTGAAGTACGCGCTCCAGCGCGCGAGCGCCGTCGGCCTGCTCCTCTTTCTCGGCGCACACCTGTGGCTCGCCCTGATCAAGCCGCGCATGTTCGAAGGCCACGCCGAGCCCTTCGCCGAGATCGCTCACGAGATGCGCTTTCACACGCCGACCATCGCCGTGTACGTGCTCGGGGTGCTCGCCATCGCGTTCCACCTGGCGAACGGGGTCCAGACATTTTGTATGGGCTGGGGTGCGGTCGCGAGCCGGCGCGCGCTGAAGCGGCTCGAGATCTTCGTGCTCGCGTTCTTCGCCGCGCTACTCGCGATGGGCTGGGGCTCGATCTGGGCGCTCTACCAGGCAGGGCGCTGAAGGCGCTGAAGGCGCTGAAGACCGTCCCGCAGCAGCGCTACGGGGTCTTGCAACGCGCGAGCGCGTCCGTCTCTTGCTTCGTGTCGAGGCACGTCGTCGCCTGCGGAACGCTCGAGCGCAGCTGCCCTCCGACTGAGCACGTGCAGAAGGATCCGTCGCAGATGACGGCGTAGATGGTGTTGCCGCACGTCTGCGAGCAGTCGCATTGCGAGGGGTCCGAGCCCATGCCCGGCTGCGTGTTGCAGAGAGGCGCCGTGCAGGGTGGCGCCGCACCTCCGTCGGCGCTGACGTCGTCGCCTCCTCCTGCGCTGCCGCCGCTGACCGACGACCACGCTCCGCACGTCGGCACGCTCGGGAGCTTCGCCGCGCACTTCGACGAGGCGACGACGCTCTTGACCGTGCCGGCTTGCAGCTTGTCGCAGATCTTCTTGGGGAGCTTGACGCTCGACACCGCAGCCGCGCCGCCTGTCGAAACCCAGCCGACGTTCGAGCTCGCGTCGAGCGGAATGAGGCAGCCGGTCGCGCTGCAGATGCCGTCGCCTCCGAGGGGCAGGACGAGACCGACATTCAGCTTCGCGCGATCGGTGCCGAGGCCTTCGGCGACCGTCGCGGTGCACGTGGCGGTGTCGACTTGAAGAGTCTGCGCGCCGGCAAGACAGGAGGCGGTGTCGAAGCAAGAGCCACCCGTTCCGTCTTCCTTTCCGCCACCGAAGACATCTTCGGCTTTGTAGTCAGGCAACGTGCTCGAGTCGATGTCCCAAGGCACGCACTCGCCGGCGATGTTGGTGTTGCCGTCGTTGCACGAGCTGCGAATGTCTTCTTCGTTGGTGGGGTCGGGCTGTACCGCGGAGCCGTCGCTGAGCCACTGGATCGGGAGTCGTAACGATCCGAGCCGCGACTCCGGAACCGTCGTCACGACCTCGCGCAGCATGCGGGGCTTGCCGCGCTGAAAAGCGATCACGCGAATCGTGATCAGCGCGCGGGCATCGGCGCCAGGGAGCACGCCGAGCGTGGCGGGAATACGCAGCGCGCCCGCGCCGACGGGGTACGTGTTCTTGAACACGACGTTGCCGAACGCGCGGACGTCGATGCG
>CAXSGV010000303.1:0-3849 GCA_964236615.1 uncultured Polyangiaceae bacterium
CACGTCTCGACGCGCACGTCGCGCGTTGCGGCACCTGCCGATTCGAGCAGCTCGTGCGCGCCGACTTCGAAGACGAGCTCGCACCCCAGCCCGTTGCCGCTCCGTTGCCTGGTCCCGTCCTCGTGCCTGCGCCGGCTCCGACTCCCTTGCCGTCGCCGATCGTGGCACCTGGCGCGCCGCCTCGCGTCTTGCGCGTCTTGCGCGTCTTGCCGATCGCGTCGCCGTCGCCGCGGACGCGACCCGTGCGTCGCATGTGGATGCTCGCCGTGGCGGCGGTGCTCGTCGGCAGCGTCGCTGGCGCGGGGCCCGCGTGGCGCGCGCTCGTCGTCGGCCGTGCGCCGGAATCAACCGCCTTGCCATCGCTCGTCGCGATCGCGCCGACCCCTGCGCCGACCCCTGCGGCGACGCCGCGCTTCGTGAATGCGCGCGCGGCGTCGAGCGAGCCGCCACTAGCGCGTATCGACGAGGCCCCCGTTGCGAGCGTCCTCGCTCCGGCACCTCACCTCACGGCCGCGCCGCTCCTGACCCCACCGCACCTGAACGTTGCTCGCCCGCCGAGCGTCGAGCAAGGTGCCTCGGCGATGTTCGAAGAGGCCAACGCCGCCCGCCGTCGCGGCGATCACGTGCACGCGCTCGAGCTCTACCGAGAGCTCGAGGCGCAGCACCCGACGAGCCGCGAGGCGCATGTCGCGCTTGCCACGTCGGGGCAGCTGCTGCTCGACCGGGGCGACCCCGACGGTGCGCTCCGCGCGCTCGACGCCTACCAGGCGCGCGGCGCGGGCGATCTCGACGAAGAGGTCATGGCCGCACGTGCGATCGCGCTCGAGCGTCTCGGCCGTGCGGGCGAAGCACGTGGCGCTTGGCGCGCGCTGATGGCAGCGTTTCCTGCGTCGCCCTACGCGTCGCGGATGCGCGCGCGGGCGGAGGCGAGCCCGCGCTGATGCCGTGGCGAAGCGGGGTGGCCGCGCTCGCCGTGGCGAGCATGCTCGTCGCGGGTGAGGCGTCCGCTGACGACGACCCGCCCGTCGCGCCCGGTGCGCGCGCCCCGCGCTTGGAGGCGGCGCGCGTCGTCGAGATCGTCGTTCGGGGCGATGACGTCGACGTCGCGGGGCTGCGCGACACGTTGCGCGAGCTGCTCGACCGCCTCGGGGTGAAGCCCGTCGACACCGGAGCGGGGCCTTCCGAAAGCGTGCCGTTTGCACGCATCGAGGTCGACCTCGCGTCGACGGAAGGAGCGCGTGTTGCGGTAATCGACGGAAATGACGGCTCGGTGCTTCTGCGCCGGGTGATCACGCGCGATGGAAAGACGCCGGCCATCCTCCGCGAAGAGATCGCGCAGGCCGCGCGCTCGGCGGTGGAAGCAAAGCTCCGCACGGACATCGTTCCTCGACCGGCACCGCCCGCGCCCGAGCGCGCAGCGCCCAAGGAGCCGCCATCGCCAGTGCCGCGCGTGGCTTCCACCGCGCCGCGCGGGCTCGCGCTCGATGTGTCCACCTTCGTTCGCGGTGGACCCGTAGCCGACCACGCGGGCCCCATGCTCCGCGCGGGGCTCGGGATCGCGCTCGCGTCCCGCCGCGGAATCGCCCCCTCGATCGGGCTCACCGCCGAGTACGCACTCCCGTTCGACACGCGCGTCCGTTCGGTCGAGTTGGAGACGAGCCTCGCGTCGCTGCGGCTCCTGCCGCGTGTCGAGGTCGCGCATGGATCGTGGTTTGCGCTCACCGTCGGGGCGGGCGGCGGCGTCGACATCTTCACGGTCGATCCGCGCTCGTCGGTGCTTCCCGAGTCCGCGCTTGCGAGAACATCGACGCGCGCCGATGTCGTGCTCACTGCGGCGGTCGCATCCCACTTCAAGCTGGCGCCCGGTCTCGTCCTCACAGTGGCGCTCTCGACCGACGTCGACGTGACGTCGCGCAGGTGGGTGGTCGACGAAGGGAGAGAGACGCGCGATGTCCTGGCGCCGTGGCGCGTGCGACCCGCGCTTCTTGCGGGGCTCGACTTCACCGCGCTCGGACCGACGCTCTTCGGCGCGCGTGAGGCGCTATGAAGCGGCGCGTGCTCGTCGTGGGCTTGACCATCGCGTCCGTGATCCTGTCGGCGTGCAGCGACGAGACGATCGTGATCGCGACGGCACCTTCGGCGGACGGCGGCGGCTCGTCCTCGCGCTGTCTCGTGTCGAGCGACTGCGGACCGGAGCTCTTCTGCGAGAAGACCGCGTGCGGCGATCCCGCGGGCACGTGCACGCCGTTTCCTGCGCACTGCCACGGCGACGACGCGCCCGTGTGCGGTTGCGACGGCGTGACCTACTTCAACGACTGCCTGCGTCGCGCCGCGGGGATCGCGGCGGCGTCGGGGAGTGAGTGCGGAAGCAACGTGGCGTTTTGCGGCGCCCCTGGGGATCCCGCGTGCCCCGAGGGGGCCACCTGCGCGCGGCTGCTCGGGTTCACGCGCGATCCCAAGGCGTGCGCTGCGGGCGCGCGCGGTCGCTGCTGGACTCTGCCCGCGAAGTGCCCTCCACCGAGCGGTGACGATCGCTGGAACGCATGCACGGGCGATGGCCCCGGCGCGACGTGCGTCGACACCTGCAACGCGATTCGCTCCAGCGCGCCCTTCGTGCGCGCCTCGCGCTGCGACTGAGGTAAGTTTCGGGCGGTGGAGCCGGTGCACGCACGCCTCGCCGCAAAAGGGATCACGTGGCGCCTCGCGACCACGTCCGATGTCGACGAGCGTCTTGTCGCCGCGCGCGCCTCGATGCCACCGGGCGCGGTGCGGCACACCGACGTCCTGAGCTCGGATATGTACAATGCACGTACTGGCAAGCCTGAGCGCAGCGGGCTTGGCTGCGCACGCATCTTCGGCACTGTCGACGACGACGCGTGCATCTGTGGAAAGTACGCGGGTCCACAGCACCGCGGTGTGGTTTGCGAAAAATGCGGCGTGCTCGTCGGTCCTTCGGCGACGCGGAGCGAGTGGCCGGGGCGCATCGTGCTCCCGGTTCCGATCGTGCACCCGTGGTACGTCGACGCTGTGGCGGCCGCGCTCGGCGTGCCCGCCGACGACGTCGGTACCGTCGTCCCGCTCGGCGATCGCATCGAAGCCCCGGTGCTCGGCGTCGCCATCCGCGCGCGCCCCGGAGACGAAGCGTGCCTGCTCGAGGTCCTCCCGGTGCTGCCGGTGGGGCTGCGTGAGCCGACGTGGCGCGAGATCGATCCCGCACGGACGGAGAAATACCGCCAGATGCACGAGGAGGATCGCGACCGCAACTGGATGGATCGCCGCGTGTACGGCGAGGCTCACCTGCGTCTGCTCACCCACGACGTCATCGAGGGCGGGCTCAACCGTCGCTACGGGGCCGTCATCGACGCCGCCGCGCGCCTGCGCGACTTCATCGAGCGCGCCGCGCCGTGGCCGGTCCTTCACGCCGAGGAAGCCGAGCTCTTCTCGTCCGTCGCGAGCCTCCTCGGCGGAAGTCGATTCCCGCGCATTGCGCGCCGAACGGTGAAGCCGAGCTCCATCGCCGCCCGCGTCGACGCGGCGCTCGACGAAGAGAGAGACAACGCCGCCGTGACCGCCGAGCTGTTCTTTGCGGGGGTGATCGCGACTACGGCGGCGTAGCCACGAACGGCTCCGCGTCGAGTAACATCGAACGCAGCATGTCGAACGTCGACCTGGAGCTCCGCGCCACCGCGGCGGCGTTGGAGGAGGCAAAGGCGACCGTGCGCGCTCTCGAGGAGCGACTGCTCGTGGTCTCGGCGTTCGTCGAAGGCATCCTGTTCGAGTTCGACGAAGAAGCTCGCTACAAGGACGTCTGGACAAGCGATCCAGGCCTCCTCGCCCGGCCCGTCGGCG
>CAXSGV010000303.1:3859-8578 GCA_964236615.1 uncultured Polyangiaceae bacterium
AGGCGCTCGGTGAGCACGTCGGCCGTCCTTTCGACGACGTCATCCGCCGCGTCCTCGCGAGCCATCAGTCCGAGAGCATCGAGTACGTGCTCGACGTCGAAGGTGGCCGGCGCTGGTTCACCGCGAAGTTTCTCCTCGCCCCTGCGCGTGCCGGCGCGCCGCCGTCGGTCAGTGGGCTCGTTCGCGACGTCACCGAGCGAAAGCGAATGCAGGCTCAGGTTCGTCAGTCGGAGCGGCTCGCGTCAGTCGGTCTGCTTGCAGCGGGCGTCGCGCACGAGGTGAACAATCCGCTCGGGTATTTGATGCTCAATCTCGAGCGCATTCGGAAGGCGCTGGGCTCGATGGATCCTGCGCGCATCGCGGAGATCGAGAGTGCGATGCCCATGGCGTGGGATGGCGCGGAGCGCGTGCGCGAGATCGTCCGCGACCTCCGGAGGTTCTCGCGCGTGGACCGCGGGCCCGTTGTGCCAGTCGATGTGCGCGCCGCGCTCGGCGAGGCCATCGAGATGACGATGCACGAGACGCCGCGCGGCATTAGCGTTGTCCGCCGCTTCGACGAGGTGCCGGCGGTGATGGCCGTGCACTCGCGGCTCGTGCAACTCTTCGTGAACTTGCTGCTCAATGCGGCGCACGCGATGCCAGAGGACTCAGCGTCCCGCGGGGAGATCATCCTCGCGACCCGTACGGACCCGACGGGGCACGCGGTGGTCGAGGTAAAAGACGATGGGCACGGCATGCCGACGGTGGTCGCCGACCAAGTTTTCGATCCGTTCTTCACGACGAAGCCGACCGGCACCGGCCTCGGCCTCGCCATTTGCCACGGCATCGTCTCGTCGCTCGGCGGCACAATCGACGTCGAGAGCGCCGAGGGTGTCGGGAGCACTTTCCGCGTCGTGCTTCCACCGGCGACCAGCGCGATCTGATCCGTCGCCGCGAGGACATCCATCGAGCAGGTCCTTCAGCGCACGAGCCCTTCGAGCGCACGACGCAGGGGCTCTGCGATCGGGACGGGACGACGGGTCGCGCGGTCGACGAGCACGTGGACCACGTGGCCGTGCGCGCAAAGCTCGTCCTTGCCGCGTCGAAAGACGGCGGCCTCGTACCGCACGCTCGAGCGACCTACCTTTCCGACACGCAGACCGGCGTCGAGGTCCTCGGGGTACGACGCGGGCGCGACGAACTGGCAGTGCGACTCCACGACGAGACCGATGGCCTCGCCGCTGTGGATGTCGAGGCCACCGACGTCGACGAGCCAATGGTTGATCGCGGTGTCGAAGTACGAATAATAGACGACTTTGTTCACGTGCCCGTAGACGTCGTTGTCCTCCCAGCGCGTCTGGATAGGGAGAAGATGCACGTATTCGTCGCGGCGCGGCGGCGAGGTCGTCATACGCGGCTCACGGCGGCGTGAAAGACCGCTTCGAGATCGGCTTGCCCGATCGGGCAGGGGGCGTTGTCGAGGAGGCGCTTTTGCACGATGGTCCCAGCCACGAGAGCGCGGACGTCCTCGGTCGCGTAGCCGAGCGCGCGCAGCCCGATCGGCACGTGGGCGTCCTTCATCAGCCGCTCGAGCGTCCCCGCCAGGACATCGCCGGCGGCCGCTGGTGCCGCGTCGCCAATTACGTCGGGGCTCACGCCGAGCAATACCGCCGATTCGAGATGACGCGGTGCCCCCGCGGGGGCCGTGAAACGAAACGCGTCGGGCGCGCTCGCGACCACGGAGATGCCATGCGGGACCATGGGCTCCGCGTCGGGGTAACCCGGCATGCGGAACTCCTTTACCTGGCCAGCTACCGCGTAGGCCATCGCGTGTGGAAGGTGCACGCCGGCGTTGCCGAATGCGAGACCGGCCAGCGTCGCCGCCCACATGATCTGCTCGCGCGCGACGGTGTCTGACGCGTCGTTCACTGCCCGAACGAGGTACTTCGCGCCGAGCCGCAGCGCCTCGCGGCTTCCCAGATCGCTCCACGGGTTTTGGCCCTGGCTCATCGGTCGCAGCAGCGGGTCGGCCGAGTGTGGACGCGAAGAGAAGGGGCGCGCGGTGAAGGACTCGAGGGCGTGGCAGAGGACGTCGAACCCGCTCGCGGCGACGACCGATCCGGGCAGCGTATCGGTCGCGTCGGGATCGATGACAGCGAGCGTCGGCCGGAGACGCCGCGACGCAATGCCGGTCTTCGCGTGAAGCGAGAGCACGTCGCACACGGCGATCCCTGTCAGCTCGCTGCCGGTGCCCGACGTCGTGGGGCAGGCGATGTGCGGAGGAAGCGGTCCGGGGATCGGTGTGCCCGCGCCGACGGGGCGGTTGAACCAGGTCATCAGATCGCCTGGATAGGTTGCCGAGAGCAGCGCGGCTTTGCAGGTGTCGATCGACGATCCGCCGCCGACGGAGACGTATCCGTCGAACTTTCCCTCGCTCGCGAAGCGCGCCGCCGCAACGAACGAGGCATCGGTGGGCTCGACGTGGCACGCGTCGTAGACGCCGAAGTCGACACCCGCGGCCGCGAGCGACGCGCGCGCACGTTCGAAGATCTCGAGCTTGCCGACGCCGCAATCAGTGAAGAGGGCAACGCGTCGCATCCCGAGGCTCTTGCACAACGCGCCGGCCTCGCGAATCGCACCACGACCGAAGGTGAGCGACGACGCGTCGACCGAGAAGATCCCCTCGGTCGCCCCTTCAGGGACATGGGCGCACGCGCAACTCATGCGCGTGAGGATAACAAGTCGCGCGGTTCGTCGTACGATCGAGGCAACATGTCCAAGGCTGTCTTTTTCCTCGGAGGCGCGCAGTCCGACTTCGCGCGCAACATCGGTCGCGAAGGGCGGGAGCTCGCCGAGCTCGTACGCGAGGTCACCCTCGCTGCGGTCGCCGATGCAGAGCTCGACCTCGGCGCCATCCAGAGCATCCACGTGGGCAACGCGTTCGGTGAGCTCTTCACCGGCCAAGCGCAGATGGGCGCACTCCCCGCGACGATGCTGCCCGAGCTCGAAGGTGTCCCCGCGGCGCGCCATGAGGGCGCGTGCGCGTCGGGGAGCTTGGCGCTGCTCGCGGCGTCGGCGGAGATCGAGGCGGGCCGCTACGACTGCGTGCTCGTCGTCGGCGCCGAGCAAGAGCGCAACGTGCCGGGCGAGATCGCCGCGCGTCACCTCGGTGCTGCAGCGTGGACCGGTCACGAAGCAGAGGACGCGCGTTACGTGTGGCCTGAGATGTTCTCGCGCATCACCGAAGTGCTCCAGGCGCGCTCGCCGAACGGGCCGACGCGCGCGCACCTCGCGGCGATCGCGAAGAAGAACTTCGCCAACGCGAAGAAGAACCCGTTCGCGCAGACGCGTGGCTGGGCCTTCGGTCCAACGGCCTTCGACGACGACGACGCGGCGAATCCGATCGTCACCGGGCGCGTGCGCCGGCAAGACTGCGGTCAGGTCACCGACGGCGTCGCCGCGGTCGTTCTCGCTTCCAGCGCCTTTGCGGAGCGTCACTGCAAGCGCACGGGCGACGGCCTCGCGACGCTCCCGCGTCTGCTCGGGTGGGGCCACCGCACGTCGACGCTCTCGCTCGAGGACAAAGTGCGGCGCGGGGCGGGCGACCCTTACCTGCTGCCCCACTTGCGTGCCGCCGCGACCGACGCGTACCGCCGCGCAGGCATCGCGGGTCCGTTCGACCTCGACGGCATCGAGACGCACGACTGCTTCGCCGTAACCGAGTACCTCGCGCTCGATCACCTCGGTATCACGCCGCCCGACGAGGCGTTTCGCGCGATCGAGGACGGCACCTGCGAGCTCGGTGGCCGGCTACCGATCAACCCGAGCGGCGGTCTCATCGGTCTCGGGCACCCCGTCGGCGCGACCGGCGTGCGCATGGCGCTCGACGCTTGCCGCCAAGTTTCAGGTCGCGCGGGCAACACCCAGGTTGCCGGCGCGAAGCGTTTCGGCACACTCAACATCGGCGGAAGCGCGACCACGGTCGTGAGCTTCGTGTGGGGAACGGCTTGAGCATGCGCGTCGAGACAATAAGCACTTACGTATCGAAGCTCCCCGAGCACGATCCGCATCCGTACCGAACCGGCGCGTGGGCGCCGAACACCGTCGAGGTCGACGCGTACGATCTCGACGTCGTCGAAGGCGAGATCCCGAAGGATCTGTCCGGCGTGTACCTGCGCAACACCGAGAACCCGCTGTTCGACGCGATCACGGGTCGCTACCACCCGTTCGATGGCGACGGAATGCTCCACGCCATCCGCTTCGAGAACGGCGCGGCGAGCTACCGCAATCGGTTCGTGAAGACGACCGGCCACCTCGCCGAGGTCGAAGCTGGCGCGTCGCTGTGGGCCGGGATCCTCGAAGGCCCCGAGCTCTCGCAGCGCGATGGATGGGGCGCGCGCACGCGCATGAAGGACGCATCGAGCACCGACGTCACCGTGCACGCGGGCGTCGCGCTTTCGACGTTCTACCAATGCGGCGACGCCTACCTCACCGACCCGCTGACGCTCGCACCACGCGGCACCGCGAAGCTGCACCACCCGAGCTTCCCCAAGGGCACCACGATCTCGGCGCACCCAAAGGTCGACGAGAGGACCGGCGAGCTCCTCTTCTTCAACTATTCGACGGAGGCGCCGTACTGCCACGTCGGCGTCGCCGATCCCGGGGGCACACTGCTGCGTGCGATCCCGGTCGCGCTTCCGGGGCCGCGGCTTCCGCACGACATGGCGTTCACCGCGCGCT
>CAXSGV010000304.1:0-8502 GCA_964236615.1 uncultured Polyangiaceae bacterium
CGCGTGGGGCGGGGCCGCTGGCACGTAGCCGCGGCGTTGCCCTCGCTCGACGTCGTGGGGACGTCCTTCACTTCGTTTGCGTCGTTGCCGCGTTGGATGGCTCCGCCGTCGAGGAGGCGGCCGGTACCCGCAGAGCATTCCTCCGGCTCGGTGCTGGGCGCGATCCTGCCGCCACACGAAGCGACAGCAACGACGCCTACGAGACCCACGAGACCACGCGCGCGAAGTCGACGGAACATCACCATGGCGAGCACCCGATCTTTTTCGAGCCTTACCGGACACTCCGGTGGCCGCTACCCGTTAGGAACGCGGCGCGTACGTATCCGGCACGCGGGCTCGAAATATTCAAGCGCGAACGAGCGACGCTGTAACCGCCGTGCTCTCAGCGGTAGGGCGTGCCGGGCGCATCGAGCGTCGGCTCCGGACACAAGGCGAGAGCCGCGGAGTACGCGGACTTCATCAGCTCGTCGAGCTCCTCACGGAGGATGACGACCTGCTTCGTCCACGCCGCGAGCTTCCCGTCTTTCAAGGTGATGGAGCAGCCCGAGTGGGCGAGCTGGAGGATCTGCTGGCGCGCGACGGGGTTGAGCGCGCCGCGGACGAAGGCCTCGGGCTCACCTTTGATGACGAAGGCGGCATCGAACTCGGGATCACCCAGCGTGACGTCCTGACCGCGAAAGAGGCGATCGAAGAAACCGTCGCCGCCCTTTTGCCGTTTGAGGGCGAGCTCACATCCCGATGGCAGGAGAACCTCGACCTCGACGCCGGTCGTCAGCGCTCCCGAGTTGTTCACGATGCGCGCGCTCGTCGCTCGGCCACGAACCGTCCCGCGCATCTCACCGCGTCGAACGTCGAGCTCGAGCCCCCACCCTTGCGCGAGCGACGGCCACGCGGCGCCGATCTCACGTTCCCACGCCGGAAGGTGGATTGCGCGGCGTTCCAAAATGATCGTCGGCCCATGCGAAGAGCTCGAAGACTGCGCGGTAACGCTCGACGCCCGACTCGTAAGTCCACCACCGCCCGCTGAGCCCGCCATCGCCGATGATGACGTCGCGAAGCCCCAGCGCCGTCGCACGCGCACGGACCTCGGTGCGAAGCGCGGGCTCGGCGATGCGATCGAAGAGCTCGTCGCTCTCGAGGCCGACGACGCCGAGCAGGGGGTCGAACTTCAGCCAGACCGAGGTGATGTGGGCATACGTGTCGCGTTGCACGTCGTGCTCGTTGTCGAACGAAGCCTCCACGGGATGGCCGCGGTAGACGCCCCTCATCCGTCCGTCGTCCTGGGCAGTGAGCCCGAGCGCTCGAGGAATGTCGTCCCAGCGCGATTTACCGAAGTAAAGGCCAGCCACGAGCCGGAGCATACGCGATGCTCCAGCTCGTCACCGGGTCGCCCTCAGTTCGGGCGCTTTTGGAGGTAGGTCACCAAGTTGTCGAGCGTCTGGTTCGTGCCCGTGTCGACGCCGACCTTCACGAGCTGCTCGAGGTGCTCCGCGGACGCGCAGCGGATCGTCACCAGGAGGTGCGTGTCGGCGCCACGCTTCTCGAGCAGCACGGTCCCGACGGAGCCGAGCGCCTCGAAGACGAGCTTCGCCGGCCGGTCGATCACGCTGTAAGCGCCTTCGAAGGGCGGCGCGTGCGCGTTGTCACGGTTCACGAACCGGAACTTGCCACCGGGGCGAAGATCGATCGTGCACTCGCTCAGCGGAGTGCCGGTGGGATCCCACCACTGCGTGATCTGCTCCGGCTTGGTCCAGGCGTCGAACACCTGCTCGAGAGGCGCCGAGACCAATCGCTCGAAGGTGAGTGTGAAGGTCGTGCGGTCGACTTTGGATCGCGTCTCATTCGAAATCTGCATGATTGACTCCCTTACTTCCGTTTCGGTTTGCGGTTCATTCGATCGAGGTACGCACCGAGGTTGTCGAGGCGTGCCTCCCACTGTTTGCGGAATGGCTCAATCCACGCGTCGACGTCTTTCAGCGCGCCGTCGACGAGGCGTCGTGGCCTGCGTTGCGCATCGCGCGAGCACGTGACGAAGCCGGCGGCTTCGAGGACTTTGAGGTGCTTCGAGATCGTCGGCTGCCGAAGCCCGAACGGCTCGGCAAGCTCGGCAACCGTCGCCTCCCCCTGCGTGAGCCGAGCGAGAATGGCGCGCCTCGTCGGATCGGCGAGCGCGGCGAATGCGAGGTCCAAGCGATCCGGCGTGTTCATTGCCACCTATCTATATAGCCCATAGGGAATATGTCAAGCTGGTTCCGCCGACCAGCTGGACGTGCGCCGGTTCCCTCGCATGGCATCACGAGGGTCTCGCGTCTCCCCGCGAGCGCGATCACGATCGTGCGCCCGGACGCGCGTGCCACGAGGTGTCGAGGACGTCGTCCTCGCGAGCGCGCTCGCGGATCCGAGGGAATGCTCCTTGCTGACGCGGGCTGCATGATCCGCAAAGGTCTCGTGTGCTGCGTGCTGTTCGTGCTCGCAGGCTGCTCCGGCGGTGACGCGGCAGAGGCGGACCTGTCCACCGACGAAGGCGCGCAGTCGGTGGGCGCATGCACGGTGACCGGCGCCATCCGTGCCGAGTACGACGCGCTCGGCGGCCCTGCTTCGGTGCTCGGACGGTGCATCACGAACGAGCTCAGCACCCCGGACGGTGTCGGCCGCTACAACCACTTCGAAGGCGGCTCGATCTATTGGACGCCCACGACTGGGGCTCACGAGCTTCACGGTTCGATTCGGCAGAAATGGGCATCCCTCGGCTGGGAGCGATCGCCACTCGGCTATCCGACGCAAGACGAGATGGAGGTCGCAGGCGGTCGCCAAAGCAACTTCCAGTACGGCGCGATAGCGTGGCGCGCAGCGACGAACGAAACCTCGGTACGCGCGTCGGGGGATCCCTCAGCGTGTGAAATTCCGGCGGGCGCAGATGCCCGCATTCACGTCGCGCTCGCACGTCCGGGAGCTCGCTGCACACGGTACCCGTTTCCGCTCGCCGCACCTCGCGGCGTCGTCGAGACTCGCGATGGCAGCATCTTCGTGACCGAATGGGCCGGTGGCCGCATCGTTCGTCTCACGCCGTCGGGGTTCACGACGGTCGCCACTGGACTGCGGAATCCCATCGGCATCGTCGAGGACGCGAGCGGCGCGCTGCTCGTGACCGAGGAGGGCGCGCACTCGCTCTCGCGCATCGATCGCAACAACGGAAACCGGGTCGAGCTCACGAACGCGCTCGACAACGCGACGTACGTCACGCTCGGGTCCGACAACGCCGCGTACGTGTCGTCGTTCACCGCGATGGCACCCACCGGCCGCGTCGTGCGTGTCGGGCTCGGCGCACCGTCCGCGCCGACGACGTACGCGAGCGGTCTCGACGTTCCCGAAGGCCTATTCTTCGGAGCCGACGGACGACTGGTGGTTGCGGAATGGCATCACGCACCGGCGCGCGTCGTCCGCTTTCAAGCTGGCGGCGGCAGCGTCGCGCAAGCCGACACGGCGACAACCGATCTCGAGCACGTCTACGGCGTGCTCGGCGGCGACCGCGGCGGGCTCTATGTCGCCGACACGGCCGACCGCGTGATGCATGTCGAGGCGAACGGCGATCGCGAGGTCGTCTTGTCGAACGTCGCCGTGCCCGCGGGCCTCGGAAGGACCGCCTCGGGCGACCTTCTCGTCATCGAGCTCGCCGATCTCGGCTTCGGCAAGATGGGCTACTTGCTACGCGTGTCGGGGCTCTGACGGGGCCGAAGCCATAGAGCGTAATCATGTCGTTCTCGCTATAAGGCGGAAGCCCTGTCACGCGCGGTGTCGGCTGCGCCGCGAAGAACCGCGGCCACGCCGAGCATGCCGCCCACGGCGCCCTCGAAGCCACCGAGCGCCGTCATCGCGCGCGAAAGACGCAGGAGGTCGTCCGGGGTCTGTAGCTCGATGCCGAGCTCGGCAAGCAGCCGGGCCATGATCTGCCGCGCTCGGTCCGGGCCGAGCACCTTGGCGATCTTTTCGAACGCGAACTGATGCAGCTCGCTTCCGGCCTCTGAAGGTTGCGGTGCCATCAGCTCCGCGGCGCGCGCCTCTCGGCTTCGAGCTCGGCCGCCCGCGCCTCGGCGCGTTCCTTCGCGGCTCGCATGTCGAGCAGCGCCCGCTGCGTCTCCTGGCTCTGCTCGGCCATCGCGTCGGTGAGGGCAAGGCTGGATTTGATCGCGTCGATGTTCGTGTTGGTGCCGAACCAACGGATGATCTTTCCCGAGGCGTCTCGAGAGGGAACGATGCGCGTGAGGAACCACCGCGCGACACCGTCTGCGCCGCGGAGCGTGAACTCCATCTCGAAGGGCTCGCCTTTCTCGAGCGAGTGCTTCCAGCGCTCGACGACCTTCGGAAGCAGCTGCGGATCGTGGAGCTTCTCCCAACCCCGCCCCTGCATCTCCTCGTAGGTCGTGCCGGTGTAGTCGTACCAACGCTGGTTGTAGTAATCGATGTGGCCGTCGGAAAGCGCCGTCCACGCGAGCTCCGGAAGGTTGTCGATGAACGTCTTCAGCCCGCGCTCACTTGCTTCGGCGCGGCGCCTCGCGGCCTCCGCTTCGAGCTTTGCGTTGACGAGCCCGGTGACCTCGAAGGCGACGACGAGGATGCTCTCCGTTCGACCGTCCGGCCCGGGAACGGGTTGGTAAACGAAGTCGCAGAACGCTTCTTCCGGGGTGCGCGCTCCCCGCGTCAGCATCACCTTTTGCGCGCGGCCGATGAAGGGCTCGCCGCTGCTCCGCACCTTGTCGAGCAGCTCGATGAACCCTTGGCCGTTGATCTCGGGTAGGGCGTCGCGCAGGGGTTTTCCAAGAACGGACCGGCCTCCGACGAGCTCGACATAGCCCGGATTCGCGACGTCGAAGACGTGATCGCTTCCGCGGAGGACGGCGATCGCCGCGGGAGCATGCTGGAACATCGCCGCGAGACGCGCCAGCTGCTGCTCGTTCGAGGCGCGCAGCGCTTCTTCGGCGGCCGCCCGCTGCCGCGCATGAAGGTCGCGCTCGATCACGAGGGCCGCGGTATGGCCGAGAAGCCCGACGACCTCGAGGTCACGCTCCGATGGCGTGGTGACGACGCGGTGGTAGAGCGCGAACGTTCCGACCACCGCCCCGTCGGACGATCGGATCGGCGTCGACCAACACGCCCGCAGCCCGTGCTGGCCGGCGAGGGCCTTGAACTCCGCCCACAGGGGATCGGTCTGGATGTCGCTGACGATCACCGTCTTGCCCGTGAAGGCGGCGGTTCCACACGAACCGACGACTTCCCCGATGGTTATGCCATGAATCGCCGCGTTGTACTCGGCGGGGAGGCTGGGAGCGGCCCCGAGCAGGAGGTGCTTGCCCGCGGCGTCGAGGAGCAGGATCGATCCGAGGACGCCACTCGTCGATTGACTCTCGACCGTCCGCACGATCACCTCGAGAATCTCGCCCAGCGCAGCGCCATGGAGCGCACGCTCGAGGGCGCGCTTCTGGCCGTCGAGCACAGTCTCGTTACCGGCCGCGCGCTGCGCCGCAGAGGCGTGGCCGTCGGTATGCCTCTCACCCGCTCCCGTCACCATGGGCGCGAGTCTATCGCCTCCCCGTCCCGAGGACGAGCCGCCGTCCTGGCAGCTCGAGCGCCTCGACCAGCCCGTCCGGAGCCATGGCGCTGACCCGCAGGCCGCGCCCGAGGCGCCCGACCTACTATCGCCAGCGGCATGCGGGGGCGTCCTCGCCGAGCGGCAGATGCGCGGAACCTCCGCCCCTGCTGAAGGGGGTGCCTTGACCGACCGCGATCTGCACGCACGCATCGAAGAGCTCGAAGGCAAGCTCCGCGACGCGCAACAGACGATCCAGGCTCTGATGAGCCGCGAGCTCGACACCATCGTCCTCGAGGGGAGCTCCAGCCCCGTCCTCCTTCGCGAATCGCAAGCGAAGCTGCGCGACAGCGAGAGCTTTCTTCGCGCCATCTTCGACGGGGCCATGGACGGGATGCTCGTCGCGGACGACGATGGGCGCTACGTCGACGCGAATCCCGCGGCGTGCGCCATGTTCGGCGTTCCGAAAGAGAAAATCCTCGGCCGGCACAACCAAGACTTCATCGCGCCCGACCAATACAATCCAGCGCGGTGGCAAGCGTTCATGGACGCTCAACGCATGGAAGCCGAGGTCGTCATCGTCCGACCCGACGGATCGCGGCGGACGCTCGATGGCAGCGCCGTTGCGAACGTCCTGCCGGGGCTCCACCTCGTCGTCTTGCGCGATGTGACCGACCGCAGGGCCGCTGAGCGCGCGCTGCACGATGCCGAGCAGAGCCTGCGTTTCGTGATTTCGAATGCGCCGGTCATCCTGTTTTCATTCGACCGCGACGGCACCTACAGCCTCTACGAAGGCCGTGGCATTGCTGCATTGGACCTTCGGCCGGAAGACCGCGTCGGTCGGTCCGTCTTCGAGCACTTCGGCAAGCTGCCGGACGCCGAGGCCGCGATCCGACGCGCGCTCGCCGGTGAGACCACGTCGTGGGCGGGGCTCCTGCGTGGCGGCTTCTTCGAGGCGATCTTCGTGCCGATCGTCGATGCCTCGGGCAGCGTCTCCGGCGTGACGGGGGTCGGGCTCGACGTGACCGCCCGCAGAGTCGCCGAAGAGGCGCTGCGCACGAGCGAGACGCGGTACCGGCGAATCGTCGAGAACACGTCCGAGGGCGTCTGGATGTACGACTCCGCGGGCGTCACGACCTTCATGAACCCGCGCATGGCCTCGATGCTCGGCTTCACGGTCGAGGAGGCGATCGGACAGCCGATCTTCGCGTTCATGGACGAGGCCGCACAAGCCGAGGCCCGCGCGCGCACCGAGCGTCGCAAGCGCGGGATCTCGGAGCGAGGCGAGTTTCGGCTCATGCGACGCGACGGCTCCCCGATCTGGATCTCGCTCCATGCCGATCCCCTTTTCGACGCCGCCGGCCAGGTCGAAGGCGCGCTCGCGCTCGCCACGGACATCACCGACCGGCGCCTCGCCGACCAGACGCGAAACCAACTCGCCGCGATCGTCGAGTCGTCGGACGACGCCATCATGAGCGTCACGTTGGACGGCACGTTGACGACCTGGAACGGCGGCGCGGAAGCGCTCTTCGGATTCACGGCCGCCGAGATGAACGGCGAGAACGTTCTCGTGCTCCTACCGCCGGAGCATTCACCGGACGACGCGACCATGGTGACGCGCGTCGCGCGCGGCGAGACGGTTCGCAACTACGAGACGACGCGAAGGCGAAAAGACGGAACGCTGGTCGAGGTATCGCTGTCGGTGTCGCCGATTCAAACCGCTGAAGGCACGGTCATCGGCGTGTAGAAGATTGCGCGCGACATCTCCGAGCGTCGCCGTGCAGAAGACCAGCTGCGGCAATCCCAGAAGCTCGAGGCGATTGGCAGTCTCGCCGGCGGTGTCGCGCACGACTTCAACAATCTGCTCTCCGTGATCCTCAGCTACACGAGCCTAATCGTCGAAGAGCTCAAGGAATCGGATCCGCTCCGCGGCGACATCGAGGAGATCCACGCAGCCGGCATGCGAGCGGCGGCGCTCACGCGTCAATTGCTCGCCTTCAGTCGAAAGCAGCTCCTTCAGCCCGTCGTGCTCGACGTCAACGAGGTCGTGCGCGGGGTCGAGCGCATGATCGGACGGCTGCTCGGCGAGCACATCGAGCTCTCGGTGAGGACCTCCGCAGACGTTGGCAAAATTCACGCGGACCCCGGGCAGGTCGAGCAAGTCATCATGAACCTCGTCGTGAACGCGCGCGACGCGATGCCGAACGGCGGCAGCCTCACCGTCGAAACGACGAATGTCACTTTCGACGACGGCTACGTGAGTGACCATGCCGGCGTCACGCCGGGCGCCTACGTGATGATCGCGGTGACGGACACCGGCACCGGAATGGACGCGGAGACGAAGGACCGCATCTTCGAGCCGTTCTTCACGACGAAGGACAAGAGCAAGGGCACGGGCCTCGGCTTATCGACCGTCTACGGAATCGTGCAGCAGAGTGGCGGCCACGTGTGGGTCTACAGCGAGCTCGGGGTTGGAACGGCGTTCAAGGTGTATTTGCCAAGGACCGATCGCGAGATCGAAGCCCAGCGCCCTTCGCCGGCCGCAGTGTCAATGCCGCGCGGCTCTGAAACCATCCTCGTCGTGGAGGACGAGGAGCAAGTCCGAACGATCGTCCGAACGATTCTGCAGCGTCAGGGGTACCACGTGCTCGAAGCGGCGAACGGGGGTGAGGCGTTCCTCCTGTGCGAGCAGTTCACGGCGAAGATCGACATGCTCCTCACCGACGTGGTCATGCCGCGGATGAGCGGCCGCCAGCTCGCCGAGCGACTGGCCGCAGTTCGGCCGGACATGAAGGTGCTCTACGTCTCGGGTTACACCGAGAACACGATCGTGCACCACGGCGTTCTCGACTCCGGGATCGACTTCCTCCAAAAGCCAATTACGCCCGATACGCTCGCGCGCAAAGTCAGGCTCGTGC
>CAXSGV010000305.1:0-8500 GCA_964236615.1 uncultured Polyangiaceae bacterium
CGTGTCGCTGCAGCGACGGCACCTGATCGTTCATCATCGCTACGGCGCCCCCAAGCGCGAGCGCGGTGCGTGCGCGCGTCACGGCGCCGGCCGCGTCGCCGAGCGCGACGCCATAGGCCGCGCGCGTCGACTGCCAGAAGGCATCGAGTCGCCGAATCTTCAGGTGCTTCGTGATGACGAGCAGCGGAAACGCCTGCGCGATCGCGCACGCGGCGAGATCCCAATTGCCGGTGTGGCTGGCGGCGAGGACGATGCCGCGTCCGCCGAGCATGGCTTCGTCGAGCTTCGTCCGCGAGCGCGGCTCGATGCGCGCGATGTCGTCGAGTGGGCGCGCATTCTTCGTCCGCGCTGCATTCGATGCGAGCCACAGGAACTCGCACGCGCTGACGCCGAGCGCGCGGTACATCGCCCCGGCGTGATCGCGTGCGCTCGCACCGGGAAAGCCGGCGGCACGCATCGACGCTTCGACGTGCGCACGGCGGACGCGAAGGACGCTACCGAAGAAGAAGCCGACGAGCGCCCCGAAGAGATCGAGCAGCGCGCGGGTGCGCGACGCCATCGCCTGAGCGCGTTCGCTCGGTCGCTCGCGAGGCTCGAGCGCGATCAGCCGAAGCCGGCGCGACGTGCCGGCTGCCCGACCGTGCCTTCGACCGAGACCGCGTAGAGGTCACCGAGCATGACGGTGTAGACCTCTTTCTTCACGGTTCGCGCGAAGACCATCTCGCCGTCGACCTTGATGCGATCGACGCGAGCAATGGAGAGGCTCGCGCCGTTGTGCGCGATGTAAAGGGTGAGCGCTCCGCCTTCGGCGAGGGTGCTGTACCCGTCCTTCTCCGACTTGGCGTTCGCGTTCTTCAAAATGGCTTCGAGGTGATCGCCCGTCATGTGGGGCACGATAACGTAAAAATCGCGTGACGTGTGGGTCGGCGCGGTCAATCCATTGGCCTCCGCTGTCATGGGCGCCGATGCGCGGCGGCGACTACGTACCGTCGCTATGAAAGCTCACGCGCTAAACGCACGGGTCGCCTGCGCCCTCTCGTCCTGGATCGTCACGTTGCTTCTCTTCACGTCGCTCGTCGCGATGGGGTGCGGTGGCGAAGGCGGCAAGATCACGGAAGGGCCCGGAGCACCGCTACCGTCCCCCACGGCCGATGACCCCGTCGACGGCGCTCGCGACGCCGGAGCGCCGAGCCCGCGCGACGCTGGCGACGGCCAGGCGCTCGTCGCGGCGCGCCCCTTCTACCTGAAGGTGCCGAAGAAATACGACGGCTCGAAACCGACGCCGCTGGTCGTCATGCTGCACGGCTACGGCGGGAACGCGAAGATCCTCGACGCGTATTTCGGGATGAGCGCCTACGCCGACGAGCAGACTTTTCTCCTCGCCGGACCGGACGGGACGGTGGACCGCCGCTTCCTACGATTTTGGAACGCGGGGGATGCGTGCTGCAACTTCTACGGCTCTCCCGTCGACGACGTCGCCTACTTCCATGCGCTCGTGGACGACGTCTCGGCGAGATTCAACGTCGACCCTCGGCGGATTTTCGTCGTGGGACACTCGAACGGCGCGTTCATGGCGCTGCGACTCGCGTGCGAAGCGAGCTCGCGGATCGCGGGTGTCGTGAGCCTTGCGGGCTCGATGCCGACGAACCCTGCCCTCTGCGCCCCCTCGAGCCCCGTCGCCGTTCTGCAGGTGCAGGGCGACAAGGACGACACGATTTCTTACCGCGGCGGGCAGGTCGATGGGCTCGCCGGCAGCTACGTTGCTGCCCACGAGACAGTCTCACGGTGGGCGCAGCATGACGGGTGCCGAGCGGGCATGGTGCCCTCCGGAACGGTCCTCGACCTCGCGGCCTTCGTGCCTGGCGCCGAGACGAGGGTCGATCGCTTCGAGCAGTGCGCCGGCGGCGCCGTCGAGCTGTGGACGATTCAGGGCGGCGGCCACTCGTCGGTCCTCAAGGACGCGTGGCCCGCCGCGATTTACGGCTTCCTGCTCGCGCACCCCAAGCCCTGAGCGACACCGGCGGGGCGCGCGGCGGCGTGTCACTTCTTCGCGTCGCACGGTGCCGCTATCGTCATGACGATGACCGGCGCGGCGACGATATCGATCCGGTACGCGCACCGGCTCATCGAGACTGCCGTCGCCATGGGGGCGGAGCGCGGCGATCTCGAGCGCGTTGAGTACCTCGCGTCCGTGGAGCGCGCGTCCGATGCGCGCATCACCGCCCGTCAGTACTTCGACCTCTGGGCAGCAGCGATGGACCAGCTGCAGGATCCGACGTTGCCGCTGCGTGTCGCGGCTGCCACCGGCATCGAAACCCACGAGCTGTTCGGCTTCGTTTGCATGACGCGGCCTACGTTCCGCGACGGGCTCGAGGGGGCGAGCCGCTACCTGAAGATATGGACCGATCTCGCGCGTTGGCAGCTTCGACCCGAGGACGGCGGGGCGAGCCTCTTGTTGATCCCTGGCACCGACCGGCACCCAGCTGCGCGCTTCGCGGCGGAGTGCATGCTCGCCGAGATCCTCGTCACCGGTCGGCAGTACCTCGGCGTCGTGTGGTCGCCGCGCGCCGTGCACTTCGCATGGCGTAGGCCCTCGGACGTCGCGCACCTGTCGGCGTTCTTCGGTGCGGAGCTCGTCTTCGACGCCGCGCAATGCGCCGTTGTCCTCGATGACGAGGTGCTGTCGTTGCCGCTCGTGAAGTCCGATCCCTCGATGGCGACGTTTTTCACCGGCCACGCCGAGGAGATGCTCCGTCGTTCGCCCGACAGCTCGCAGCTCGCCGGTGAGGTGCGCATGTTGATCGCAAGCGGCCTCGCCAACGGCTCGTTCACGCTCGACGCCGTCGCCTCGCGCCTCGGCGTGAGCAGCCGCACGCTACGCCGGCGGCTCGAGGCCGAACGCGAGAGCTTCAACGAGCTGGTGCAGCAGACGCGCTGTGCCCTCGCGAAGCAGCACCTGCAGGAGGGGCGACTCTCCCTGGGGGAGATCGGCTACGTGCTCGGCTTTTCCGACGTGACCGCGTTCCATCGCTCCTTTCGCCGCGCGACGGGCATGACACCGGCGGCCTACCGGGAGCAGTCGGGCGGCGATGGTCGACGAAAAGAACGAGCCACCTAGACCAGCGAACGGTGCTCTAGACTAGAGGTAGTCATGGTCCAGGGGGCAAAGGCGGAGGGACAGAAACCAGACGGCCAGAAGACCGAGGACATCGTCGTCCTCAAGGACGTCCGGAAGTCGTTCGGCGACGTCGAGGTCCTCAAAGGGATCAGCTTCACGACCCGCCTCGGCGAGACCACGGTCGTCATCGGCGGCTCCGGCGCGGGCAAGACCACCCTGCTCCGCCACATCGTCGCGCTCGAGCAGCCGACGAGCGGCGAGGTGTGGATCGACGGCGAGAACATCGTCGGGCTCAAGGAGCGCGACCTCAATCGCGTGCGCCAGAAGTTCGGGATGGTCTACCAGTACGCAGCGCTGCTCGACTCGCTGCCGGTGTTCGACAACGTGGCCTTCCCTCTCGTCGAGCACACGAAGCTCCCGCGGAAAGAGATCCGCGACCGCGTGCTCGAAAAGCTCAAGATCCTCGGCCTCGATCCGGGCGTCGAAAAGAAGTTTCCGAGCGAGCTCTCCGGCGGTATGCGCAAGCGTGTCGGGCTCGCGCGTGCGCTGATGCTCGAGCCGCGGATCCTCGTTTACGACGAGCCCACCAGCGGTCTCGATCCGCTGACGAGCCGCCTCGTCGACGATCTCATCGACGAGATGCGGCAGCGCTTCAACATCACGAGCATCGTGATCTCGCACGACATCGCGAGCTGCTTTCGCATCGCGCACCAAGCGATCCTCCTCATTCGTGGGCAGATCGTCGCGTGCGGACCGCCCGACTCGCTCGTGAATGGCGACAGCGAGGTCGCACGGAACTTCATCCAGATGTCGGGGGTCGACGTGAAGGGGCTCTCGCGCGTCGGCCCGAGCACCAGCGCGGGTACGTGATAACGTTGCGCTGAGGAAACGGCGAAACGATGGCGCAGTATCCGCAGCCGAACTGGCACCGCCCGCACACCGTCGGCACCGATGGCAAGGCGACGACGTCGCTCATCCTCGGCGTCCTCAGCATCCTCTGTTTCGGCATCTTCACGGGTCTTCCCGCGGTGGTGGTCGGCGTCATGTCGCGCCGTGACATCGCGCGCGGCGGCAACGCGGTCGGCGGCGCCGGCATTGCACTTGGCGGCATCATCACCGGCGGGCTCGGAAGCTTGCTCAGCCTCGTCACGTTCGGGTTCATGCTCTTCGGGATCTTCGCGGCGCGGCACGCCGCCAGCGCACCCTCGCCCTACGCGACGACGCCCATGCCCACGGCGTACGCGCCCTACACGCCGCCAGCGATCACGCACGGCACGACCGAGGTCGTCGATCTGCACCCCGGCTCCGGCACGCTGCAGGCGCAGCTCATCACCACGCAGACCGAGGCACGCGCGAGCGGCCACACCGTCATCGTCGAGATCACCGCGCACTGGTGCGGCGCGGCGTGCAACGCCGTCACGAGCGAGCTCTCCTACGCGAAGGTGATGCAGGCGGCTCTCGATCACGTGCGCCTCGTGCGTGTCGACGCCGACGAGTTCTCAGCCGATCTGGCGACGCTCGGGATGTCGATCCACCAGGGTCTCCCGGTGTTCTACAAGGTTGACGCCTCGGGCTCGCCGACCGACTCGCTCAGCGCCGACGAGTGGGACGACAACACGGCAGAGAACATGGCGCCTGTCCTCTCCGCTTTCGTGAAGGGCACGCCTCGCCCGAAGTCGGGCGTCGTGCGCGACGCGGGCCGGTCAGGCACGCCGACGAAGCCCGCTCGCCGTGACGCCGGCGCGGGCATCACGCTCTGAGCGCGGTCACGCGAGGATAGCCAGCGCCGCCTCGCGCATGGTGACGAACGTGTATCCTGCACTCTTCAGCACCTCGATGGCGGAGTGAAGAGCGGCGAGCTTCTTTTCTTTCGTGACGCGTACGTCGGGTTGAAAAGGGCGAATTGCTTCGAGCCCGTCGGCCGCGTCGAGAACGTCGATGCCGTGGAGCTCGAGGTTCACGAGCTCGTCACCCACGCACATCTTCGCGAGCCAGCGCGCGCGCTCGGGGCCCGCGAGCGTGACGGAAGTGCCGATGAACGGAAGCCGCAAACCACGCGTCACTTGCACCGGGATCTCGCGGATGCCGCGACCGCGTTTCCAGTATGGGCTGCCGACGCGGTACGGGACAGTGGGCGCGGTCAGCACGCGCAGCGTGTCGAGGACGGAGCGACTCTTGCGACCGCGCGCGGCGATGAGCGCGATCGCTGCCGCCTTCGCGCCGAAGTAGGCTGGGCACGGGAAGACCGACGAGTCGTAGTCGACGCCGAGCTCTTCGAGCACCGAGAAGACCTCGTCCGAGATCGTGTAGCCCGGCGCGCGAAACCCGACCGGACGCTCGCCGACGGCGCGCTCGATCGCGTCGGCGCCCTCGGTGATCTGCCGCGCGATCGCGGCGCGACCGAGCTTCACGAGATCGTAGCGATGGTCGAGCGAGTGGTTGGCTATCTCGTGGCCGGCTTCGCGCGCGGCGCGCAGCTTCGCGGCCGCTTCGGGACGTGCCATGTCACTGCCGATCGTGAAGAGCGTGAGCGGCAACCCGGCATCGCTTGCAAGGGAGCGCAAACGACCAACGGCCACGTCGTAAACGAGCGTGGCCGTGGCGTCCGCGGGCGCATCGAGCCCGTGGATCTGGAAGTAGTTCGGGATCTCGTCGAGATCGACGCTGACCGAGCAGAGCTTACGCATGCATCGGTCCGCGTCGTTCGAGGCTCAGGCCCCGGTCATCTTCGCGACTTCGTCGGCGAGGTTGTCCGTCTTCTTCTCGATGCCTTCGCCGAGACCGAAGCGGACGAACTCGTGGATCTTCACGTCGCCGCCGAGCGTCTTCGACAGATCCTGGCGGACCTTGTCGACGGTGCCCTTGGGCGCGTCCCAGACGTTGTCCTGGCCGAGCAGCGTGACCTCGGTGAACCACTTCGCGACCTTACCCTCGATGATCTTGGGCCACGAAGCTTCCGGCTTCGGCTTGGGATCTTCTGCGAGCTGCGCCGTGAAGATCTCCTTCTGCTTGTCGACCAGCTTCGCGTCGACCTTGTCCTTGTCGACGACGATCGGGCTCATCGCCGCGATTTGCATCGCGCAGTTCTCGACGAAGCCGAGGAACTCGGGGTTCTTCGCGGCATCGGCGCTGGGCGCCTCGGCGTGGACGAGGACCGCGAGCTTGCCGCCCATGTGGATGTACGCGTGGACGACGGCGCCCGCGGCCGTGGCCTCGAGTGCCTCCCAACGACGCACGACCATGTTCTCGCCGGTCTTGCCGACGAGCTCGAGGCGCGTGTTGTCGATGGTCGCTTCGGTGCCGGGGTACTTGAGCGCGGACAGATCCGCGCCCTTCGAAGCGGACGTGGCCGCCTCGAGCACCTTGCCGACGAACGTCTTGAAGTCGTCGCCGCGCGCGACGAAGTCGGTCTGGCAGTTGACCTCGACGATGACGCCGCGCTTCTTGTCCTTGGCGACGTACGTGCGCACCTCGCCCTCGGTCGCGACCTTGCCGGCGCGCGCTTGCCCCTTGAGAAGGCCCTTCTTCTGGATGACCTCGACGGCCTTGTCCATGTCGCCTTCGGCTTCGACGAGCGCGCTCTTGCAGTCGCTCATGCCCGCTTGCGTACGCTCACGGAGCTCCTTCACCATCGTTGCGCTGATTGCGGCCATGTTCAGTTCGCCTTGTCTGCGGGCGGGGTGCCAGCGGTGGGGGCCACGGCGGCGGGGGCAGTTGCTCCACCACCGGCGTCGGGGCGCGGGCCACGACCACGGTTTTGGTAAACGTCGGCCTGCGGGGCGCGACGTCCGCCGCCGCCACCCTCGTGACGGTCGCGATCGCCCGAGCCTTCGTCACGGTTCGAGAACTCCTTGCGGCGCTGTGCACCGTCGACACACGCGTCGGCGAGCCGCGCCGTGATGAGACGGATGGAGCGGATCGCGTCGTCGTTGCCCGGGATCGGGTAGTCGATGAGATCGGGATCGCAGTTGGTGTCCGCGATCGCGATGATCGGGATGGAGAGCTTCTTCGCCTCCTGCACCGCGATGACCTCCTTGGCGGGGTCGACGATGTAGACGGCGTGCGGAAGCGAGCCCATGGTCTTGAGACCACCGACGTACTTCTCGAAGCGCTCGCGCTCCTTCTCGAGGCGCGAGACCTCCTTCTTCGGGAGCTGAAGGTACGTGCCGTCGTCCTTCATGCGCTCGAGCTGGCGCATGCGATCGAGACCCTGCTTGATCGTGCGGAAGTTCGTGAGCGTGCCGCCGAGCCAGCGGTTGATGACGTAGAAGGCGCCGCTGCGAAGGGCCTCTTCTTTGACGATCTCCTGCGCCTGGCGCTTGGTTCCGATCATGAGGAGGTTGCCGCCGCGGGCGACCATCTCCGTCGTGAAGTTGAACGCGCGCTGAAAGAGGCGGACCGTCTGATCGAGGTCGATGATGTGGATGCCGTTGCGCGACCCGTAGATGTACTGCTTCATCTTGGGGTTCCAGCGCTTCGTCTGGTGGCCGAAGTGGACACCGGCATCGAGGAGCGACTTCAGCGGGAGCGGCATGTCGCCGCGGAGCTGCTGAATGCCTTGTGCGGACTGGCCTGTGACGTTTGCTTCCTGAGTCATGTGAGCGCTTCCTTTCGGTTGGTCCGCCGCTCTTCGCCTGTCGCCAGCGATGGCTCCGATGAGAGGAGCCGGTCGCACCGGACGACGGGTTTGCGCAAATGAAGAGCGTGTGACGTTGTTGAGGGGCGCGAACACTACCGGCACGCCTCTTGAAGTCAAGGACGTCGGCGAGGGTACCGCGGCCGCTTCATCTCCTTGCATGCATGGAGGGAATCGGTCAGAACCGCCGACGCCGGCCTGGTCCGCGGCATCCTTCGGAGGTCTTCGAATATCCATGAGAACGTCTTCTTTTCGCGCAAAATTCGGTGTTGGGCTGGTTGCGATCGCGGTATTGGCCGCTTGCGGAGGGTCGGACGGCGCCGCCGGCGCGAAGGGCGAGCCCGGTCCCGCGGGTCCCAGCGGCAACGGCCTCGAGCCGAGCGCGGGGGTCGTCGTTCCAAACGTCGGTCTCCTCGATCGCGAGCACGACGTCGTCGTGACGGTCGAGTCGCTCAAGCTCGAGGCCCCGCCGACGCTCGACTTCGGCGCCGGCATCACCGTGAGCGACGTGACGCTCGTGAGCACGTCGACCGTGCTCGCGCACATCAAAGTGGCCCCCGAAGCGACGATCGGCACGCGCGACGTGAAGATCACAGCCGGCGCGCAGACCGTCACCGGCACCAAGGCCTTCAAGGTGCTCCCGCCGATCGACATCCAGGTCACGGACGGCAAGGGCGAGCAAGGCAACATCGTCACGGTCGATCTCGTGAACCGCGATCGCACCGCGTTCGATACGGCCGACGGCA
>CAXSGV010000306.1:0-8484 GCA_964236615.1 uncultured Polyangiaceae bacterium
CGTGTTGGGCGCGTGGAAGGACGACGCGCCCGCCGCGGCGACACGCTTGTCGGCTGCGATCGACACGCTCGCTGCCAGCGCGATTGGACGGCTTTGTGGCTTCGACAAACCGTCGGCGGGCCCGACCGTTCGCGCCACCGACGACGCGCTCATCGCCGACTTCACCGTGCGCGCGCTGCCGATCTTTCGCGGGCTCAAGGCCGCGACCGGTGCGAGCATCGATGAAGTGATGTCGTACTGAGATGCCCGTCGCGTTCCCGTCGCACCAGGGGCTGATACTTCCGCTTTGGCGACGGTTCCCAGAGCGCTTCGAAGGCGTGTCGCTCGCGGTCGGCGCGGCAATGCCCGATGTCGTCGACACGCTCGCGTGGCCGTTCCGTGGTGGTGAGCTCGGGCAGTGGGCGGGCCACTCGCTTCTCGGCGTCGCGTTCGCGAGTGTGCCGCTCGGTCTGGGCGCGACATGGCTCGTGCGCCGCTTCGTCCCTCACCGCTTTCTCGTGCGGCTCGAGGACGACAACGCGGCGCCGACGACGCTCGCGCGCGCGTGCTCATCGCTCTTCGTCGGTGCGCTGTCGCACGTCTTCTTCGACCTGATCACGCACTGTCACTTCTGGGTGCTCTGGCCCTTCTACGTGACAGACGAAGTGTTCCCCGCGTGGTGGTGCCGTGCCTGGACGGCGATACCACTGCCGGTCTACCAGAAGCCCTACCCGCTCGCGCCGCACACGATCGTCTGGGCCATCGTCAGCTTGCTCGGCATTTACCTCTTCTTCCGGTGCTTGAAGCCGAAGCGGTAAACAGCGCACATTGCCGTGCGAGGACACGCTGGCGCTGCGCGTGCGTAGCGTCCTCCGATTGACGGATCGAGGGTCGGGGTGCTACCCGTCCCGGCCCGCGGAATATCGAACCACCCTCCGCGGTTCTGTCCCGAAAGCCGATGCCCCGCCCCGTTCGTCAAGCCACTGGTCGCGTTCAGTCCCGCTCCGTCTCCCCGCGTTCGGCAAAGGCCAAACCTGTGAAGGCGGCGGATCCCAGCAACCGCGTGAAGCCCGTCAAGGTCGCCAAGGTCAGCAAGACCTCCGCTACCGGCGGCACGAAGTCCGCTGCGCGACCCTCGTCGGTTCCGCCGTCGGCCGTGGTGCCCGTCGTCGTCGCGGCTCCGTCCGCCGCTCCACCTGCGACGAGCCCGCCCGTCGGCATGCCCTTCATGTCGCGGCCGCGACTCTCGTCGGTTCCGCCGTCGCACGGCATGCCCGGCGTGCAGGTTCCCGCGGGTCCGCCGCGACCCGAGTTCACGTTCAAGCCCGGCGACAAGTGCGTCCACCCAGCGCACGGCGTGGGTGAGGTCACCGCGATTGAAAAGCGCGAGCTCGGCGGTACGACAGGCCTCTTCTACACACTGAAGATCTTGGACAACGGCATGAAGGTGATGGTGCCGTTCGGCTCGGGTGCGCAGGTCGGTCTCCGGCCGATCATGAGCCCCGACGAAGCCGACGCCGTCCTCGAGACGATGCGCGCGCGTGAGGTCGCCGTCGATCTCCACCCGTGGAGCCGCCGCTTCCGCGCCTACACCGACATGATCAAGACGGGCAGCGCGATCGAGATCGCGAAGGTCCTCCGCGACATGTACCGCCTCAAGTTCGACAAGGACCTGAGCTTCGGAGAGCGCCGTCTCCTCGATCAAGCCAAGAGCCTGCTTCTGAAGGAGCTCGCCTTCGCGAAGAAGACCACGGAGGCCGAGATGGCCGCCGAGGTCGCGAAGATGTTCACCGCCTGATTCGCTCGGCTCGCATGATTTCGGCGTGATTTCCGCCGACACATAAGCTTTCGAACTTTTCGCGCAACCTCCCGTGGCCTCAGGCCGACGAGGAGTTGCCTGGCGATTGGCCAGGCAGGAGGCGCGAATGTCGAAGCAGGAAACACTGTTGGCCGCGATCGAAAGCGAGCTCGCCCGTCAGGACGCAGCGCTCGAAGAAGCACGCGCCACCCTCGCGTCGTTCGGCGACTGCGAGATTCACATAGCTGACGAGATTCTCGAGCAGTTGGACGACGCGTGCATGGTGCGCGCGGCGCTTCCTGTTGCTGACTTCAACTACGGATTGCGAGGCTGAACATGGTCGACTCAACGGGTATCAGCGCGGGCGCGGCACAACAGAACGCGGCGGTCTTTCAGACGCTCGGCCTCAACACGGGCGGCTTCGGCGTGGAGGGTCTGACACCGGACTCGATGCTTGCCTACTGTCAGTCCCGACTTCAGGGCATCGACCTCCAGATCAAGGTGAACTTCGCGACGCAGAAGAAGTCGAACGCCGATTCGTCCGCGCTGAACGAGCTCATCAGCGCTCTCGCGGCCTGCAGCGGCGGGGGACTTGCACCCAACGGCCGCGCGGCCAGCGACCTGATTCGCAAAACGCAGGAGACGCTCATGAAGGTCGGTCCCGACTCGGCACTCGGGAAGAAGGTTCAAGGCTTCCTCGACAAGCTCGTCGCGACTGTCGACAAGGACGGCCATCTGCGCGCCGAGATGAACACCGGCGAGATGTGGACCAAGAATCCTGGCGCGAAGGGTGACGGCGACATCCACAACGTCGACAAGCTCGTGGTGCAGACGTTCGTCGACGACATCAAGGGCTTCCAGTCCGACCTCAACGCCGACATGGAGCTCAACATGATCCAGCTCCAGTCGATGATGTCGCAACGCCAGAGCGCGGTGCAGATCACGACGAACCTCGTGCAGTCGCTCGGTGAGCAGCTGAACAAAATCACTTCCAACATCGGTCACTGAGGAGACGACGATGGATACCGCCCGCGCAGTCGAAGGTCTGTACGCCACCGGTCACTGGCTCCTCGGACAGGAGCGCTTTCGCGACGCGGGCGCGGTGTTCCGCGCGATGGTCACCATCTCGCCGACCGACGAGCGCGCTTGGCTCGGGCTCGGCGCTGCGCACGAAGGCATCGCACAGCCCGAGATCGCGCTGGAAATGTACGGTACGGGTCGCGTCGTCGCCCGCCCCTCCCCGCGATGCGAAGTCGCACGGGCGCGCGTGCTTCGCGCGCTCGGCCGCGACGACGAAGCGGAGTCGGCCCTCGACCTCGCCGAGGAGATCGTCGAGGACGACGACGTGAAGGCCGCCATCGCGGCCGAGCGGTGTGCAGCATGAGCGCTCTCGCCATCTCCGCGAGCGCACACGTCGGCGCCGCGTTCACCTTTCCGAGCCCCACCCCGCGCGGTAGCGATGCACGAGCGCTGCTTCCCGCGCCCACCACGACCCTCGAGGCCGGTGTCGGCGACGCGATGTCCGCCATGTACCTGCTGATGTCGAAGCACCGCACCGAGAACACCAAGGCCGGGGCATCGAAGATCGAATCCAACCGAACGCAACGCACCCACAAGCTTGAGGACGAGAAGGGCGCGCTCGAACGTGAGCGCGCGGCCGCGGGCGATGGTAGCCGCGGCTTCTTCGACACGATCGGTCATCTCGCGAGCAACATCGTCGATGACGCGACCGACCTGCGCTTGATGGATGTCTTCTCGGATACGAAGGACAACCTCGGCGCCGCCTGGACCAGCCCGAATTTCTGGAGTGACATCGAGAGCGGCGCGACGGTCATCGCGGAGGTCGCAGCCGTCGTCGGCGCGGCGGCCGTGTCCGTCGTCACCCTCGGCGCGGGCAGCCCGCTCCTCGCGGTCGTCGTCATCGGCGTCGCGATGTCCGCCGCCTCGATGGCCGACTCGCAGTTTCACGTGCTCGAGAAGCTCGGCGTCGATGCAGACGTAGCGGCCTATGTGGATCTCGGGCTCGCAGTTGGCGGCGCCGTGCTCACCTTTGGTGGAGGGCTTTCTTCCGGGGCGAGCGCTGGCTCGCAGCTCGTCTCGCGACTCGGTGCGACGGCGGTGGCGGCCGGCGCGGGCGCGAAGATCGCACAGGGCGGTGCCCACATTCGGAACGGAGAGTTCAAAGCCGACGCAAAGGACGCCGAGGCCGACGCAAAGGCCGCGCGCTTCGAGATCAAGCGCGCCCAGCGCATCGAGCAAATGTTGATTCAGGGTCTTGCCGAGAGCGCGAAAAGCGGCCAGCGCGCGCTCGAGACACTTCAGGGAGCCATGAGCACGCAGGCACAAACCGTCGCAATCGCGACCATGAGGGTGTGATGAACGAAATGTCGATCCGTACGAGCGCCTCCATCCCGATCACGCGCGACGACCAAGTCGCCGGGGCCGATACGCCGACCGGCACCACGGCGAGCTCGATGTTGCCAGATCCGATGTCGACGTTACTCGACAGCGGCGATCCCGGCGCAGTGGCTGCCGCGCTCGTCGTGAAGTCTGGACAGGCGCAACGCGCGGTGCGTGACCAAGTGCGTCGGTCGGAGGACGCGGTGCAGGACGCAGCGGAAAAATCACAAGTTGCGCATATGCGCGCGGAGGCGCGGGCTGCAGAAACCGGTGCGATGGTCTCGGGCGTGGCGACAATGGCGAGCGGGGCTTGTGCCGCTGCCGGCGGGAAAGAGGGCGCCGATATCACGGCGGGCATCGGCAAAAGCGTCGCGGATCTTTACGCCGCCGAGGGCAAGAGCTTCGCTGCGAAGGCGACCGAAGACCAGCATCACGCGGCTCGCGCCGAGCGCAACGTCAAGAATGCGGATGAGGGGATTGCGGACGCGAACCGTCTCATCGACAAGGCGCTCGAATTCTACAAGGAGTACACGAGCGGGAAGAACCAGGCGATTCAGGCCGCTACGCACCGCGCGTGAATGTCGGGTAGCCTCGGACGCGTTTTGAAGATCTATACGAAGACGGGCGACGACGGGACGACGGGGCTTTTCGGCGGCGCGCGCGTGAAGAAGGCGAGCCAGCGTGTCGAGGCTTACGGCACCGTCGACGAGCTGAACGCGACGATAGGAATGGCGCGCGCTCTGGGGCTCGGCGCGATCGCAGAAGAGGTCCTCGCGCACGCGCAGGTCGACCTCTTCACGCTCGGCGCCGAGCTCGCGTGCGTTCCGGGCAAAGAGGCCAAGCTCTCGATGACGCTCCTCGACGCCGAGGACTCCGCGCGGCTCGAACGCGCGATCGACGCCGCGGAAGAGAAGCTCCCCCCGCTCACGAGCTTCGTCTTGCCCGGCGGAAGCGCGCAGGCCGCGGCGCTTCACCTCGGTCGTACCGTGTGCCGTCGCGCCGAGCGCGCCGTGCTCGCGCTCGACGACGCGCCCGCGCGCGGCGAAATCGTCATCTACCTCAATCGCCTCAGCGATCTGCTGTTTGTGCTCGCGCGCCTCGCCAACCACGAGCTCGGCGTCGCCGACGTTCCGTGGCGTCCGCGTGCCGCCCAGAAAGGCTGATGAACGCACACATGCCCGAGCACGCGAAGGAAATGGACGAAAGGGCGCGCGCGTTCGCTGTCGCCGCGCACGCGGATCAAAAGTACGGCGATGCTCCCTACGTGACGCACCTTCAGGCGGTGCATGCGGTGCTCGTCGACTTCGGCTACTCGGCGCCCTTCACGTTGGCGGCGTGGCTTCACGATGCCGTCGAGGACACGCCCGTGACGCGCGACGTTATCGAGGCGCAGTTCGGCAGCGAGGTCGCGGCGCTCGTGTGGGCCGTCACCGGCGTCGGCGAAACGCGGCCCGAGCGCGTGCACGCCGCGTACGAGAAGATCCAGAGGCATCCGCCCGCAGCGGTCTTGAAGCTCGCTGATCGGATCGCGAACAGCGAAGCGTCGCGTGACTACCCGAAGAAGCTCGCGCTCTACCGCGGCGAGCACGCGTCATTCAAAGAGAACCTCGGCACGCTCGGCGATCCGCGCATGTGGGAGCGGCTAGAGTGCGCCCTCGGACTCTGAGCCGCGCGCACGAGCCCCGCGCGCACAAGCCACGCTCTGACGTCAGGCGGCGGCCGACATCTTCGAGGCGAGCATCTTCCGGCCGCGGTGGAGGCGGCTCATGACCGTGCCGACGGGGACGCCGAGCTCGTCGGCGGCTTCACGGTAGGAGCGGTCTTCGAGGTCGATCAGCACGACGACCGAGCGAAATCCGGGCGGCAATGTCTCGAGCTTCTTTTGCGTCGAGGGCGTGAGCTGCGCCGTTCCGTCGGGCGGTGAGAACGAGTCGGGCAGTGTCCACGCGCAGGGATCCGATGCGAGCACGCGCATCGCGTTCTTCTCGCGGCGTGAGCGGCGGTAGCGCGTCACGAAGACGCTGAACAGGATCTGAAAGACCCACGCGCGCATGTTCGTCCCACGCTCGTACTGGTCGGCGAACTTCAGCGCGCGCTCGATGGTGTCCTGAACGACGTCCTCGGCGGTCGCCGCGTTGCCCGTAAGGCGCATGGCGCGACCGCGGAGCTCGGGGACCAACGTCACGAGACCGGCGTGAAGCTCCTTGGCGGTCGTCGCGACAAGCGGTCGCTTCGGTGCAGGCGCGGGGGAGATCGCGGGGGACGAGATCGAGGGGGACGTCGGCGTCGGGTAGGCAGAGCGGGCGGGCATCGAGTGGAACCTCCACCTCCCCCTTCAGCAAGCCCGAGGCCGCGACGCGGTGAACACGAAAGGCCTAGGTTTTAGCCATTTTGCGACGTGTTTCCCAGCCCACGGTGTGTCAACGGAGACATCGCGCGTGGGTCAGGGGGCGCGGTTCTGAAACAGCTGACCGAGCAGCTCCGGCACGTTGTCCGCGATGGTGCTCGCGAGCATTCCGCGATCGGCGCGCGTCGCGGCCCAGAGGTCGCCGGCTGCGGCGTGGAGCCAAACGCCCGCGCACGCGGCTTCGAAAGGCGGCATCGCACACGCGAGCGCGGCGATCAGCCCGCCGAGCACGTCGCCTGAGCCCGCCGTGGCGAGCGCTGTCGTGCCGCGAGGACCGACGACGATGCGTCCGGTAGCGTCGGCAATGAGTGTGTGTGCCCCCTTGAGCACGACGATCGCCGTGGTCGCATGCGCGGCCGACATCACCGAGGCGAAGCGGTTGGCCTCGATGCTCTCGGCCGTGGCGCCGAGAAGTCGCCCGAGCTCGCCCGCGTGGGGCGTGAGGATGCGTGGGCCCGGGCTCGCCCGAAGGACGTCGACGTCCGCCGCCAAGCACGTGAGCGCGTCGGCGTCGAGCACGACAGGGCCGGCATGCGTGCGCACGGCATGGAACACCGCGGCGCTCGCGTCCGCGTCGAGACCGAAACCGGGGCCGATGACCAGCGCTGCCTTTCGCGCCATGTGCCGATCGAGCGACTCGCGCATGCTCGCGCGATCGATCCGCGCGCACATCGCTTCGACGACGCGGCCTTCGATGGAGGTCGCAGCCTCGGGCCAGGTGACGATCGTGGCTGCGCCCGCGCCGGCGCGGAGCGCCCCGTGTGCGGCGAGGATCGCGGCGCCGACCTTGCCCGCGGAGCCGCCGAGCACGCCGACATGGCCGGCGTCGTATTTGTGCGCGTCCGGACGGCGAGGCACGAGCCAGCGCGCAACGTCGCTACGCTCGAGGAGCTCGGCCGATTTTCCGATTTCCGGCGGCACGTCGGTGGGGACACCTATCCCCGAGACGATCACCTCGCCCGCGTGGGTCGCGCCGCTCGGAGTGAGCAGACCGAGCTTTGGCAGCGCGAAGGTGATCGTGCAATCGGCGTGCACCGTGGGCCCGAGCGGCGCGCCGGTATCGGCGTCGAGGCCCGACGGGATGTCGATCGCGACCTTCGTCTTTGCGGGCGACGCGTTGATCGCCTCGACCGCTTCGGCGGAGAGCCCGGTGATGGGCCGATCGAGGCCGGTGCCGAAGAGAGCGTCGACGACGACGTCTGCGGTACGGAGCTCGCTGCGGAGTCGCTCGACATCACTCGAGGTCGAAATGAGATGAACGGCTCCGCCGATACCGACGAACGCATCGCAGTTCGAGCGAGCGTCGCCCGAGCAGCGTTCGAGAGATCCGCACAGCAGGACGATCGGTCGGATGCCGAGCACGCGGAGGTGCCGCGCAATCACGAAGCCGTCGCCGCCGTTGTTGCCGATGCCGCACACGATGACGACGCGGCGTGCCGTGGGCTCGCTGCCGAGCATCCGGACGATGTGCTCGGTTGCGCCGCGGCCCGCATTCTCCATGAGCACGATGCCCGGAACGCCGAGCACGCCGGCGGCACGCGTATCGAAAGCGCGGATCTGCGCGCGCGACAGCACCGGGATCATGTGCTGGGCTCCTCGGGCGTGACACCTTCGAGCACGACGACCGCGGCGGCGATCCCCGCGTCGTGCGTGATGGTGACGTGCCACCGCGTCACGCCGAGCTTCTTGGCGAGCACGAGCGCGTTGCCCTGGAGGTCGAGTCGTGGGCGACCGCTCGCAGCGCGCCGCACCTCGACGTCGTGCCACGCCACACCGGGCGCGCCATCCATCGCTTTCGCGAACGCTTCCTTCGCCGCGAACCGGCCCGCGAGCGCGGTCGCCGGATCGCGGCCCGCGAGATCTTCACGCTCTTTGGGACTGCAAATGCGCGCAAAGAACC
>CAXSGV010000307.1:0-8455 GCA_964236615.1 uncultured Polyangiaceae bacterium
CCGAGTGGATAGAGCACTTCAAGCTCGAAGGTGGTGACGAGGCCTCAGTGACGGTGCCGCTCGGCGCGACCACACCGCGCCCCATCCTCATCGCGGTTCACGGCGCCGGCGATCGTCCCGAGTGGGCCTGCGGCGGCTGGCGCATGATCGTCGATGCCTACGCCTTCGTGATCTGCCCGCAAGGACTCCCCGTCGGCAACGGACGCTTCGCGTGGGGCTCGCCCGATCAGATCGCGCGCATCGTCGACAAAGCGGTCCCCGCGCTACGTCGGCGCTTCGGCGTGTTCGTGGCCGACGGCCCACTCGTTTACGTTGGCTTCTCGCAGGGCGCGCGTCTCGGCGTGCTCCATACCGGCGCGCGCGCCGGCGAATACCAAGCCATCGCCCTCGTCGAAGGCGCGTACGAGGACGTGGACGCGACCTTCGCCAACAAGCTCGCAAAGGCCGGCGCGCACAAGGTTCTCCTCGCGTGCTCGACCGGCAATTGCGACACGCGCTTCGCCGCCGCGAAGGCCACGCTCGCGCGCGCGAAGGTCGACGTACGCGTCTTCGACGCAGGCAGGCACGGCCACAACCTCAATGGTGAGGTGATGGCCGCGATGCGAGAGCCGTTCGCGTGGATGGTGAAGGACGATCCGCGCTGGGCGGGTCTGCCCTACTTCGCGAACCAGATGCTGAAGTGACTACCCGCCGGCGGCCTTCTTCTTCCGCTTCGCGGGCTTGGCTTCCTTCTCGGCCTTCTCTGCCTTCTCGTCGGTGCTCGCCGCCTTCTTGATGTCGGGGCGAACCGACTTCGGTCCGTTGCCCGTGTTGGCCGCGGTGGCCGCGCCGAGCGAGCGCGCGAGCAGCTCGGCGAGATCGATGACCTTGCCACCCGTCTGCAGGGCGGGCTCGCCATCGTCCTTCGTGACCTCACCTGCGCTCGTCTTCTCGTCGAGGGCGGCTTCGAACGCCGCGCGGTACTCGTCGGGGTGCTTCGTCGGATCGAAGTCCCCTGCCAGCTGCTCGACCAACGTGAGCGCAAGCTGGAGCTCGCGATCACTCGCGACGCGCGCGCCGTCCGGGATCACGATGTCGTCCCCGGGGACGAGCTCGTCGGCGTAGCGCATCATCTCGAGCGCGAAGAGCTTGCCGCGCGGGCGCAACAAACCGAGCTGGGTGCGGGTGCGGATCTTCACCTTCGCGAGGGCGACCTTCTTCGTCGCCTCGAGCGCCTGGCGAAGCAGCTCGTAGCCGCGGGCGCTCTTGCCGCCGGGGCCGACCCAGTAGCTCTTGCCGATGTACGCGAGGTCGACGTCTTTCGGATCGATGAACTCGACGATGTCGATGCCACCACCGGAGTCGTCGCCATCGAGCTTGAGCAGCTCCTCCTTCGTGAAGAGCGCGTACTCGCCCTTGGCGACCTCGTAGCCCTTGCCGATTTCCCCCCACTCGACATCGCGCGCGCACTTCGGGCACCGACGCGCCATCGCGATGCGCGAGCCGCACTCGATGTGCAGCTGGTTGAAGGACGGCGTCAGGTCCCGCGTCGCTGTGTAAAGCTTCGCCGGAATCGTCACCAACCCAAAGGCAATCTCTCCGGACCACATCGCGCGCGCCATTGCTCGTCTCCGTTCTGGGCTAGAAATGAAGCTATGCCGAAAGCGCCGCGGCCGCCTACTGCACGCCCGGCTAGCTCGGGAGTCACATCGTCCCACCCTGGGATCGAGACTGAAAACAAAACGGCTGTCGTGGCCCCCTCGCCCACGCTTCGCTTCGTCGTTCAAAAGCACGAGACGAATCGGCTTTATTACGCCGTCCGCCTCGAGATCGCCGGCACGCTCACGGGCTGGGCAGTTCCAAAGGGGCCGAGCTACGACCCACGCGTGAAGCGCGTCGCCGTTCAGATCGAAGATCATCCGCTCGCGTTTGCGGACTTCGAAGGGCGCATCACCGAAGGCCGCGGGGACTGGACCCACGACGTCCTCATCTGGGATCGCGGAAGCTACGAGACCGTTCCGGCGAACACGGCCGAGGCCATGCGCGCGAAGGGGCACTTTCGGGTGCGTCTCTTCGGCGAGAAGCTTCAAGGCGAGTGGCACCTCGTGAAGACGCGGTCGACGAAGCAGTGGCTCTTCTTCAAGGCGACCGACACCCACGCGAACGCGAACGTCGACATCGTGACGGAGCGGCCGGAGTCGATCGTGACCGGAAGATCGGCGACGAGCGGAGAGGTCCGTGTGAACCCCTCGCCTCTCGGCAAGACCGCGAAGGAGCTGCTCGCGCTCGCCGGCGACGTCGCGAAAGCCACGAGCGGTCCGATGCTCGCGCACCCGAGCGACTACACGTTCGAGATCAAATACGACGGCTACCGCCTCCTCGCGGGCAAATCGCAGCGCGAGGTTCGCCTCGTGAGCCGTCGCTCGAACGACTGGACCGATCGCTTCCGCCCGATCGCCGAGGCCATCTCGCGGCTCCCCGCGCTCGAGGCCGTGATCGACGGTGAAGCCTGCGCGGTCGACGCCAACGGCACGCCGTCGTTCGGGCGCCTCCAGCAGTGGCTCGCGGGCGAAAAGGTCGGCTCGCTGCTCGCCTTTGCGGCGTTCGATTTGCTTTGGCTCGATGGTCACGATCTCCGCAAGCTCCCGCTCGAGTCGCGGCGTCAGCTCCTCGAGAACCTGCTCGTCGATGCGAAGCCGCCGCTCGGCTTCTCGGCGGCGATCGACGGGGACCTCCCCGTCATCCTCGCGGCTGCGAAGAAGGCGGGGCTCGAAGGCCTCGTCGCAAAGCGCAAAGGATCGATCTACGTCGCGGGTCCCACGACCTCGTGGCTGAAGTTGAAGTTCGAGCAGCGGCAAGACTGCGCCGTGTGCGGGTGGACGCCACAGACGGGCTCGAACGATCTCGGCGCGCTCATCCTCGGACTCATGGAGGAAGGTCGGCTCGTCTACGCCGGCAAAGCCGGCAGCGGCTTCGACGACAAGAAGCGCAAGGAGCTCGTGAAACGCCTCGAGCCGTTGCGCACCGACAAGCCCACGCTCGTCGGCCACAAGAGCATGCCCGACGCGCGGTGGTGCAAGCCCGAGCTCGTGGCCGAGATCGCGTTCATGGAGTACTCGCGCCACGGCAACGTGCGGAACCCGGTCTTCGTCGCCCTTCGCGAGGACAAGTCGCCCGAGGAGTGCTTTCGCGAGGCCCCTGCCCCGCCGCTTCCTCTTCTCGAGGCGAACGAGGTGGAGCTTCCGCCGGCGTCGATGGCGCCGATCAGCGTGAAGCTGTCGAACCCCGACAAGGTTCTCTACCCGAAGGACGGCATCACGAAGCGTTCGATCCTCGACTATTACACCGCCGTCGCGCCGTTCCTTCTGCCCCACCTCGCGGGCCGTCCGATCAATTTCCAGCGTTGGGTCGACGGCATTCACGACAAGGAGTGGTTCCAGCACAACGTCCCTGCCAAGCCGCCAGCCTACGTCCGTCGAATCAGCTTCGATCCTTCGGCGCACTCGGGCCGTCGCGCATCGCGCATCGTGGTCGACAACGTCGCGACGCTGCAGTGGCTCGTGAACTTCGCCGCGCTCACGCTCCACATGTGGACGAGCCACACGCCCGAGAGCGCGCTCTCGGACGCCGCCGTGAAGCGTGCGCTCGCGACGCCCGACTTCATCGTGCTCGATCTGGATCCCTCCGTCGGCTGCACGTGGAAAGACACCATCGAGGTCGCGCTCGCAATCCGCACCTTGCTCGAGGCGCTCGAGCTGCCGAGCGTGGTGAAGACGAGCGGACAGAAGGGGCTCCACATCCTCGTGCCGCTCGCGCGCGGCCACACGCACGAGGTGGCCTTCGCGTTCGCGGAGCGGATCGCCCGCGCCGTAGCGCGTGTGCTCCCCAACATTGCCACCGTCGAGCGGTCGATCGAGAAGCGCGAGAAACGCGTCTACGTCGACTACGTGCAGAACGGTCAGGGCCGCACCATCGTCGCCCCCTACAGCTTGCGCGCGATGGATGGCGCGCCGGTCTCGACGCCGCTTTTTTGGAGCGAGGTCTCCGACAAGCTGGATCCGACTGCGTTCACGCTGCGTACGGTCCTTGCGCGCATCGAGGCCCACGGCGACCTCTTTGCTGGCGCGCTCTCCGGTGGCGCTGTCCTCTCGCGCTCGTCGTGAGCGCGCGCGCGCGTTTCGAGCGACCCTTTGCGTTCGCGACGCATCGGACGGAACAACATGAGATCACGTCATCTTGCTTTCCTTTCCCCGCTCGCGCTTGTGGTTCTCGCCCTCGGATGTGGTGACGACACCGCCACCACCACCGACCCCGACGCTGGACCCTCCGGCAGCGATGCCGGCTTCGACGTCACGACCTCCGACGGCGGCGACGGCAGCACAAGCGATTCCGCGACCGACACCGGCCCCGATGCTGCGCCGATCGACACCACGCCGCGCAAGCTCGTCAGCGGCACCGCGTCGATCACCGGCGTGACGTCGGACGGCTACGTTCTCTACCGCACCGCGACCGGCCTCTCGGTCATCGGCACGCAGCCGAACGCGACCGCGACCGAGATCACGACGGCGTCGGCCAATGTGTACATCCGCGGCAAGGTCGCCTTCGTCTTTCGCAACATCGACTACACGACGAACCTCGCCGACCTCGACGTGTGGACGGCAGCCGGCGGCGTGAAGACCATCGGGCAAGCGCTGTTCAGCGAGGACGCGATCGCCGCTAGCGACGACGGCTCCACGATCCTCTATTCGGCCAATGTGACGGTCATGATTGTTGATCTCGTCGCAGCGAAGAGCGATCTCTCGGCCAAGACGACGCTCATCACCGTCGGCCGAAGCTCGGTCACGACCTGTGGCGCGCGCTACGCCTTTGCGAGCAAGCGGGTCTTCGCGGCGTCGTGCGATGTCGGCACGCTCGAGGGCACGCTACGTCGCTTCGATCCCGTCACCGCAGGTGCCGACGCCGGCACTCTGATTGACGGCGGCAGCGACGCCGGCGCGGCGTGGGGCACGACGACGATCGCGGCCAACGTGCAAACGCTCTTCGCGACGGACGCGGCAGGAACGCGTGTATTTTACATCACGACGGGGTCGCAGGGTCGCTTCGCCGAAAATGGCACCAGCACGCTCGTCGACAACGGCGTCACCGGTGGCACGTTGCTCCCCGACGGATCGTCCGTTCTCTACACCGTGGGCGATCAGCTGCGACGCACCGCGCTCCCCGCGGTCAACGTGATCCCGCTCGTCACGACGGGCTACGTGAACCGCGCCGCCTTCAGCCCCGACCTCACGCGCGTCCTTTACTCGACGACGATCACGTACGTCGGCACGGAGAAGCGAGACCTTCGCCTCGCCTCGACGACATCCCTGAACGCGACCCCGGACAAGCTGGTCGAAAACCCCGAAGCGCAGCTCTCGCTCTCCCCGTTCAGCGCCGACGGCGACTACGCGCTCTGGCTCACGAACGTCGGCACTGTCGGCGCCGCGACGCTCAACGCGCGCAAGGTGACCGGCGGCACGCCGATCACGTTCCCGAACGTCGTCGCCGTCTCCGCCTCGAAAGGCAGCCGCGTCGTCTTCGCCGACAAGCGCACCGATCCGCTCGTCTACCCGATCCTCGCGGACATCGAGGTCGTGAACCTGGCGATGCCGGTACCGACGGCGTTCACGCTGCAGACCAAGGTGCTCGACTCGGGCAGCTTCCAGGTTCTGCCTGACGGCACCGCGATCGTGTACGCGCGGTCCGGCACAGCGGAAGACGCGGGCGCCGCGGGCGACGCGATCTACGTGCAGGCTCTCCCCTGATGCCGCGAGGCGCCTTCGGGCGCATCGTGGTGAGCGCGGCGCTCAGTCGAGCTTGAATTTTTTTCCGACGTTGACGGGCTCGCCCTTGAAGGCTGGGATCTTCGCCTTCTTGAACTCTTTGGCGATGCACTGGCCAACCTTCGTTCCCGCGAAAGGCGCCTTGTCGACGTTGGCAGCCGCGACGACGCCGGCGGGCGCGAAGGTCACGATCACGTGGCCTTCGCCTTTCGGCCCCTTTGCCTTCTTGCAATGGGCGACGTCGACGGCATTCATCGCATCGAGCGCGAGAGCCCGGTCGAACCCGTCGCTCGCTGCGGCGGCCACCGGCGCGGCGGGGCCCGCGGCCGAGACGTCACCCGCGATGCAGGCGAGACCAAAACCAAACGCGGCAGCAGCAAGGGCTTTCATCGGGCTCATGACGAACACCTAAGCAAGCGCCGAGCCGCGGACCCACGTTGCCCGACGTTTTAGCGTCGCCCGCCAAATCGCAGACGATTGCATTTTGCACGCGCGTCCCCGACGCGTCTCGTCGTACCGGCAGGAGGGGGATCCGATGGTGGGGCCAAGCAGCGCCGTGGCCACCCGATCCATGCGTCACGATTGTCGCGGGGGCTTCCGATCGAGGACCACGAACATCACCCCCTCGGTCTCGCCGGCGCGGCGCTCCGTCTCTTCCCAAGCGTCGTCGAGCTCGGGGAAGTGAACGTCGCCGTCCACCTCCTGGCGGACCTCGGTGAGGTAGATGCGCGAGGCGAGCGGGATCGCCTGGCGGAAGATCTCCGTTCCACCGATGACGAAGGGGTCGGGATCTGTGCTGCGCGCCATCGCGAGGGCGGCGTCGAGGCTCGGCGCGATCTCGGCGCCCGTGAGGACGAGCGACGGCTGCCGCGTGACGACGATGTTGCGCCGCTTCGGAAGCGGCCGGCCGACCTCGTCCCACGTCTTGCGGCCCATGATGATCGCGTGCCCGGTGGTCGTCTTCTTGAAGAACGCGAGATCCTCGGGCAGGTGCCAGGGCAGCTTTCCGGCCTTGCCGATGACGCGACCCGGGACGCTCATCGCCACAATCAAGGACATGCCGCTCATACCGAGACCTCGCCCTTGATGTGCGGGTGCGGATCGTAGCCCTCGAGGACGAAGTGCTCGAGGCGGAACGCGAACAGATCCTTCACGCTCGCATCGAGGCGCATGGTCGGTAGCGGACGTGGCTCGCGTGCGAGCTGCTCCCGCGCCTGCTCGAGGTGGTTTTTGTAGAGGTGCGCGTCGCCGAGCGTGTGCACGAAGTCGCCGTACGCGAGCTCGGTCACGTGCGCGATCATCATCGTGAGCAGGGCGTAGCTCGCGATGTTGAACGGGACGCCGAGGAAGACGTCGCCGCTGCGCTGGTAAAGCTGGCAAGAGAGCGCCCCGTCTTGCACGTAGAGCTGAAAGAGCGTGTGGCAGGGGGGCAATGCGACCTCCTCGGCCTCCTTCGGGTTCCAGCCGCTCACGATCAGCCGGCGGCTCGAAGGGTTCTTGGCGATGGTCTCGAGCACGCGCGCAATCTGATCGACGCCATCGCGTGCGTAGCTGCCGTCGGCGTGAAGAGTGGCGCCGAAGTTTCGCCACTGGTGCCCATAGATCGGACCGAGATCGCCCGGCGCACGCCCGAAGCGCGCCGTCTGTTCGGCGGTCGCCCAGTCGTTCCAGATCCGAACGCCGTCGGCTTGCAGCGACGCCACGTGGGTCTCCCCACGCAGAAACCAGAGGAGCTCGAGGATGATGGATCGAAGGTGCAGCTTCTTCGTCGTGAGGAGCGGAAAGCCGTCCTTCAACGAGAAGCGCATCTGGTGCCCGAACACCCCGCGCGTGCCCGTGCCGGTGCGATCCGCGCGGTCCTTTCCCTCGTCGAGGATGCGTTGCAGGAGATCGAGGTAGGGCCTCATGGCGGCCACGGAGGATACACGCCGCCTGTGAACGGGGGGCCGAAAGCTCGCATAAAACCCCACGAATCCTGCAGGATGCCGCTGGCACACGGCCTGCTGATAGACCGTCCTAGAGAGTCTGGAGACACCATGCGCACCCCGCTCCGTTTCGTTCTGCTTCCCCTGCTCGCCCTTGCCACCATCCCGGTCGTCGCGGGTTGCAAGACGAGCTCGAGTGGGGTGTCGACTGGGGCCCTGTCGGCCGACTTCACGATCCACGAGAACGTCGACGCGACGACTGCCAAGGCCGAGTTCCACGCGCCCAGCGGAGCCTTCGTCGAGCTCGCGAGCACCGATCACATCTCGTGCAACGGCGTCGAGCTTCAGAAAATCAGCGTGGGCAACGCGACCTGGTACGCCGGCGTCTGCGGCGGCCTCCTCCCCGCGGGTCTCGCCTACAAGTTCGAGCTCCGGCGCGAGCTGCTGAACAACGAGACCACGGCCGCCTTCGTCCCCGCGATGGCGCAGTTTGCAGTCACCTCGCCCGCGCGTGACTCGGTCGTCAAGATCACCGAGCCCGTGATCGTCGTGTGGAGCAACCAGGGCGGCGAAGAGAAGATGTCGGTCACGCTCGAAGGCGACTGCATGGAGAAGCTCGAAGCCAGCGGCCTCGAGGACAACGGCAAGGCGATCCTTCCGCTCGACAAGCTCAAGCCCAAAGGCGACAGCGCGACCTGCGACGGCACGCTCACGGTCACGCGCTTCCGGAAC
>CAXSGV010000308.1:0-3456 GCA_964236615.1 uncultured Polyangiaceae bacterium
CAGCCCGATCCACTTGCGCAGCTTCGAGCGCCGCACCCACGCCGGTGTCGAGCGCAACGACGTTGGCCTCGAGCGGTTGCGGTCGCGCGAAGTCGAGCAGCACCGTGACCATGCGATTCAGGCGCGCAGCCTCCTCGCCAATGATCCGAAGGAGCGATGCGTCGGTGCTGGTCTCGCGCACGAGCGGTGAGGTCAGGGTGGCGAGCGCGTTGAAGATCACCGCGACGGGGTTGCGGACTTCGTGCGCGACGACGGCCGCAAGCTCACCGAGGGCGGCGAGCCGCTCGCGCTCGACGAGCTCAGTTTGGGCGCGGGCGAGATCGGCGGACGAGGCTTGCAGGGCGTCGGCCTCCGCGACCACGCGCTTCGTGATCGTGACGCCTGCCGTGACGACGACAGCAAAGAACCCAATGTCGAGGAGGTACGGACCACGCGCGAGCTGCATGCCGACGACCGCGTCGTTTGCGCTCGTCGCTCCGAGAGCGAGCAAGCCCGCCGCATGCCAGCGAGCGTCTGCGTCGCCGCGTCGCGCACTGCGTATGTGCTGCGTCGCGATCCAGAACGTGGCGAGCACGAAGTAACAGAAGCACCCGACGCCGACCCAGCTGGCCTCCGGGTCGTGGTAGGTGAACCCCTGCCACAGGTGGGTCGCTACTCGCGGCCGAAAGATCGCGCCCGGGACGAGCGCCAACGCGGCGAACGCGACGCCGATGACGATGATCGCGCGTTCCGTCTTCGACGTCGCCCGCCGCTCGGAGCTTGCGAGATAGGCAACGCGTGCTGCGCCATGCATGGCGGCAAACGCGATTCCGACACGCTGGAGAAGCAAGAACAGCGAGGGCTCCACGTCGAGCGTGACGGGGATCTGGGCAACCGCGTAGCCCGCAGCCGCGAGCGCTGCGAAACCGAACCAGCGGAATTCGCGCCACCCTGGGCCGCGTGACAGACCGAGCGCGAGGATCCCGCTGAGCAGCGCGACGACTGCGACGATGGTGGAGAGCGCAGCGGGTACCGGCAAGGGGTCAGGGAATCTTCACGGCCTTGGCCTCGACGTTCTCCGCGTCGAGGCGCTGCGCCTCGGCGAGGTGCTTCCTCGCTTCGGGGATGTTCTTGAGGAGCACGAGCTCGCTCGCGAGGAGCGCGTGCGCGGTGGCCGCATCCTTGGGCGGCGCATTGCCGACGAGCGCGCTTTCGAGCTCGAACGCGGCCTTCGCGTGATCGCCCGTCGCCGAAAGCGCACGTGCGTACGCGACGTGCGTGGGCGGATGTTCGACGTCGACGAAGATGGCGCTCTCGCCGACGCTGCGTGCTTCGTCCCACTTCTTGGCGGCGACCAGCTTGTCGAGAAGCACGCGCCACACCTTGCGATCGTGCTGCTCGAGCGGCGCAAGCTGGCGCAGGAGGTCGAGCTCGTCGCCCTCGCGCTTCTCTTCGCGCGCGAGATCCCAGAGCGCGCGAATGGGCTCGCCTTGCGCTGGATCGAAGCGGTGCGCGGCTTCGAGCGCGTCGCGGAGACCGGCCTTGTCCTTCTTGTCTTCGGCGATGCCAGCGAGAGCCATGCGCACCGTGTACCCGTCACCGCCGGACTTCTGGATCGCGACCATGTGGGCGAGCTGCGCATTCTGATCCTTCGCCGCGAGCTTCGCCGCGAGGTAGTGCGCTTGGTGGTTGTTCGGATCGAGCTTGAGCGCCTCCTCGACCTCCTTCTTCGACTCGTCGACCTTGCGCATCTTGCCGTAGGAGAGGGCGAGCGCTGCGTGTGCGGGCGCGTCCTTCGGGCTCGCGGCGACGGCAGCCTTGGCTTCGTCGAGCGGCTTTGCACGATCGTCGAAGATGAACTGCTTCTCGTAGCGCTTCATGCGCCCCAATGCCCAAGCGCGAAACGCCTTGTCGTAGTCGGGCGCGCTCACGCCGAACGAGCGCTGAATGACGTCGGGCGTGCGCACGCCGTCGCCCCACAGCTTGAGCGCCTGCACCACCTTCGGCATGCCGAAGCGTTCGACCGTGAAGACCATGAGCTGGCTCGCGGCGTAGTAAGCGACCGTGACGTCGGACGCGTCGCTCGCGTGCGTGAACGCGCTGTTCATGTCGACCGCGCCGGGCAGCGTGCCGCGCTTGATGGCGAGGTAAAGCTCCGGATCGAGCTCGCGCTGCCACTCGGGGCGCCGCGCGATGGTCTCGTACTCGCTGAGGCCTTCCGTGAACCAGCGCGGCACGTGGTTCTTCGAGAGCTGGATCGCAAACACGTGCCCGAGCTCGTGCCAGATGACGTTGCCCCAGTTGAAGGGTTCGCTCTTCGGGCTCATCGCCGCGACGACGCGACCGAAGCACACGCCCTGGATTCCGATGTTGGGGAGTCCGCTCGTGCGCACGCTGAACTGCTCGCGGTTCGAGTACATCTCGACCTGCACCGGGTTCTGCGGGACGAAGGCGTAGCGCGCCTTCATCGAGCCCCAGGCCTCGCCGAGCATCTGGGGCACGTAGCGCTCGAGGATCGCCTTCTCGTCTTTGGGGTAGCGGATCTTGAAGACGCCGTCCGAGCCCATGTCGTAAGCGTTGGGGATCGTCTGTTCGTAGAGGTTGAGCGTGTTGTAGACGCGGATGTTGAAGTGGTCTTTCGCCCACGCTTGCTTCAGCGACGCCATGCCGCCGGACTCGTCGCCGCTGCGCATCTGCGTGAGACCGAGCTGCGCCCAGGACTTCCCATCCTCCGGGTCGACCTTCGTCGACTCCTTCATCATCGAGACGATGTCGTCGTAGCGGTGCTCCCACTCTGCGAAGTCGGAGGCGATCGCGTAGAACTGGCCGTACTCGGCGTTGCGCGAGAACACCTCCTTCTTCGCGGCTTCGTAGCCAGGCTTGTCGTCGCCGAGAAATTTCGAGGCCGCGCGCAAACTGAGGAGCTCGAGATCGTTCGGATTGATCTGCAGGCCTTGGCCGATCGATGCCTCGGTCGCCGTGAGATCCATGTCGTGCAGCGAAATGCTCGCGCGCACCGCGAACGCGCCGGTGTGCTTGGGGTTGATCGCGAGCGCTTCCTTCGCGAGCTTGTCGGCCGCCTCGAAGTCGAGTGTCTGTTCGAGCTTCACGCGCGCGAGCATGACCTTGGCGTCGGCGCTGCGTGGATCGATCGCGAGCGCCTCCTTGGTGACCTCCTCGGCGTGGCCCGGATCGTACTTCTCGAGAAACAGATCAGCCCACCACAGGAGGCGGCGCACGTTCTTTTTCTCGATGCGCTCGCTCTCCTTGAACGCGGTGTTCGCATCCTTGGGGACGCGCAGCAGAAACGCGGCGCGACCGACGATCGCAAGGCCCATCTGATCGCGATCGAGCGCGCCACCGGAGTTGTACTCGCCGATGATTTTCATCAGCGGATCCTCTGCGTCCTGGCGATGGCCAGTCGCGATCCGGTACTCGCCCAGCAAGAGGCGCACCTCGCGACTGGCCATCGCCAGG
>CAXSGV010000308.1:3466-8449 GCA_964236615.1 uncultured Polyangiaceae bacterium
CGCACCTCGCGGCCACCGGGGCCCGGCGCGTCCTTCGCCGTCTCGAGCAGCTTCAGTGCATCTTGCACCTTTCCGGTCCGGTAGAGGGCCTCGGCGCGAACGGCGATCGTCGCCGGCTTGTCGGCGGGCGTCGTGGCGGCGGCTTGTTGCGCGTGCTTGTCGGCCTCGGCGTAGCGACCCTCGTGGAGCGCCTCGACTGCCGCGGCGAGCGTCCCTGGCGGCGAAGGCGGCGGAGCCGGGGGCGTCGTGCCGGTCATGGCGGGCGCGCCACTGCCAGACGCGGAGCCGGTGGGGGACGATCCGAGACCGCGCGCCGGAGCTACAGGCGTGCGCGGCTGCTGCGCGAGCGCAAACGCAGCGATGAACGTGGAGCCGAGGAGCAACGACAACGAAGTGCGGGTTCTCATGATGTTCCTTCGAGGCGAACCTCGTCCGGCTTCTCCAGGATTTCTCTCGTGACCGCGTCGAACAAGAGGACCATCTCGACAGCGTCTTCTTGGTCTGGGTAGTAGTTCTTGCGCAGCCCCATCGCGTAGAAGCCGAGCTTCCGGTAGAGGGCGAGAGCGTTGGCGTTCGAGCGCCGCACCTCGAGGAGCAGGTGGCGAACGTCCTTCGTGCGCGCGACCTCGATGACCTCGGCCATGAGCTTCTCGGTGACGCCTTGGCGACGCCACTCCGGGTGCGTCGCGACGTTGAGCACGTGCACCTCGTCGGCGACGAACCACGTGATCGCGAACGCGATGGGCTCGCTCTCGGACGGAACGCGTGCGACGAAGAGCTTTGCCCAAGGGCGCGCCATCTCTTCACGCAGCTGGCTCTCTTCGGCCGCGGCGCCCGGCGAAGGCTTGTCGCTCGTGTGGAACGCGAGCGCTCCGATCGTGGCGACCGCAGACAAATCCGAGTCACGCATCGGCTCGATCGCGATGCGCGCGGACGTGCGGCTCGGCACGCTGCTCTGCCTGGTTCGCCGGCTCGATGTCACGCGGGGAGAAGTATAGACGCTAACGGCTCGAGAAATGTTTCAGCGCGGCCGCTCGCTCGGGAACGTGCTGGACCGCGAATCAGGTACGAGCCCGAGGGCGCGAGCGCGTGGCGCGAGCGCATACACGTCGATTGCGAGACGGAGCGATCCGTCCTCGCGCACGATCGCGCCGGCGTAGGGGCCCATCGTGGCGACGAGCGGAGTGAGTGGGCGAATCAAGACCTGCTCGGTGCGGCCCACGGCGTCGATGCCGACACGCAGCGGCGCGGCCCTCGGCTCGTCGCCGTCGTCGATCGCAAGCTCGAGCGCGAGCGATGCCGGATCGTTCGTGCGCGCCTCGAGGCACGCCGCGAGGTTCGGCAGTCGACCGATCTCGCCATCCGACCAGCGACGGACCTCGATCGCGTTCGACGCGGGAATGGCGTACTCGGAGCCGCCTGCCTCAATCCACAGAACGCTCGCGAGCCCACGTTCAATCGGGATCTCGACGCGCGCGGCGAAGCCCTCGCCCCGACGGCTCGAGAGACGAAGCGCGCCGCCGAGCCTCTGGATCGAGCTCAACGCGATGTCGAGGCCGATCCCGCGACCCGCGAGGAGATCGGATGTCTCGCGCGTCGAGAACCCCGGCAGGAAGAGGAGCGCGAGCAGCGTGTTGTCGTCGGCAGCGTCGGCGAGCGCGGGCGCGACGGCGCCGGCTTCGACGGCACGACGACGTACTGCCGCGATGTCGACGCCAGCACCGTCGTCCGCGATGCCGACGACCAAGCGATGCACGATGCGGCGGGCGGTGATCGTGATGGTGCCGGCCGAAGGCTTTCCGAGCGACCGCCGGAGCTCGGGCGGCTCGATTCCGTGCGCGACCGAGTTGCGTGCAATCTGCAACAAGGGCTCGACGAGGTTCTCGGCGAGCCGGCGGTCGATGGTCTCGTCGGCGCCGACGATCACGACGCGCACCTCGCGGTTCGACCGGCGAGCTTCGGCCTCCGCGGCGCTGGCGAGACGCGAGAACATGGCGCGAAGCGGCGTCTGCCGCATCGTCGACAGCTCCTTCTTCGCTTCGAACGTGTCGTCACGCAGCGTCTGGTCGCCGCTGCGCATGGCCGAGGCCGCGTGCTCGAGCTCGTCGCCGAGCTCGGCTAGCGACGCCGCTGCGCGATCGATTCGGCGGAGCGCGGCGGCGGGCGCGCCCCAGGGCCGCGGCGGGCCGATGAGACGAAGAGCATCCGTGAGGTCGCCGCGCAGCCTTCGCATCTGACGCGAGTTCTCACGTGTCCGTTCGGCGCGTGCCGCGATGCGCTCACGCGCGAGACCAATCGAGACGAACCGATCGAGCAAGCGATCGATCGACGCGGCTTCGACGCGAATCGTGGCCTCGTCGGGGGAGCCCTCGTCGGCCGGACGTTGCGTGCCGCGCAAGGGCGGCGCGAGCGAGCTCGGGTGCCGCAGGGCACGGGGCATCCCGCGAAGCATGCGAAGTGCACCGTCGGGATCGTCGAGCAAGCCGCCGAGCACGGCGCGCCACCGCGCGAGATCGAGCAGCGCACTGACCGCTGCATCCCGGTAGGTCGCGGACTGCAGGCGCTCCTCGAGACCGTGGCAGAACCAGCTCATGGGCTCATCGCCAACGGCGCTCGCGGCGCCCTTCATCGTGTGCACGTGGCGGTAGGCAACCGTCGCGGCGTCGACAGGATCGCCGCTGCTCTCGAGCGCCGCGTCGATGCCGCGCAACCGATCCGCGAGCTCGGCCGCGTATTGCGCCCGCACGAGCGGATCGAGTGGCATCGGTACGAGATCTTCGGGTGGCTCGGGCCACACCGATCCCGTGGCCGTTTCGCCGCGCGAGAGACGCGTGATCGCGCCGCGCACCGTGGTCGCAGCCTCGCCGACCGCGGTGGTTTCCCCATCGCGCACGCGACGCTCGACGCGCTGCAATGCCGCTGCGAGCTCCATCTCGCCCGCGAGGCCGGCCGATCCCTTGAGCGCATGCACGGCCCGACGGCACTCCTCGTGATCCGAGGGCGCCGCTTCGAGTGTGACGAGGTGACGCGTGAGCTCCAGGATGAGGAGGCGCGTCAGCTCCGGATCACGCTCCTCCTTGCTCACCCCTCGCCGCCGCTTCCACCGCGATCGTCCTCGCGGCGAGAGCGCGGGGCTTCGGGCACCGGCGTGCCTGCGTCCTCATCGGCGACGAGGCGCACGAGCGGCTCGAGCATGGGCCGCAAGGCCTGCAAGAGGACGTCTTGCGGCACGCGTCCGCCGAGATCGCTGATCGATTGCACGAGAGCGTGCGCGCGCTCGCTCGCCTCGGCGATGGCGCGTGAGGTCTCGGGATCGCTGCCGGTCGCTTTGCGCATGCGCGCGTCGATCTCGACGAGCGCGCGCTCGGCGTCCGCGCTGGCGCCCGCGGAGAGCGCGGCTTGCTGCGCGATCTCGCCCGCGGCCGTGCGCGGACCGTCGAAGCTGCCGACGAGAACCGCGAGCTCTTGTGCCATCTCGGCGAGCGTCGACGTGAGCTCACGTACGTTCTCGCCGCCGCGGAGCGAATGCGTGCGGACCTCGTCGCTCACGAGAAGAACCGCGCGCCCTGCATTCTCGCCGAGCCGAGCGCCTTCGAGCCCCGCGTTGAGCGCGACGAGGCCGAGCCGCTCGAACACCTCACCGATGCGACCAAAGATCGCCGAGAGCTCCTGCGCCCGGCCCGACACCGCGCGCGCGCGATCGGCGATGCTGTCGACAGCGGCGCGCTGCTTCGCGACGACCGAGGCGATTCCCTGCGCCGCCTCGCCGGCTTCGCGCGTTCGCACGACCGCGCGCTCGTGCGAGATCCAGAACGCGTTCTCCTCCATCGCGGTGCGGCTCGCGGCGGATGTCGGCGGCGATTTTGCCGAGCGGCGCAGCAAGCGGAGGTAGCGACGCTTCGACGGATCGAGTGCCATGACGTCGGATGATACGCGAACGAAGAACGCGATTGCTTGCGCTCAACCACCCCAGCGTTCAGCCCACGCGCCGCCCTTCAGGCGGGCATAGATCGACGCCAGATCGAGCGTTTTTGCGGGCTCGCCGAGGAACGAAACATCATCGCCGTCGGCGGCGTCGAACAGACCCGCACCCACGACGGTCGCGCCCACGATCCCGAGGAGCTCACCGGAGTACGAGCACACGACCATGTTGCTGCGGTCCTGGCCGATGGCCACGACGGGAACGATGTCGCCCTCGTGCGCCGCGATCCCGAGGAGCTCGGCGGGTGCGCCGGGGACACGCGCGAGCTCGGGCGTCAGGGCGATGCGTACGGCGCTTGCTGCAGGAAGAAAATGGAGCGCCTTGTCGACGCGCAGAAGCAGCCCGCCGCGCTTGCTCGGCCGCTCGATCACGCGGCCCGCTTCCGAACGCCTCGAGAAACTGGTGGAGGATCTTGCACGCGTCGAAGCTCGACATGTGCGTGTGCTGGATGATCTCGCGAATCGTGCGCTCGCCATTCACGGCCTCGAGCACTGTGCTCTCGCCTCGCGGAATCGTGAGAGTGCCCATGGCTTCGATCGCGACCGAGTCGCGTACGAGCACCTCGTCGAAGGTCCCGACCTTGGCTTCCATCACGCGCCACTCGTCGACGCGCCGCACGCCCTCCATGACAACCGAGGCGACCGGAAGGCCGAGGCCCGCGCTGGCAGCGAGCGTGGGAGGCGGCTCGTTCTTGAAGACGAAGCGCCCATTCTGCCAGCGCAGGATCTCGTAGATCAGCTCGCTCGACTGCCGCAGCAGCGCCGACCGGAGCTGTGCGTTGTTCACCTTCTCCGACTTCACCAGCAGATCGCCGAGCGGCTGCGCGCCGTCGCCACGGCCGGTCACGAGCTCTTCGATCTCGCGCGGCGTCACGAGGCCGGCTTCGATGAAGAAGCGACCCAGGCGAAACTCGTCGCCAGCGCCGCGCGACTGCACGAGATCGATGAGCCCGTTGCGCATGGTCGTCGTGATCTCGCTTCGACCCTGCGTGACGACGAGCA
>CAXSGV010000309.1:0-8387 GCA_964236615.1 uncultured Polyangiaceae bacterium
TGACGCCGAATTCTTCCCCGCCATAGCGGGCGAAGACGTCCTCGGTGCGGACCGCAGCGGCCGTGAGCTTCGCGAGGCGCGCGAGGACGTAGTCACCGGCCAGGTGACCGAAGTTGTCGTTCACCTTCTTGAAGAAATCGACGTCGAACATGACGAGCGAGAGGTGCGACTTGTGCCGCCGCGCGTAGGCGAACTCCGACTCGAGGCGATCGAGGAAGTACTTCTTGTTGAACGCCTTCGTGAGACCGTCACGAAGCGCGGCCTCGTACATCTGCTGCTGGAAGCTCTCGTCGAGATGATCGTGGTACGTGAACTTGAGAATCGTCGTGGAGCCGAGGCGGATCTTGTCGCCATCCTGGAGCGCGCGTTCGCCCTCGATGGCCTCGTCGTTGACGATGGTGCCGTTCGCGCTCTTCAAGTCCTCGATGAAGACCTCGGCGCCCCGCAGAAGGATGCGCGCGTGCTTGCGCGAGATGCCGTCGTCGTTCAAGCGAATCTTCGCCTGCGCGGTGCGGCCTATCAGGGTTTCACCCTCGAGGCGAAACATGGAACCGACCTGCTCGCCGGCGAGGACGATGACGTAGGCCCGGTCGCGCGCCGTGTTCGCTTTCGGAAGATCCGACGGGGCACGCGCTACGCGTGTCTCCTCCTCGAAGTCGTCCGGCGGTAAGCTGGTCCCACCCATTGATCTCATCTTCAAGCAAAGCACGATTTCAGGCAACTCGAGAGCAATCTGCCCTCTCGAGGGCGGTGGCCGTCAGCAGGCTTTCCAGCCTCGCTTTTTTCGCGTTTTTCGCTGTTCTGGTCGCCTGCGAGCGGAAGCCGCCACCTGAAGCAAAGCTCACGGGAAAGCAGCTCTTCGCGTCGATCTGCGCGCGGTGCCACGGTACCGAAGGCTTGGGCGGACCTCCGACGGAGGCTGGCCCTGGACCGCGACGTTTTCGCGATCTCGATTTCCAGAAGACACGCACCGACGAGGACATCAAGCGGACCATCCAAACGGGCAAGGGCATCGGCATGCCGCCTTTCGGCAACACATTCGATGACCAGCAGATCAAGGACCTCATTCGCGAGGTCCGCTCCTTCCGGCCAAACGACGACGAAGCCGCGCGAGACCACTGATGTCCGAAGACCGACGACCCGCATTCATAGTCGTTCCACCGCCGGTGCTCTTCGCCGGCAGCTTCCTCCTGGCGTTCGGGCTCGATCACCTCGTGCCGTTGCCGCGTCCACCTGCGGACGTCGCCGAAACGCTTCGGGTCGCCGGTTGGATCGTCTTCGCTCTCGGTCACGTCGTGATGTTCGCGGGCATCGGGCGCTTCGCTTGGGCACGCACGACGATCATTCCACACGGCCAAGCGAGCACGCTCGTGACGTCGGGCGTCTACGCCTTCACGCGCAACCCGATGTACGTCGGCCTGTCGATCGCTTACCTCGGCCTGACCGCGCAGCAGCGTCTCTTGTGGGCGCTGCCCTTCTTGGCGTTGCCACTCGTTGCGCTCACCCGCGTCATCATTCCGTTCGAAGAGGCACGCCTGCGCGAGCTGTTCGGCGCGACCTACACGACGTATTGCGCGCGTGTGCGCCGCTGGATCTGATCGAAGCCGCGCGTACGCCCGCGTTGGACACTCGGCTTACCTGGACGTCCGGTGGTCCGCGGCGTTTGTATTTCGTGTTCCCCGCGATGGACCAGGGCGCTTTTGACGCACCAATGGCGGTCGCCGCTAAAATCTCGGGCTTTGCGTCTAGGCGTGGCGTGGCGTGCGATTTGCTCCACCTGGCGGCATGAGGCTCACTTCCGCCACGCTTCTCCCGACCATCGTTCTCCTCGGCGCGGGGCTTTGGGCGTGCTCCTCCGCCGGGCCGACGTTCGTGCCACCGGGCAGCGAAGAGGATCCCAACGCGCCGACACCCGCGGCGCCTGCGACGGAAGAAGACAACGGAACGGACGCGGGCAACACCGTGGGCGCGAACGACAGTGGAACGGCAGCGCCCGGCAAGGATGCTTCGATCGATGCTCCCGCCGCCGCACAGGACAGCGGGACCGTCGTCGGAGCGGACGCGGGCGCATGCATCAACGCTGTCGCCTCGCCCGGCAGTGGCAAGCACCACCCCGGTGAGCACTGCCTCGGGTGCCATGACAACCAGGGCCCCGCCTTCACCATTGCCGGCACCCTCTTCACCGGACTTGCCACGTCGACCCCCGTGAGCGGCGCGACGATCGAGGTCACCGACGCGAACGGCAAGGTCATCAAGCTGCCGACGTACAACAACGGAAACTTCTACACGACGACGGCGGTGAAGTTCCCGTTGAAGGTGCACGCGACGCAGTGCCCCGCGAACCTTCCGATGGTGGGAAGCGTCGCGCAGGGCAGCTGCAACACCGGCGGATGCCACAGTACGGGTATGCGCATCCACCTCTGATCTCGGTTACACGCCGCGCAAACCTTGGAGCTCGCGGACGAGCTCGCTGAACACGGTGGGCGAAAGCTGAGCGAACGTCGCCTTGCCGCCATCGATCCGCGCGAGGGAGATGGCTTCGATCTCTTGCATGGACGGGCTCATCTCAGGCGACCCCATGCAGAGCCCACCGTCCAACGCGAACGACGCCTCGATGCCACCTGGCAACATCTTGCTCATCTCGTAGACCCAGCCTGCGTCCTGTGGCGGTCCTTTGCGCCACCCGCGGATCTCGAGGCCCATCACCTTGCCGGTCTTCACCGAAAGCTTGCCGAGCCGATCGAGCACGCTCGCCGATTTCTCGGCCGGCGTCGGCAAGAAGACCTCGCGTCCGAGCTGCTCGAAGGGCTGCAGGATCTCGTAGTCCGCGAGGAGGCTGCCCCACTTCGCGGCGAGCGCATCCGAGAGCTCGAGGCGGTGGACCAGTCCGACGATGGCGTCCTTCGGAAGCGCGAACGTCGTGTCCGCTTCGTCCGCGAGCGTCGCGTCCTCGATGACGCGAAATGTGGTCTTCACCTTGGTGCCGTCGAAGGTCGCCCAGACGAGACGGCGGGCGATGTGGACGACGAGCGGGTGATGCGCGATGAAAGTCTGGAAGTCAGCCGCGGACCAGCGACGTTGACTGCACATCGCTAGCTCGAGGCGCGTGACCTGACTGGCGGCGACCGTGCGCGCGTCCTTCTTGAGAGCCTTCCAGCGCTCACTTGATTCAGCGGATTTTTCCGCGTCGTCGCTCTTGCCGGGTTTCGGAAGCTCGGCGAGCGTCCGGCCCGACTCGTCTTTGACCTTCGGGCGCAGCGCCTCGTCGAAGCCGACCTTGAATTTGCGCGCCCCGAAATCGAGCACCAGCGAGCCGTCGTCGTCGAGCCCGAGATCGGGAACGAGGCGATCGCCGAGCTCCTCGGCGGTGAGCCCGCGTGCGGCGGCGATGATGGCGATCTTCTCCTTCGCGCGCTCCTGGAGACCCTTGAATTTCACCTTCTCCGCAACGCCGTGAAGGTGCATGAGCGCGAGATCGGTTCCGATGTGCGCGAGCACTTCGAGACCCACGCCCGCCCGCGCATGCTGCGACTCGCCCGGCCACGTGCGGATGAGCGGCGTGAGGCGGCGCGCAGCTTCGTCGTCGCCGAGCAACCCGAGGGCGGTGAAGGCCCAGCTCTCCTTCGAGCCGCTGCCCGACGCGAGCCACGCTTCGAACAGGGCCCACGCGAACGCCGACAGGCTAGCGGCGTCACACGCCTTCATCACTTCGGCGAGCGAAGCGTGCGGCTCGTCGAGGGTCGAGCGGTGGAGGATCGCGAGCAGGTTCTTCGTCGCGTCCTCGGGCAATGCCTTCTTCCCGCCCGTGAGCGCGACCTTCGGCATCGAAGTGACGTCCGCGAACGGCGGTAGCTCGCGGAGCTTGCCCTTCTTCGCCGGGACCGGCGGCGCCGCGAGCACGGAGGGAGTCTCCTTCGCGTTGGCTTCGGGCAACGCGGCGACCGCGGCCGCAGACTCGAAGAGCGCGCGCGACTTGCAATCGAGGTGCTCGGCGAGCTGCTCCGGCAGCTCCTTGTGCTTGCGCACGATCGCGTCGAGCACCGGCTTCACGTAGGGCGCGAGCTTGTCGCCACGTGCCACGATTGGAGCGAGCGCGACGATCGCGAGGTCAGGCCTCGCTTCGTAGTATCCGCGCGCGACCTCGGCGGCGCGCTTCGTTCCGAGGGCCGGCGCGAGCGCCTTGGCGGCTGCGACGCTCTCGATGCGCGCGAGCGGCCGCGCGTAATAGTCGTCCTTTGGGTCTCTTTCGAACTGCGCAATCACGGCGTCGGTCGCGGCGAGCCCGAGAGAATCGAGCAGGTCGTCGGCCGGAACGTCGGACGGGTGGCGTTGCGCGAGCTTCGTGACGAGCTCGGCATCGCGCAGACCGCGAAAGAGAAGCTGCGGCACCGACTCGTGGTACTCGTTCCTCTTCATCGCAAGGACGAACGTGGCGTCTTCCGCCATCCACTTCGCGTCGTCCCACGCGAGCGCGAGCGCGATGCGCACCGGTAGCGGCTCGGTGCGCGCCTTGGCGGCCTCCGCCCGGCCCTCGGTGACACCTTTCTCGGTGAACACCGGACGCGCGCGCGCCAGGAAGGTCGCGAAGGAGTCCAGCGACACGTACTCGGCGACGCTCGGCTGCGCGGCCTCGAAGTACCGGTAGCTACCGCTCCGATCGCCGACGCTCGGCCCGCGCATGTACGCGCTCCGGACCATCACGCGGATCGCGTAGGCGACGCCGCCGCGCACGAGCAGGTACGCATAGACGGCTTCGTTGGGAAGGCCGGCGTGCGTGAGCGCGGCATCCGTGTCGAGGTCGAGCTCGGCCGGGGCTTGCCCGAGCGCATACGTGGCGAGGATCCGCTCGGCGTACTCGCGGAAGACCCCCTGCGCATGCGCCAGCCCGTCCGTCAGCTCCCGCGCGCACGTGCTCGTCCACGAAACGAGCTTGAATCCGGCAGCTATTCGTTCGAGCGAGGCCGCGGCACTTGGGAGCACCGGTCGATGCGGCTTGTGGACTGCGTCCGCCGGGCGCGGACGGACCAGCTCCGGGAGCGAAACGTTCTTCGGCATCGGGCTCTCCTCGTGCGGCGGGCATCGATTGTACGAGGTGGCGGAGTAGAATCCCCCCGATGATCAGCCAGGCCGAGCTCAAACGCTTACGCGCGCTCCAGCAAAAGAAGTTCCGCGGTGAGAGCGGGCGCTTTCTCGTGCAGGGTCGCAAGGTGGTGGTCGAGCTGCTGCAATCGGCGTGTCGCGTCGAGACCATCGTCGGCACCGAGGAGGCAGCGGCGTGGATTCGCCCCGAGGCCGTCCCGCGAAAAGTGCCGGTGCAGATCCTCGCCTCGCACGAGCTCGACAAGATCGGGACCTTCGAGAAGGGCAACGAGCTCATCGCGATTGCCATCACGCCCGACGAGCCGGCCTTTCGTGCACCCGCGGCAGGCGAGCTCATGTTCGCGCTCGACGGCGTGCGCGACCCTCGCAACATGGGCGGCCTCCTGCGCATCGCGGACTGGTTCGGCGTGAAGCGCGTCCTGTGCAGTCACGACTGCATGGAGGTCTACAACCCGAAGGCAGTGCAATCGACGATGGGCTCCCTGTTCCACCTCGAGATCCGCCACGCAAACCTCGCGAGCGAGCTCACGCAGCTCGCGGCCGCGGGCACGCATGTGTACGTCGCGGACATGGACGGGACCCCCGTGTACGAAGCGAAGCTCGCGCGACCGGCCGTGCTCGTGCTCGGCAGTGAGTCGCATGGTCTGTCGCACGCCGTGTCGCAGATGAGCGCGAAGGTGATCTCGATCCCGCGGCTCGGCAGCGCCGAGTCCTTGAACGTGGCCATGGCAGCCGCTGCACTATGCACGGAGTTCGCGCGCCAGGCGGGGACGCCTCAGGCTGGGTAGAGCTCGGCGCAGCGCTCGGCGCAGCGTACGCCGTCCATCGCGGCCGACACGATGCCGCCCGCGTAGCCCGCGCCTTCGCCGCACGGAAAGAGCCCGCGGATGCGCGGGTGCTCGAGCCTGTCGACGTCGCGCGGGATGCGCACGGGGGACGACGTGCGTGACTCGACCGCGACGACGACCGCCTCGTTCGTGAGGTAGCCCTTCATCTTGTGACCGAATGCGCGCAGCCCGATCTGGAGGCGGTCGGCGACGTCCTTAGGCAAGAGCTCGTCGACGCGGAAGCTCGCGATCCCCGGCGGGTAGCTGCACGCGGGAAGATCCGCCGAGAGCCTGCCCTCGATGAAGTCGATCATGCGCTGCGCGGGTGCGACCTGCGTGCCGCCGCCGGCGCGCCAGGCTGCGTTCTCGATTGCGCGCTGGTAACGGACGCCACTGAGCGGGCCGCCGTCGCCCTTTGGCCCCCGCATCTCGACCACGATGCCGCTGTTTGCGAAGGGGTTGTTGCGCTTGCTCGGGCTCCACCCGTTGGTGACGATCTCGTCCTGCGCGGTGGCGCACGGCGCGATGATGCCGCCCGGGCACATGCAGAAGGAGTACACGCCGAGGCCCTTCACCTGCTCGACCGCGGCGTAGCTCGCCGGCGGCAAATACGGATCGCGAACGGTCGCGTGGTAGCGAATGCCATCGATGATCGACTGTGGGTGCTCGATGCGGACGCCCAGCGCGAAATCCTTTCGCTCGATCGAGATGCCCTTCGCCGCGAGCAGCTCGAAGATGTCACGCGCCGAGTGACCGGTGGCGAGCACGAGGCGCGTGCCTGCGACCTCTTCGTCGTTCGAGAGCACGACGCCGCGGATCTGATCGCTCGTCACGAGGAGATCCTTCACGCGCGCGCCGAAGCGAACCTCGCCGCCGGCGCTTACGATGGCCTCGCGCATCGCGGTGATGATGGCCGGCAGCTTGTTCGTGCCGATGTGCGGGTGCGCGTCGATCAGGATGTCGGGGCTTGCACCGTACGCGACGAGTGTCTCGAGCACGGCCGTCACGTCGCCCCGCTTCGAGCTTCGCGTGTAGAGCTTGCCGTCGCTGTAGGTACCGGCACCGCCCTCGCCGAAGCAGTAGTTGCTGTCGGGGTCGACGATCTGGCGCTGCGTGATCGCGGCGAGATCGTGACGACGCGCGCGAACGTCCTTGCCACGCTCGAGGACGACCGGCCGAAGCCCGAGCGCAATGCTGGTAAGGGCAGCGAAGAGACCCGCGGGACCGGCGCCGACGATCAGGACCGGCGGGCAGCGGCTCACGTCGCGGAGCGCCGGGGCCGCGATGACCTCGGTCGCGAGCTCGTCTTTGCCGATCTCGACCCGGAGTTGGATGCGCGGCACGCGCGCGCGACCGTCGATCGACCGCTTCTGGATCCGCATCCCCTTGGCTTCCCCCGCGCGCCAGCCGGCAGCGGACTCCGCCGCTTCGCGAACCTGGTTCGGGTCTGCGGCAGCGGAGGGCGACAGGACGATGTCGACGGTGCGGGTCATTTTAGCGCCGAATCAAGACCGTGTGCGAAGCCGCGATCAGAGGGAGGGCAGCGAGCCAAGCGCGAGCAGCGTCACGACGGCGACGAGCGCGAGCAAGAGAACGACGAGGACCACCCAAAGAAGCCCCGAGCCCCCCTTGGACTGTGCAGGCTTGTTGCTTCGACGGCGCTCGAGCTCTTCGATCGAAGGGTAGGATCCCGTGAGCTGGGGCGGCGAGAGCTGGGGCAGCTTGCTCGCGTCGCCGAGCAAGCGCGGCGGGGGCGCTCGCGACGGGCGCGGCGGCACGAACGATGGCTCCGGCGGCGGCTGGAACGAAGGCGGCTGGAACGAGCCCCGCGGCGGCATCACCGAACGCACCGCCCTCGCCACCGGTACCGAGGGCTCGGCCGCGCTGAGGTCGGTGGCAACTTCGTCGTCGGGTTCGATGTACGTCATTTCGGTGACGTCGTCGGGCTCGTCCTCGAGGTCGGGTCCGACGACGGGGCGAACGACCGGCGCGCTCGTCGTCGCGTCGAGCATCGACGCCGGCGGCGGCCGCGAACGCGCTGCCATCTTCATGGCGAACACGCGGCTCACGGCCTCTTCGAGCACGAGGCGGCGGCGCGTGAGCTCGGCACTGAAGCGCGACGTCAGCCACTTGGCGAGCTGCGCGTCGCTGGCCTTGTAGTCGACGGCGAGCGCATATTCCTCGAGCTCGCGAAGAAGTGCGCTGGGTGAGGCATGCCGATGCTCGGGACGCTTGGCGATCGCGCGCTGAACGATGTCGTAGAGCTGCGGCTCGCGACGGCGGCCGCGCGGTGGCAGCGCCGCGATGTCGCCGGCGAGCGCCTGCGTGAGCACCGATGGTCCGGCCGTTCCTGCGCGCGGTGGTTTGTAGCAGCGGCGTCCGACGAGCAGCTCGTAGAGCACGACGCCGACCGCAAACACGTCGGCGCGCGCGTCGATCGGCTCACCACGCGCTTGCTCG
>CAXSGV010000310.1:0-8374 GCA_964236615.1 uncultured Polyangiaceae bacterium
CGCAGGGCGTACCCGGTCGCCCAGCATCGCGTCGCTGCGCTCGCGCAAACGCTCTTGCCACGCGGGTACGAGGCGACGGGAGCTGTCCCCGAAGGTTGCGCAGCCCGCGAGCGCGAGGCAGGCGCCAACCAGCGCAAGTCGATGCGCCCTCACGGTGCGGCGACGCCCACGGAGGAGAGGCATGCGCGGCGATCCTCGGCCGCCGAGGCATGACCGACGAGAGTCCCATCACGTCGCTCTTCGACCTCCCACGCGATTCGCCGCGGAGTCGAGCATGCCGTCGCGAACGGAAGCCGCATCGGGATCTCGACGTCGCGCAGCGCGTCGGTGACGTCGACCTCCATCGAGCCGCCGCCTTCGTACGCGACGCGCGCCTCGGTCGATTGCACGAACACCCGCGTGACGACGTTCACGTGGCACGCGGAGGCCGTCGACGCCTTCGACGCCTTCGACGCCGTCGCTGCCGTCGCTGCCGTCGCGCGACGCCGCGCGCGGAGAACCACGCGTTCCACGGGCGCGAGCACATCACCGACGAGCGTGACCTCCGCGCAGGGGGAAGCGAGCGCGGCCGGGCTCGGTGACCGTACATCCGGAGGCGGTCGCGAGGTCGCGACGCAGGCAAGGGCCGAGAGGACGAACGCGCCACGCTCGAGCGTCCGCTTCGCCGCAAACGGCGGACGCAAGCGCGCGTGCGTCATCCAGAGCCAGGCGAGCGCGCACGACGGGAGCGCAAGGAGATCGGTCGTGTCGAGCACCGCCGGCCCGACCCATCGATTGTAGATTGCACATACCGGCGCGGCGACTTTGAGCAGCGCGAACACGACCGCCGTGAGCAGGGACGCTGCGGCCTCGACGCGGTGCACGCGTGGGGCCACGGCACGAAGCACCGCCACGACAACGATGGGCGCGAGAAACAGGCCGGCAAAGTCACTGAGCTTGCCGGTGAGCCACGTCGGGAAGCTGCCGCTCGCCTTCCACCAATGGTCGTTCAGCACGAGGATGACCGCAGCAACGAGCGGCACTGGGTGCGCAAGCGAACGTCGGAAAGGCGAAGGCATGGGGAGGAAACGTCGGACCTCCTCGCCACCTTACGCTCGCGGCGGGCGGGCCCTCGTTCAGCGGTCGACGATGGAAGCTGCGGGCTGCGGCCATCCGACGTGCATGCGCTCCTCACGCCTTTCGCGTCTCTCTCTCGTCGCTTGCCTCAGCGCAGCGGCGCCCTCCTGCAGCTCATCGCCCGCCAGCAGCGGTGCTCCTTCGCCCTCGTCGGACCTCCCGCCGCTCGAGCACGCGGGCGGCACGGTCGACGCGTCGAAGCTCGATCTCCTCCTCATGATCGACGACTCGATGTCGATGCGTGACAAGCAGGAGCTACTGCGCGACGCGATCCCTCGCTTCGTCGCGCGCGTCGTCGCGGATGGCACCGTCAACGACGTTCACATCGGCGTCGTCTCCTCGTCGCTCGGATCCGCGGGTGCGTCGTCGTGCAGCCGGCCCGAGGAAAATGGTCACGCGCATTTGGTGGACGCAGCGGCTGCCAAGGCACCCTTTCTCAGCTGGACGCGTGGCTCGGGCGATCCCGACGCGCTCACGGCGGATCTCGTCGCACGCATCGGCGCGATGACAGAGAGTGGCTGCGGCTACGAGGCGCAGCTCGAGAGCTGGTACCGCTTCCTCGTGCAGCCCGATCCGGCAGTGAACGTTCGTCTCGCGGGCGGAAGCGTCGCCACCGAAGTGGGAATCGACGACACGATCCTCGCCCAAAGAAAGGCGTTCCTGCGACCCGACTCGAAGGTCGTCATCACGGTCCTCACCGACGAGAATGACTCGAACGTCGACCCGCTCGCGTTCGGCGGGCGTGCGTGGTTCTACACGGAGCCGCTGCATGTGAAGCCGGGAACGTCGGCCTGCGAGGTCGACCCGGCATCGGACGCGTGCAGGTCTTGCTACCTCGCGGTGGCTCAGGGTGACGCGCGCTGCGCAACACAGCTGACCGACATGACCGATCCTGCGAACGTGCGCTTCTTCGACATGCGTCGGCGCTTCGGCGTCGATCCGCGCTTCCCACTGGCGCGCTACATCGGCGGCCTCACCGCCGAGCGCGTGCCCGATCGTACGACCGAACATCCGCCCGATGAGCGCGGCGTTCCGTCGTTTTCTTACGTCGGAAAGGGCAAGTGCACGAACCCACTGTTCGCCTCCGCGCTTCCAGGGTCGTCGCAGGAGGAGACGTGCAGCCTGAAGCTCGGCCCGCGCACGAAGGACGATGTGCTCTTCGTCGTCATCGGGGGCATCCCGAACGATCTCATTCCCGCCGCTTCGGATGGAAGCCCCGTGTCACTCGACGACGCCGCCTGGTCTCGCGCGCTGACCGACCCGCGCATGCAGGAGTCGATCGGCAAGCGCGCCGGCCTCGTCGACGATCGCGACACCCGCGCCAAGGACCTTCAGTTCGCGTGCACGTTTCCACTCGCGACGCCTCGGGACTGCAGCGCGCTCTCACCCACTTCCCCGAGCGGCGGCGCTTGCGATTGCGCCGACGACCCGGCCTCTCCGTTGTGCTCCGCGAACCCGGCAGACGGCGGGAAGCTCACGTTGCAGGTCGCCGCAAAGGCGTACCCGAGCTTGCGTGAGCTCGAGGTCGCACGCGCGCTCGGCGCCAACGCGCTCGTCGGCTCTCTCTGCCCGACCGATCGCGGCGTGGGCGTCGGGCCCGCACTCGACGCTGTCGCGTCTCGGCTCGCGCACAGGCCCTGAAGCGCTCTCCGGGCGGGCGGCGCGACTCGAGCTCCGTCCGCGCCCGCGACCCGCATGTCATGGCAGAGCGGACGCTCGCTGGCCGATTGCAGCCGCGAACGTCGAGTGGCACGCGCATTGCGAAGCGGACGGCATGAAGTCTCTTCTGCGAGCGGTCCCTCTCTCTCTGGCGTTGGTCGGCATTCTCGTCGCGTGTGGCGATGACGACACGACGAGCACCCCTGCGGATGCGTCTGCTGCAGCGGACACGAGCCCGACGGACTCCGCGCCCGGCAGCGACGCGGCGCCGCTCGACGGCGGCACTGACGGGTCGTCGGATACTTCGACGACCGACGCTTCGCTGCCGATCACGATAACCAACCAATTGGCCCTCGCGACCGTAGGCGGCAGCAGCGACGGCTATCGGATTGTCCTCTCGGACCGTGGACCTCTCTGCGTCGCCGGTGACTACGCGACCACGACGTCGTTGTTGCTCGACATCACGAGCACGACGAAGCCATTCCCAACGGGCACCTACACGATCACGCCGACCTCCGGGCTCACGGTCGGGGCGACCTTCCACACGACAGACGCGCAGTGCAAGGTCGGCGGTACGAGCCACTTCGGAAGGTCGGGAACGATCGTCGTGTCATCGATCACGTCAGCGACGGTGCAAGGCACCTACGACATCACGTTCGACAACGGCGCGCGGCTCACGGGTTCCTTCGATGCGCCGAAATGCGACACGAGCACGATCGACGCGGGCGATGCTGGAAAGGTCTGTCGTCCCTGACCACTCTCTGCGCGCGCGCGCTCTCCCCGCCTGCGCCGTCCTGATCAGCGCGCGCTGAGCGTGCGGCAGTCGGCTCCGACCGCGATCTCGTGAGTCGATGAGGAGACCGTCGTGCTTGCGAGACCGTTGTCCGACTCGTCGACGATCCACATCATGTCGCCGGCGTTGAAGCTCTCGCTCGAGACCGAATTCGAGCTGACGCTCGACGTGCGGCCGCTGCCGAACTTGGGCTTCTGGCCGAAGAACACGCGGACCGTCTTGGAGCACTGACTGCGCACGGTGACAGAGACATGGCTCGACGTCACGGGTGCCACGGGTGCCCCCGTCGTCGTCGTCGTCGAGGTCTTGCCCGCGCCTGACGCGCCTGACGCGCCGGACGCGCCCGACGTCGATGACGCGGTCGACGGGGGATCGTCACCTTGCGCATTCGCGCCCTGCGCACTGGGCTCGGCCTGGCCCGCGGGATCGCGCGGAACGAACATGCCGCCGCACGCGGCAGAGGACACGGCAACCGAGGCAGCGAGGACAATCGTGAGAGTACGCATGGAGGCTCGTACGTGACGCACACGAGAACCTCCCTTGGGAGGCGGAGCGATCCCTGGACGATCCAGGTCCGGTGGTGTCGTCTTGGTTCAGGATCAATTCATCACCCGCTGTTCTGCCGCGAACTCCGGCACAATCAGCGGCAGAGGCGGGTTGGTGTGGGCCGTGCACTGGGTAGGCTTCGATGAACAAGACGAAGCGCATTCTCGGGACGGTTGCCGTGGCGATGCTCCTCGGAGCCACGGCGTGCAGCGGCGAAGGCGACGGCTCGCTCGATGACGAGGGCGACACCTCCGAAACGCGTGAAGAGCCTCTGCTCGCGGGACGCAAAGTTCCCGAGTCGGAGCTCCGTCAGCTCCTCGCGAGCGCGGGCTTCACGTCGGACGCGATTCCGAAGATGGTGTGCACCGCGAAGTGGGAGTCGTCGTTCTACGAGCGCGCGACGAACAAGAACGGCAACGGCTCGATCGACCGCGGGCTCTTCCAGGTGAACAGCGTCCACATCGGCGGAACGGCCGGCTGTCCATCGAGCGCCGAAGCGCTGTTCAGCGCTGCGACCAACGTGAAATGCGCCCACGCCATCTACAAGATGCAAGGCGCTCGTGCGTGGTATGGGTACCGCGCTCACAAACGAGAGTGCGACGCCGCGCGCTGAGCATTTGGTCGCGCGGCCGACCGGATAAGGCCGGTAGAACCACCGCGACTCATGGATGACCGGCGTCCCCAGCCCTTTCAATTCTCCCCTTCGTTCGCTGCGATAGAGGACACGGGTAGCTTTCAGCCGGGCGACTTCGAGGCCGAGTACACGAGGCTCTTTGCCAAAGCCCTCGACGAAGGAATGTCGGCCGAGGATCGTGAGCGGCTCGACTTTGCGGCCGAAGCGCTCGGGCTGAGCGCGGACAAAATCAGCCGCCTCGAACAGACGCTCCGCTCGGCGTACGAAGCCAAAGCGTCGATCACGATCAGCGAGATCGGAAGCCCCTGGCTCTCCGATCCGGGCACGCTCGCCGACCGCGCGCCGCCGAGTCTCGCGCCGCCAGCGCCGCCTACCAATCCGTATGCGCCCTCGTCGGGAGAGATCGACGACGAGGACACGGGGCCGGTCACCGCGCGCACACCGAGCCTTCACGAGATCTCCGACGCGGAGCTGGAAGAGGCGCCCGATACTCCGCGCGACGTCGCCGCGGACGTGCAGGCGATGCGTAACACGCCGGCCTACGGCGAGGAGTACGACGACGAAGGGGCAGAGCCGTCGAGCGTCCAGGAGCTCGAGGACAACCACCCCACGCCGCCGTCGTTTCTCGCGAGCACGGCCCCCGCGGAGCTCACCGAAGAAGACGCCCTCCATGAGCGCTTCCTCCACCTCGGCGCGCAGGGTCTGGTCGACGCGCAGCTGTGCACAGCGTCCGTGCTCGTGCGGCGGAAGCAAGCAACGCCGATCGAGAGCGAGCTTTACCGCGCGTACCAGAACAACCAGCTGCAGCGACCCGAGCGGCCACTGACGACCGCGGCGTGGAGCTCGTTTCTCTTCCATCCACATCAAGACCGCACCATCGGCGAGATCTTCTCCGTCATCGCGTCAGCGGCGCTCTTCGCGCGCGTGTCGGCGATGCGCATCGACGGCACGCTGGTTCGCCTCGATCCGAAGACGAAGCAGGATCCGGCGACATCGACCGTGAGCGTCGTACGCGCGATCGAATGGTCCGCCGCCACGCTCGGCTTGATGGCCCCGCCGGTGTACCTCGCGCCCGAGCTCGACAACGGCCTCGAGATCATTCCGTCGATTCCACCCGCCACACGCGTGGGTCGTCAGATGCTCTCGGGGCGCAGCGCGCTCGAGCTCGCGTTCCAGTGTGCGCGCCACATCACCTGGTTCCGCGAGGAGTACTTCATCTGCACGCTCGTTCCCGCGGTGCAGCACCTCGAAGACATCTTCGTCGCGGCGCTGCTGATCGGTGTTCCTGATCTCCCGCTCGAGGACGACGCGCACGAGCGCGCGCGCTTGAACCGCGACGCGATCCTGCCGGTCCTGCGTTCCGAAGACATCCAGGCGCTCCGTCATCTCGCCCATCAGTTCCTCGAGCGCGGCATGCGCTTGAGCCTTCGCCGCTGGGCGCAAGCGGCGGAGTTCACCGCGTGCCGCGCAGGGCTGCTCGTGTCAGGCGATCTCGCGACCGCCGCGGACGTGCTTCTTCGGGAGCCGAACGGCGCCGAGCGCTTGGCCGAGGTCGAGAGCTTCTGGGCAAGCGATGCGGCTGCGGAGCTTCGACGCGACCTCGGCGTCGCCGTGAGCTGACCCGCGCTACCGCGCCGCTCGCCGCTTACTTCACGATCGGGTTCGACGCGACGAACGGGGCGCGCACGCGGAGCGAGGTACGGCCGAGTGACGCTGGGAGCGGACCGAAGTTCTTCGCGCGCCGCAGAGCGTCGGCGCAATTGCGATCGAACTCGTCGATGCCGCTCGGGCGCACGGGAGGCCAGTGGACGTGCGCGGTGCCGTCCGCATCGATCGTGAGCTCGAGGATCACCATGCCTTGTTTCAGCTCGAGCATCGCGCTCTTGGGAAATGCATTGGCCCAGAGCGGATCGACCTTGCGGTGGATCTTGCGGAAGTAGTCGACGAGACGCGGGTCGTTGGTCTCGAGATCGAACCAGTCACCATCGCCGGGGCCGAGTGGACGCGGGTGTGACCCGGCCGTGGGCCCGCCGCCCGCCCCCGGATCGCCGCCGCCGGCCGTGCCCCCGACGCCATCTCCGAAGACGCCGCCCGCCGTGCTCGCATGCACGAGCGACTGCACTGTGGTCGCGACCTCTTGATCGGTGTCGACGTCGTCCTGCGGACGAGCGCGCGCCGTCGCAGGTACCGTGACCGCGCTCTTCGTCACCATCGGACGACCGAGCGCGACGTCGGCCGAAGCGCGGTGATCGAGCCCCGCGCGCGCCGTGTTCACGCCCATGCCCGGCGATGCGATCAGCGCACCAGGTCGTGAAGCGCCTTGATCTCGCCGCGCGACCTCGTCACCTGCCGTTGCGACCACGGCGCTGTCATTGGCTCCGAGATCGCCACCCGCACGCGAAGCCTGCGCGGCGCGCTGCGCACCTCGGCTCGGATCCGTCGGGCTCGGTGCGCGGCGCTCGGCGTGCTGGCCCGTTCCGGTCGCGAGGAACGTCAGCTCCATCGGGCTCGTCGTCGCACGACGATCTTCCCACGCGGTGCGCTCCTTCGCAGTGCGCAGGCGTTGCTGCTGATCGCGATCGAGCCGGCTCAGGAGATCGGGCGAAAGGCGCGCAGCTTCGTCGCGATCGTCCAGATGGATTGCGGGCGACTTCGTCTTGCCATCGCCACCGTGGCCCGCCACACCCGTGTCGATACGCGGAACGCTGGTGCCGCCCATGGGGCGCGGCGCTTCACCGACGGGATCCTTCTCCAGGTCGGCGAGAAGCGTTCCCGCAGACAGCACGGGCAGCTCGAGCTCGACCGCGATTTCGCTCGGCGCGCGCGCTGGAGCCACCGCCGTTTTCGCGCGCTCTTCGAGCGAGTGAAACGCAAGCCAGCCGATACCCACGACGAAGAAGCCGTGCAGGACGAAGGAGGCCGCCCACGTCAGGCCCGCGGGTGCATATGCGTATTTCGAGAGCAAAACGCTGAACAAAGTATGCAGCGCCGGCGCCCTTGCCGCTAGGCACCATTGCTCAGGACGTCATGCGCCGAATGTGCGCTTGAATAGCCGCTCTGCGTTGGCCGAGGTCAGCTCCGCGACGTTCTCGAAGCTCGTTTTCCGCAGCTCGGCCACGCGTCGCGCCGTGTGAACGACGTAGGCAGGCTCGCAAGGTCGACCGCGCATCGGGACGGGGCTCAGGTAAGGGCTATCGGTTTCGACGAGGATTCGATCGCTCGGGGCCCAACCCGCGACGTCCTGGATGGCGGCGGTGGTCTTGAACGTCACGATGCCCGAGAACGAGAGGTAGAACCCGAGCGCGAGCGCACGCGTCGCGAAGGGGCGATCCTCGCTGAAGCAATGGATGACGCCGCCGACGTCGCGAGCCCCCTCGGCTTCGAGGATCGCGAGCGTCTCTTCGGCCGCAGAGCGTGTGTGCACGACGATGGGTTTGCCGACGGCGCGCGCGAGGCCAATCAGCCGCGCAAACGCAGCGCGCTGCACGTCGCGGGGCGAGTGGTCGTAGTGGTAGTCGAGCCCGATCTCGCCGACCGCCACCACCGCCGGATCGCGCGCTAGAAGATCGAGCTCGGCGTACGCGGCGTCATCGAGCGTCGACGCGTCGTGCGGGTGCACCCCGACG
>CAXSGV010000311.1:0-8343 GCA_964236615.1 uncultured Polyangiaceae bacterium
CCGCTGGCGCTGGTGCTGGCGCGTATGCGCCGGGAACCGATGCGGTACCCTACCACGAGAAGAACACGGGCTTCGGCAGCGGAACGTCGTTCGTCAGCGTCTACGTTCTCCTGACGCTCGACACGGGGAAGCTCGGCATGAAGGCGTACGGGCTCAAATCGGCTGGCGGAAGCGTAGCGGGCGACGGTCTCATCGACGAGGTCGAGCTCACCCGATAGACCGCTTCTCGCTACGGCAAACGGCGCACCTGCCGTATAAGAGCCGCATGTTCGGCTCGAAGAAGAAGGACGCAGCGTTCTTCAGCGCCTTTTCCGACCACGCCTCCAAGAGCGTGGAGGCGTCGAAGTTGCTGCTGGAGATGTTCACTGCCCTCCGCGTCTCCGACGAGGCGGCCAAAACGATGTACCGCCCCGAGGTGGGGGCACCCGTGGGTGAGGTCACGAAAGTGACCATCGACCTCGCGGGCAAGATCAAGAACGCGGAGACCGCGGGCGACACCATCACCCACCAGACGGTGAAGCGCCTCCACGAGAACTGGATCACGCCTCTCGATCGCGACGACATCCACGGCCTCATCACCCGCATGGACGACGTGCTCGACTTCATCGAGGCGGTGGCCGAGCGCATCATCCTCTTCAAGGTCACGGTCGCACCGCCCGACGCCATCGAGCTCGCCGAGATTCTGGTGCGCTCTTGCGAAGCGCTCACGAAGGCGGTCGCGCTCCTACCCACGATGGTGAAGGCGCCCGAGATCCTCACGCTCTGCGTCGAGATCAACCGCCTCGAGAACGAGGCCGACCACGTCTACCGCCGCGCCATCGCCGAGCTCTTCACCGCCGGCAACGATCCGCTGATGGTCATGAAGTGGCGTGACATCTTCGACGGCCTCGAGTCGGCAACCGATCGCTGCGAGGACGTTGCGAACATCGTCGAAGGCGTGGTGCTCGAGTACGCATGACGGTCGGGCTCATCCTCATCATCGCGCTTGCGCTCGCCTTTGATTACATCAACGGCTTCCACGACGCGGCCAACAGCATCGCGACCGTCGTGTCGACGCGCGTCCTGTCGCCGAACGTCGCCGTTCTGTGGGCAGCCGCATTCAACTTCATCGCCTTCTTGATTTTCAGCACCCACGTCGCCGGCAACATCGCGAAGGGTGTCGATCCCAAGGTCGTCACCCTGGGTCTCGTCGGCGCGGGGCTCGTCGGCGCCGTGATCTGGGATCTCCTCACGTGGTGGTGGGGCTTGCCCACTTCGTCCTCCCACGCGCTGCTCGGCGGTCTCGCCGGGGCCGCGGTCGCCAAGGCCGGCTTCGGCTCGCTCGACGCCGCGTTCTTCAAGAAGACTGCCCTATTCATCGTCGTGTCCCCGGTCCTCGGCGGAATCCTCGGCTTCGGCATGATGAGCCTGATGATGCTGATCTTCGGCAACCGCTCGCAGCGCACCGTCGACAAAGGCTTCCGGCGCATGCAGCTCTTGTCGGCCGCGCTTTACTCGCTCGGTCACGGCGGCAACGACGCGCAGAAGACGATGGGCATCATCGTCGCCGCGCTCATCGCGAACCACCAGCTCGCCGCGGCCGCACCGGGCGAGGCGCAGCACATTCCCTTCTGGGTCGTCCTCGGCTGCCACGCCGCGATGGGCCTCGGCACGCTGAGCGGGGGCTGGCGCATCGTGAAGACGATGGGCATGAAGATCACCAAGCTCGCCCCCGTTGGCGGCTTCTGCGCCGAGACCGCGGGTGCCGCCACGCTGTTCACGGCCACCGCGCTCGGCATCCCCGTCTCGACGACGCACACCATCACCGGCGCGATCATCGGCGTCGGCACGGTGCGGAAGCTCTCCGCCGTTCGTTGGGGAGTCGCGGGCCGCATCGTATGGGCTTGGGTCCTCACCGTTCCCGGCGCGGCTGCGATCAGCGCGACCACCTTCTTGATCGTGCGCGCGCTCGGCTACGACATCTGACGTCTACGTCGGACCCAGCCGCACCGGGGTGGCGCCTGCGCGGCGCACGCCCGTTTCGGGGTGCAGCGAGGTCCAGCGAAGGCTTCGAAGGACCTCGCACGAGAGGCCGATGAAGACCGCGCGCATGACCTCCTCGGCGTCGGCGACGCGTAGGGACTTCATGCTCTCGATGAGCTCCTTCATCGTGCCGCGACCGTCGACCTTTTTGAGAACGAAGGCTTCGCGCTCCGGCAAGCGGAACGACTCGACGCGGACCGGCGGATGCGCGACCCGCTCGAGGATGTCGTCCTCGATCGGCCCGAGCATGTCCGTGAGCTGCTCCACATCGTAGCCCTGGTGAATGCCGCGCACGATGAGCTCGAAGGGGTCGACGCCGAGCGGGAAGGTCTCCTCGTGCGAGCGCACGCCGCGGTTGAAGCTCATCTCGCCGCTCTTCCACCGAAGCACCTCGACGAAGCGGTCCTGCGTCTGCTCGTGGATCGCGCGAAACAGCTCGATCGGACGCAGCACGCCGAGGCCGACGAGGGCATCGCCGAGACGACCACCGAACTTCGGCAGCATCGCGAGCGCCATGTCGACCTCCATCCGCAAGACCTGCCCGCGCGCGACGAGGTGCTCGCCGAGGAGCTCTTTCTTGTCGGTCGAGGCGACGAACTCGGGCGTCCCCTCGACGAGGTAGATCTTCTTTCGGCGTGGCCCATCACGAAATACGAGGACGCCGGTCTCGCGCTCGAGCGAGAGCTGAAACAGGTTCGACGGAAGCGACGACGGATCGATCCGCGAGCGCTCGGTGACCGTCTCGGGCTCGTCGTCCCAGCGAAGCGCGGGGCTCGAGACGAAGCGACTCAGCTCGCTGAACTCCGACGCGAGCTTGAAGCTCCCGGTCTCGCGTGACAGATGCGCGCGCATCGACAGCTGGCCCGTGGCAAAGAGCTCGATGAGGCGCGGATACGACATCGGTCCGAGGATGGAGCCGTCGGCGCGCTTCACGCGGTAGATCTGCGGCGACACGTCATGAAGCTCGCTCGACGGCGGGAGGTCGTCACCCTTCACGGTCTCGCGTGAGCTGCTGTCGGGGACCTCGAGCACGGCGGTGGACTGGCTCGGCTCGCGGTCGCCGTCGACGTGCGGGCCCTCAGCAAGGCGAAGCCGCTCGACGAAAGCCGCGAGCTTCGCCGGCCCCACCTGCAGCCGGCGCCGGCGGATGATCTCTTCGATCGCGTCGGCGAACGCCCCGGCATTCGGGTAACGAAGCAGCTTGTCCTTGGCGAGGGCACGGAGGAGGACGCGCTTCACATCGTCCGGAGCGTGATCATCTCCGCTAGCACGATGCCGAGCGTGAAGAGATCGCTGCGCGCGTCGAGCTCTTTGCCGACGACTTGCTCGGGCGACATGTACCCGAGCTTGCCTTTCAGCTGGCCGGCATCGGTGCGTCGTTCGAACTCGGTCGCGCGCGCGATGCCGAAGTCGGTGAGCTTGACTGCACCCGTGCGATCGATGAGCACGTTGCCCGGCGAAACGTCGCGGTGAACGAGGTGGAGCGGCCGCCCGTGATCGTCCTTCGCTGCATGCGCGTACTCGAGCCCGCGCAAGATGCTGAGCGCGACGTGAAGCGAGACCTCGAGCGGCAGCTCTTCATTCGCGCCGGCAGCAGCGCGAATCAGGCGCGCGCCGGTCGTGCCGTCGACGTACTCCATCGCCATGTAGAGCTCTTCTTCGTGCTCGCCGAAGTCGAACACCTGGACGATGTTCGGGTGCGCGAGGCGCGCGCACATGCGGGCCTCGTCGACGAACATCGCGACGAAGTCGAGATCGCGTGCGAGCTGCGGAAGGATCCGTTTGACGGCGACGAGCTTCTGAAAGCCGTGCGGACCCGCACGACGCGCAAGGTAAACCTCAGCCATCCCTCCGGTTGCAAGGCGCTGAATGAGCTCGTAGGGCCCGAGCCGCTGGGGCACAGGATGGCTCGAGGTGCTCACGGTCTACACAAAAGCCTAACGCAATCGTGGCCATATGCGAGGGACTTCATTTCGGGATATGGTCGGGCCGATCGCATGTCCACGCCGAAGCGGCCCCCCAGCGTTGCGGAGCTTCCCATCGCCGTGCGCCCCACGGGCAATCGCCCGCCGCGCGCCGTCGTCGCCCTCACGGGAGCCGCCTCTTTTCTAGGCGCGAACCTGATCGGACTCCTCGAAGAGGATGACCGCATCGAGCGGATCGTGGCGGTCGACGTCAAAGTTCCGTCGACCGCCGGCCCAAAAACTCGCAACTACGAGGTTGATTTCACGCAGCCGACCTCCGAGGCTCGGCTCGCCGAGATCCTCGCGGCCGAGCGGGTCGAGACGCTCGTGCACCTCGCCTTTCTGTCCGAGCCGACGCAGGCGACGGCGTTCGCGCACGAGCTCGAGAGCGTCGGTACGCGGCACGCGCTCGTTGCCGCCCGTCACGCGCAAGTGAACAAGCTCGTGATGTGGTCGCAGACGGCGCTCTACGGCGCGCACCCGTCGAACCCGAACTTCCTTTCCGAGGCGCACCCGCTTCGCGCCGATGTCGAGGAGCCCTACTTCGCCGACAAGATCGACGCCGAGCGTGAGGCCGCGAAGTTCGGCAAGGCGGCGCAGGGCGCGACCGTCACCGTTCTTCGCACCGCCACGATCCTCGGTCCGACGGTCCGAAACCACATGACGCGCTACCTCGCGCGCCGCCTCGTGCCGTGCATGATGGGCTTCGATCCGCTGCTGCAATTCGTGCACGAGGTCGACGCCATCGCCGCGTTCAAGCTCGCGATCGATCGCGATGTGCCGGGCGTCTACAACATCGTGGGCGACGGCGTTCTGCCGCTCTCGACGGTCATCAAGCTCGCGGGCCGCATTGCGCTGCCGGTGCCGCACCCGATCGCCGAAACGATGTGCGCGATCGGTTGGCTCGCGCAGGTCGCCGAGGCGCCGCCGACCTTCCTCAAGTACCTTCGCTTCTTGTGCGTGGCGGACGGCGTGAAGGCGCGCGAGCGCATGGGCTTTCGCGCGGCTTACACCACGCGTGAGGCGTTGCTCGATTACACGAGCGCGCAGAGGCTCCGTGACGTGAGGCTCCTTCAGGAGAACCCGGCATGACCAAAAAGAAGAGGAGCGTTCCGGCGCCCGCCACCAAGCGCGGTGCGACGCGCGCGCACAAGCCGCGACGCCGCACGAAGCCCGCGCCTGTCGTCGAGGTCGTTTCGGCCAAGACCGCCAACACCGCCAACACGAAACCGGCGTCGGTCGCTCCCGACTCCGTGCCGCCTTCGAGCGATCCGCCCACCGAGCCGCTCGGTGCGGGCCGTTCCCGCGGTGACGACGACGACGACGACACGCCCGACACCGAGGTCGCGCACATTCCGCGGACGCGCTCGTCGATTCCGCCCGGCCTTCCGCACGACGACACGGAGGTTGCCGAGCAGATCCGCGCGCTCGAAGCGCGCCTCGATCGCCTGATCGATGCAGCGTCGCAGCACGCGCTTCCCGACTCGGGTGACGAAGACGAAGACGACGACGACGACGACGAGCACATCCCGATGACGCGGCCGTCCGCGCCACCGCCGTCGCTGCGCACGATCCCACCGCTCGACGGCGAAGCGACTGTCTTCGACACGGCGCGCGAGCTGCTCTCGACCGACTTCTACCTGCGCAAGTGGGGCCGGCTCGGAATGCGCAATCGATCGGAGGAGGTCGACGACTTCGGCTTCGATCCGATCTACGAGCAGAAGGTCCGCCCCGTCTTCAACTTCCTCTACGAGAAATACTTCCGCTGCGAGACCGAGGGCATCGAGAAGGTCCCCGCGACGGGCCGCTGCCTGCTCGTCGCGAACCACTCGGGCACGCTCCCTTACGACGGGGTGATGCTCAAGACCGCCATCAAGCGCGAGCACCCGCACCCGCGCGACGTGCGTTGGTTGGCCGAAGACTTCATCTTCCATTTTCCCTTCCTCGGCTCGTTCACCAACCGCATCGGCGCCGTGCGCGCATGCCAGGAGAACGCGGAGCGACTCCTCCAGCAGGAGCAGCTCGTCGCGGTGTTCCCCGAGGGCGTCAAAGGGATCGGCAAGCTTTACAAAGAGCGCTACCGCCTGCAGCGCTTCGGACGCGGCGGCTTCATCAAATTGTGCCTGCGCACCGGGACGCCGATCGTGCCCGTCGCGATCATCGGTGCCGAGGAAGCCAACCCGATGCTCTTTCGTGTCGAGTACCTCTCGCGCGCGCTCGGCATCCCGTACATCCCCGTCACGCCCACGTTCCCGTGGCTCGGTCCTGCCGGGCTCGCCCCCGCGCCGACGAAGTGGAAGATGCTCTTCGGCGATCTCGTCGATCTCAGCGAGTACGGCCCCGAAGCGGCCGACGACGAGATCCTCGTGGGTCAGCTCGCGGAGCGCGTGCGCGCGACGATTCAAGCGATGCTCGATCGCGCGGTCGGCGAGCGTCGCTCCGTCTGGTTCGGGTGAAGGGACGCCCCGAGGGGGTCCTCGTCGTCGACAAGCCGCAGGGCATGACGAGCCATGACGTCGTGCAGAGGCTGCGGCGCACGTTGAAGACACGCGAGATCGGTCACGCAGGCACGCTCGATCCCATGGCGACTGGTGTTCTCGTCGTCGCAGTTGGCGAGGCCACGAAGCTGGTTCCGTACCTGACCGCGGCCGACAAGAGCTACCTCGGCACGATCGCGCTCGGCGTCGGCACCGACTCGCTCGACGCCGACGGCTCGCCCAACGAGACGCGCCCTCCGCCCGCCGATTGGCAAGCGCGCCTGGACGACGCTCTCGCCGCGGAGCGCGCACGCGTGCTCCAGGCGCCGCCCGTCATCTCGGCGATTCGAAAGGACGGCGTGCGATCGTACGAGGCCGCGCGGCGGGGCGAGACGCTCGACCTCCCTCCCCGTCCGGTGCGCGTGATCGCGCTCCACGCGCTCGCCACCCGCGCCGATCCGCCGGCGATCGATCTCGAGGTGACCGCGGCGAAGGGCTACTACGTGCGCTCGCTCGCGCGTGATCTCGCCGCTGGCGTGGGCGCGGCAGGTCACCTGAGCGCGTTGCGGCGCACGCGCTCGGGATCATTCACGCTGGACGATGCCGCGCCTCTCGATGCGCCCGACCTCGCGGCACGTCTTCTTCCGCTCGAGGTCGGTGCAGCGCGCGCGCTTCCGATGGTGCAGCTCACCTCGCCTGCGACCCTCGACGCACGCGCGGGCCGTCCCGTCGATCCGGCCGCGTTCACGCCGCCGCTCGGCGAAGGTCCGCACGCGTGGCTCGATCCCGACGGCGCGCTGGTCGCCATCGGTACCCTCGAGAACGGCGTCGGCCGCGTCGTGCGCGGCTTCCAGGCCTAAAGCCCCGGCTTGCGATTAGCGCGCTCGCTTAGCGCGACTTGCGGCGGGCGCGCGCGGCCAAGAGCGCGAGGCCGGCCATCAGCATGGCGAACGCGCCCGCGGGCTTGCCCGAAGAGCCCGAGGTGGAGCAGCCACTGCCAGTGCTGTCGTCGTTGTTCGCGAGCACCACACCACTGTCGGAGCCGTTGACCGGCGGCGGACCGGCGTCGGGCGTCACGGCACCCGCGTCGGAGTCGGGAACGCCGCCGTCGACTTCGACGGTGTCGTCGGTGCACGAGAAGTTGATGTACGTGACGAGCTCGGCAGGATCGCTCGCCGCGCCGGCGACGTGCGCGCGCACGCCGACCTTGTGGACCCCGAGCTCAGGGCCATTGTCGTCGCTCGAGTCGCGGGTGCCGCAGGCGGCGTGGAGCGTGGTCACGACGAGGCCGTCGGCGTCGACCGTCGCGCGGCCGTAGTAGGTGTCCCGCGACTCCCGGCCGTCGACGTAGATCTTGAAGCTCGTGACCGGCGCGAACGCACGAAGCTCGGGCGTCGGCGTCACGCGAACGTCGATCGCCACGGCATCGATGCTCGACGTGCAGCTGCCGCTCGACGTCCCCACGCTGCGCTTTCCGACGACGCGGTTGGTGCCGTGAACCGCCCCCGCAGCCGTCGGTAACGCCACGGCCGCAGACACGTCGAACGCTGTCTTTACTTCGCCTGCAGTCGCTCCGGCCGCGCACGACTCGACGTACGTGAGATGGTACCCGGTGCCCGCGGCGAGCGCCGCGTTGGGGGCGAGGAGGTGCCCGCCGGCCCACCACGGATCGGGCTTCGACGTCGTGGGCGTCTCGGCGCCGCCGGGATCGAGCACGCGGAACGTCGTCGCGCTGCTACTGCCGGACCCGCTCGGCAACTTGTAAGGAAGTGCGGGGGTGCCTGCGGGGAGCGCAGCAGCGCCGGGCGTCGGTGCTGCGACCGCGGGCGAGCAGCTGGGCGGTGAGCACGCTCGCGCATCCGCTTGCGTAGCGAGGAGAG
>CAXSGV010000312.1:0-8325 GCA_964236615.1 uncultured Polyangiaceae bacterium
GGCTTCGGCCGCGGCGACGACTTCGTGCGCCACGTCCGTGAGCACTTCCGCCCTGAGCTCTTCAACCGGATCGATCACGTCGTGCCGTTTCGCCGCCTCGAACCCGCTCACGTCCTACAGATCGTCGATCTCGAGATCGAGAAAGTGAAAAAGCGTACCGGCCTCGTTCGCCGCAACATCGACCTCCGCGTCGAGCCGGCGGCCCGCGCGCATCTCGCGGAGCTCGGGTGGCACCCGACACGCGGCGCCCGGCCACTCAAACGCGGGATCGAAGAGCGCGTCGTGTCCCCCTTGCGGCGCTGCTCGCGCGCGACCCTTCCCTTGGCGGTCGTCCCATCGTCGTCTCCCTCGACGCGAGCGGCGCGCTCGATCTTCGGGCGGGACGGTGACGCGCCATCAGGGTGGTCATCGCCGACGACTTCAACTGCTAGTCTGACCCGCGAGATGTCACGGTATCGATCGAGTCGCGCGTCGAGCCCGCGCCCATGGTGGACGCTTGCCTTGGCGGCGGTGGCGGCGGTAGCAGCGTGCTCCAGCAGCGATGATGCTGCCACCGGCGCGCCCGACGGCGGAACGTTCGACGCTTCATCGACCGGCACCGGCACCGACGCTGGCCCCGCCGCCTTACCGCCGATCCCCGGGCAATCCGCGGTCGCCCTGTTCGCCGTGAACAAGAGCGGCGCCGGCGTCGACGCCGTGGGGTTGCACGCGATCGGCGGCGCCTTCGATGGCTTCACCCTTCACGAGCGAACGGGCTTCGCGCCCGTTGGCGATGACGCGGCGGTCGAGTTTCACGTGGCCGACTTCGATCGCGACGGGATCGCCGACCTCTTCTCGATCGTCCGCGCGGGCGCAGGAACCGGGAAGACCGAGATCCACGCGCTCTCTGGCGCCAGCCACTACACCGTTTTCAACCTGCACGAGGCAACCGCGCTCGGGGCTGTCGGGACCGACCGCTCCACCACGTTCCTCCTGGGTGACTTCGACGCCGACGGGCACGTCGACGTCTACGCCATCTCGTCGGTGGGCACCGGCTCCGGCAAAATCGAGGTCCATGTGCTCGACGGCGGGCACGCCTTCGATCGCTTCCTCGAGCACGCTCCCACCGCGCTGACGAACGTGGCCGTCGACGACGTCCCCGCGTTCGCTTTGGCCGACGCCAACCGCGACGGGTTCCTCGATCTGTACGTGATCGCCGCGGGCCGGTCGTCGCTCGGCGGTGGTGCGGCGAAGACCGACGAGATCACGGTGTTGAATGGCGCCGACCAGTACCAAACGGTCCTCGCCCACGACGCGGTGTCTCTCTCGATTCCCTCGGGTGACGCGCCCATCAACAGCGGCGCGGGAGCGCGGGCGCGAGCGTCGTTCGGTGTCGCCGACGCCAACGCGGACGGCGTTCCCGATCTCTACGCCATCGCCCGCGAGGGGACCGCATCGAAGTCGACCGAGGTCGCTATCTTCAGCGGCGCCGATCGTTACCAAACGATCCTCCGCCGCGGGCCGACGGCGCTCGCGCCGACGGGCACCGGATGGGACGTGGCTCTCGAACGGCCGACGACGATGGGTATGTCTTTCCGGTCGAACGGTCCCGCCAAGGCGCTTCCCAAGGTCAACGGGCAGAACGGTGGCGGGTACGCCTACGCACCGAGCATCGTGTTCGACGGGACGACGTACCACCTCTTCGCCTGCAACAACGACGGGGTGCACCTGGGCGACTCGATCGCGTACACGACCTCGAAGGACGGCACGACGTGGTCCGCGCCGACGACGGTCCTCTTCATGCCAGCGGCGCTCCAGGGCAAGCTCGAGCACACCTGCGATCCCTCGGTGCTCCGGTTCGCGCCGCCGGGCGACCTCGGCAACCGAACCTTCTATTATCTCTTTCATTCGTCGAACAGCTTCGACGGCGGACCCGGTGGCTCCTATTTGGCTACCGTGAATTCGGTCGCGCGCTCGCTCACCATCGACGGCCCGTATGCCCACTTCATCGGTGGCAATTCGAATCTCGATTCCAACTGGGTTGTCGATCCGGGCAATCGCAAGCCGATCTTCATCCAACAACCGAAGGTCGCGTGCTTGAAGCAAAACGCGAACACCTGCTACGGCGCCGGCGAGCCGACGGTCGTCCTTCGCGAAGGTACGCTGCACCTCTGGTACAACGACACGACGGCGACGCCGCCCGGCAATTACTACACGACGAGCATCGATGGGGTCGCCTGGACGGCGGCGGTCTTCACCGGCGTCGACCTCGGGAGCGTCGACGTCAAATTCGATGCGTCGACGCGCCGCTACGTCATGGTCGGCCTCCTCCGCAACCATGCTAGCGATCCCGCATTCGTGTACACGACCTCGCGCGACGGCGTCGTGTGGTCCGCCTTGAGCGCGCCCACGCCGATGCCTCCGTTCTCGAGCGAGATTGGTTATTCCGGCGACGACCGCGGCTTCGTCCACGCCGGAGCGACGCTCTTCGGGTTCGCTGCTCCTTACGACTTGGCGCCGCGCGAATCGGTTCCCAACTGGGAGCTCTTCGTCGGGCGAATGCGCACGCTCGCCAACTAATCGCGCTCGCGAGCGTGCATGCTTGCCGCGTACGCTCGGAGCATGGGTACCGTGACCACTGACAGGACCTCCGTCCTGAACGTGCGCGCGTCCGCTACGCACAGCGGCGGCTCGCAAAAAACAGAGCACGTAGCCCTCACGTTCGCGGCGGCGGGTGGCACGATCTTCGCTGGCGGCCGAACATGACCTACGTCCCGAAGAGAGTCGCCCTCGCCTGTGTGGGCTCTCTGCTCGCGGCGGGATCGGGCTGCAGCGGTGATGCAGGTGGGGTCGCGAGCGCGGGCCACGAGGACGTGGGCGTGACGTCGGAGGCGCTCACCGTCAAGTGCGGCGCGTCCGCGAATGGGCCCGTGCAAGGGCGCGACGTCTCGACGTACCAAGGCGCGTTCGACTGGGCAGCCGCCAAAGCAGGTGGTGTGGTCTTCGGCTACGCGCGCATCAGCGATGGCCTCGGCGGCATCGACAACCGCTTTGCCGGCAACTGGTCGTCGATGAAAGCGCTCAATGTGATGCGCGGCGGCTACCAGTTCTTCGAGCCCGGCGAGGACGAGGTCGCACAAGCCAACGTCGTCGTGAAAGCCGTCGGCAAGCTGGGCAACGGCGATCTCCCGGTGATGGCCGATGTCGAAGCGGCCGGCGGCCAAGCGCCCGCGACCGTCGCCGCGAAGCTGCGGCACTGGCTTCAGATCGTCGAGGCAGGCACGGGCAAGCGCCCGTGGATCTACACCGGCGCGTACTTCTGGCAGGACCATGTCGGCGACACGACGTTCGGTCAGTACCCGCTCGTGATCGCGGCCTACGGCCCGGTGTGCCCTACGATCCCCAACGGCTGGTCGAACTGGACGGCGTGGCAGTACAGCGACGGCAACGGCACGCTCGATCACGACGTCTTCAACGGGAGCCTCGCCGCCCTACAAGCGTTCGCGACGGGCGAAGCCGCACCGACGTTCCCCGCCATCAAGCGACGGAGCAACACCGACGTGAACGGGGACGGCACGTCGGACGTATGCGGGCGATCGAAGGACGGCGTCGTATGCGACCTCCTCGGCCCGGCAAAAGCTGCCGAAATCAAGGGCCCGGCCTGGACCGACGCCGCCTGGGGCGACGCGAGCACGTCGACCACCGTGCAGTTTGCCGACGTGAACGGCGACGGCAAGGCCGACGTCTGCGGCCGCGGCGTGGGCGGCTTCACGTGCCAGCTCTCCGACGGCAACGCATTCCCGACGACCATCGCGGGCCCCGCGTGGAGCGACAAGGAAGGCTGGAATTCCCCCGAGTACTACTCGACGCTGCAGCTCCCCGACGTGAACGGCGATGCCAAGGCGGACGCGTGCGGCCGTGGCTACCTCGGCATCGAGTGCTGGTTGTCGGACGGGCAAGGGTTCCCGACCGCGGTCAAGGGCCCTCTGTGGAGCGATCCCACGTCGTGGAACATGCCCGAGTACTACGCGACCATCCAGTACGCGGACGTGAACGGCGACGGCAAGGACGACGTCTGCGGACGCAACGCGACCGGCGTCCTTTGTTATCTATCCGACGGCAGCGGCTTCCCGACGAAGGTCGACGGTCCCGCCTGGAGCGACGCCAAGGGCTGGTCGGTCCCCGCGACGGGATCGACGCTGCGCTTCGTCGACTTGAACGGCGACAAGAAGGCCGACCTCTGCGGCCGCGGCGCCGACGGGCTTCACTGCGTGCTTTCCAAAGGCGACGGCTTCGACGCCGAGATCGTCGGCCCCGCGTGGAGCGACGCCGCGGGTTGGGCGAAGCCAGAGCACTACACGACGATCGTCTACGGCGACGTGAATGGCGACGGGCGCGCCGACGTGTGCGGCCGCGATGCGTCCGCCTTCGTGTGCCACACGTTCGATGGGAGCGCGTTCGGTGCAGCGATCCCGGGGCCTACGTGGACCGACGCGCAAGGCTGGAACAAACCGCAGCAATACACGACCATCGGAATGGCCGACGTGAACCACGACGGCAAAGACGATCTCTGCGGTCGCGCGGCGACGGGCATCGTTTGCGCACCGTCGAACGGCGCCGGATTCGGTGCGTCGATCGATGGGCCCGCGTGGAGCGACGCGGCAGGCTGGGGCGCGCCGCAATACTTTGGGTCCGTGCGCTACGTCGGTGCCGCAGTGAAAACCGACGGTGCCGGTGCTGCGCCCTCTGGCCCGGCCACGCCGCCGCCGGGCGGCTCACCCACTGCGAGCGAGGACTCTGGCGACGACGACGGCTGCGGAGTCGCCCGGCGTGCGCATGCGCGGTTCGATGGCGGCGCGTTCTTCGTATCGCTCGGTCTCGCACTGAGCGCCGCGATCGCGCGACGACGAGCAAAGCGCTAGCGCGGCCGCGCGCTGATCCCCCGGGCTCAGTCCTTCGGCGCGAGCTCGCGGAGCCGCTTCACGCCGTGGTGAAAGCTCACCTTCGCCGCGTTCTCCGAGCAGCCGGCGATCGTGGCGATCTCCGCGAACGCGAGATCGTGAAAGAGCCGGAGCTCGACGACGAGGCGCTGCTGTGGGGGCAGCTCGGCGAGGCGCGCGTGCACCTTGCGGGCGAGATCGGCGGCGACGACACGCGTCGTCCCGAGTGAGCGCGTGAACGCCATGTCGTCCTCGAGCTCGAGCCACGACGACAGGGGAAGAGTCGCGCGGTAGTTGATCGCCGTGTTGATGGCGACGCGGTGCAACCACGTTCGGAAGGACGCGCGCCCCTGAAAGGACGCGAGGTGCTCGAAGGCGCGCAAAAATACGCCTTGTGTGACGTCGCGCGCCTCTTCGGTGTCCTTCACGTAGCGCGCAACGAGGCGCTCGATGTGCGGCCGGTGCTTCACGACGAGAACGTCGAACGCCGTCCTATCGCCGCGGCGGACGCGATCAACGATGGGGGCGTCGTCGTCCTCGGCGTGGTCCATCGGCCCGGGTCAGGGTACCACCCCGGGTGCGGACGGCCCGAACGGTGTAAGCTCTTCTACCTTGCGGACATCGGAGACAGCTCTCCTCGCGAGCTACGAAGTCCTCCTCGAGCTCGCCACCGGCGGAATGGCGACGGTCCACCTCGCGCGGCGGCTCGGCGCAGCGGGCTTCGACCGGCTCGTCGTCATCAAGCGGATTCACCGCCACCTCCTTGCGGACGCGGACTCGCGGGCGATGTTCGTGGACGAGGCGCGACTCTCGTCGAACGTGCACCACCCCAACGTGGTGCCGATCGTCGACGTGGTGGACACCGACGGCGAGCTCGCGCTGGTGATGGACTACGTGGAGTCGGTCTCCCTGGCCGCGCTTCTGGCGGCCGCGCGTGCACGCGGTGAGCTGCTCCCTGCCGACATCGTGTCGCGCGTGCTGGGCGACGCGTTGCAAGGCCTGCACGCCGCGCATGAGGCCACCGATCCCGATGGGCTGTCGCTGTCCATCGTGCATCGTGACGTGAGCCCTCAGAACATCATCGTCGGTCTCGACGGTGTGACGCGCTTGATCGACTTTGGTATCGCGAAGGCCACCGAGCGACTGACGATCACGAAGGACGACGCGCTCAAGGGCAAGCTCCGGTACATGTCACCGGAGCAAGGGCGGCGGGAGCCCCTCGATCGACGCAGCGACGTCTTCGCGTCCGCGCTCGTCCTTTACGAAGCGCTCGCGGGACGCCCGGCCATCACCGGCAACGACGATGCGTCGATTTGGATCTCGCTGATGGTCGGCGACGTCGAGCCGCTCACGGATGTCTCGCCGGAGCTCGCGAGCGTCCTCGACGATGCGCTGCAGGCGAAGCCCGACATGCGGGTTCCGACCGCCCTCGAGCTCAAACAACGGCTCTCGTCGGCCGTACCACCGGCGAGCGCGGAGGCGGTGGTGGCGTGCGTGCGCGCCCACCTGGGAGATCAAGTCGAGGCACGCCGCGAGGCGATCCGCGCAGCACGCCGGAGCACACTCTCGCGGGCGACGAAGCGCGAGGCGCACGAGAGCGGCGAGCCGGCGTCGACGCATGCGCTACCCGCGCATCGGCACGGTCTACCGCGTGTCGTCGTGCTCGCCGCGTTCGTCGTCACGCTTGCCCTTGCCGGCATCGTTCTGCTCTTGCTCAGACACCCGTCGCGTGTCGAGCAAGCGGACGCCGCGCCCCTGGCGTTCACGACGACGGCGACGGCTTCGTCGCCCTCGCTGTCGGTACCAGGATCCACGTCCGCATTTTCTTCGCTCGATCCGGTGGCCCCGCCGCCGGTGCTGCGCGCTGACGCCTCGACGAGCGGCAAGCGCGTCGCGCCGAAGCCTCCCCCCGTCAAAGCGGCGCGCGGGCGAAAGCTACACGACAACCCGTACGCGAACGGCGCGAACGGCGGGTAGGGCTACGGCGTGACGAAGCCGTCGAGGCGCGCGGCGGCGACGTGCCGCGTGACGTCTTCCGGCAACAGCGCTTTGTCGAACACCGCGAGCTCGCCGATGTTGCCCTTGAAGCTGCAGCACGATCCGTTTTGGTTGGTACCGACGACGAGCCGAACGTTGGTCGTGCGCGGCGTGTCGCGTGCGACGCCCTGGCCGAGCAGCTTGCCGTCGACGTAAACCGCCTCGGCACCGCTCGAGTCTCGCGTGATCGCGAAGTGGATCCAAACCGCGGGCGCAAACGATGCCGCCAGGTTACCGCCGACGAAGTCGAGACCGCCGTCGCCCTGCCAGATCTCGAAGGCAAAGGTCCATGCGCTCTCGTTTGCGTCGCGGCGAAGGTAGCCGTAGTAGCCACGACGGTTGCTCGGCGAGTCACCGGCCATGCGATCGAAGAGATGGTGGTACTCGCTCGTGCTCAAAGGGCCGCGTGCGTCGAGGGCGCAGAACGCTTCGATGCTGAAGGGCGCGCGCCCTGGAAACGCGAAGTCGTCCTCGTTGCTCTTCGAGCACACGACCTCGTCGCCCTCACCCACGTGCACGGCGCGGGCACCAGGAAACGCGCCGTCGGTCAACGTCGCGCCGCTCGACAGCGTGCAAACCTTGCCGTGCCCCGTCACGTCCCGGACAAGGCTCGTGGTGCCGCTCTCGATCGCTGCGAACCGCCAGTACGCGAGCGGCGCATCTCGCGTGACTTCTGCCGCGTAACGGCCCGCGGTGCTCGCGTCGCTCGAGCCGTCCGCACGCGCACCCGCGTCGTCGGTGGGAAGCACCACGCCGTTCCATACGGTGCATGCAACGACGAGCGACGACGCGAGTGCGCAGCCCGTAACGAGGAACGTGCGCACGTCGCGGCCGCTCATTGGAAGCGGTGCCGCAGTTGGGCCGGCTCGAACGTCACACCGGCCGACGTCTTCGCCGGAGTGGTCCAACGCACGAAGAACAGCGCGGCACACGCCGTGAGCGCGGCGACGCCGATCGTCACACCGAGCATGACGTTCGCGCGCGTTTGGTTCTGACGCCCGGCGTCGAGCAGCTCGTTCGAAGGGCTCTGATCGAACTCGTGCTTTTGATCGACAGCTTGCTGCCCGAACCATCCGGTGAGCACCGCGCCGGCCACCGTGAGCCCGCCGCCGCCGACGACGATCCAGGGCGAGAGCACGCGTGCGCCGCGCGAGCCATCCCCCTCGCCGTCCGCGTCGTTCGTGCCGTGGCCGTTGGGCAAAGGCTTCGGCGCGATGGGCGCGATGGGCGCGATGGGCGCGACGGGCGCGACGGGCGCAGCGGCCACGGCCGGCACGGCGCGGCTGTCCTCGGTCGTCGCGTTGGCCGTCCCCTCGGCGCCGAAGGAGACGCTCCGATCTTCCTGCGCGCGAACCGAGAGCTCGCGTTG
>CAXSGV010000313.1:0-6818 GCA_964236615.1 uncultured Polyangiaceae bacterium
CTGGCCGACGTGCTGCTGGCGCGCGCCGGCAACGGGGCCTTCGCGGCGGCGCAGTGAAGCGTGCCACGGAGCTTGTTGACGACGAGCGTCGCGAGCGCCTCGCCCTCGATGTCCTCGGAGAGGATGACGAGCGGCTTCTGCTGACGCGCAATCGCCTCGAGGACAGGAAGGAGGTCCTTCATGTTCGAGATCTTCTTCTCGGAGATGAGGATGTACGGATCCTCGAGGACCGCTTCCATGCGCTCCGGGTCGGTGACGAAGTACGGCGAGAGGTAGCCGCGATCGAACTGCATGCCTTCGACGACTTCGAGTGTCGTCTCGGCCGTGCGGCTCTCTTCGACGGTGATGACGCCTTCCTTGCCGACCTTCTCCATGGCCTCGGCGAGCTTGTCGCCGATCTCCTTGTCGCCGTTCGCCGAGATGGCGCCGACCTGAGCGATCTCTTTCGGATCCTTGGTCTGCTTCGCCATCTTCTTCAGCTGCTCGACGAGGCAAACGACGGCTGCGTCGATGCCGCGCTTGATCTCCATCGGGTTGTGACCCGCGGCGACGAGCTTGCTGCCTTCGCGGTAGATCGCCTGCGCGAGGACGGTGGCCGTCGTGGTGCCGTCGCCGGCGACGTCCGAGGTCTTGCTCGCGACTTCGCGGACCATCTGGGCGCCCATGTTCTCGAAGCGGTTCTCGAGCTCGATCTCCTTGGCGACGGTGACGCCGTCCTTGGTGACCGTCGGCGAGCCGAAGCTCTTCTCGATGACGACGTTACGACCCTTGGGGCCGAGCGTGACCTTCACTGCGTCCGCGAGAGCGTTGACGCCGGCGAGGATGAGATTGCGAGCTTGTTCGGTGTAGACGATTTCTTTTGCAGCCATGTTCGTGACCTCTGAGTTCTTGGAGATGAAGTTCTAGTGGGAAAGAAGGGCGGGGCGCGTCGGCCGGGTAAGCGGGTTACCGAGCGGGCGCGCGCGGGCTCACTTCTCGATGACGCCGAGGACGTCTTCTTCGCGGACGATCAAACGCTCTTCGCCGTCGATCTTCACTTCGGTGCCGCTGTACTTGCCGAAGAGGACGCGGTCGCCGACCTTGACGTCGAGCTTACGGACCGTGCCGTCATCCATGATTTTGCCGTTGCCGACAGCGAGGACCTCGCCCTCGATGGGCTTCTCCTTGGCGGTGTCGGGGATGATGATTCCACCCTTCGACTTCTCTTCTTCCTTCACGCGCTTGAGAATGATGCGGTCCTGCAACGGCCGAATGTTCGCCATGGTGTTCGAGCTCCTTGTTCTGTTTCGGGTGGTTTCTGAGCGGCGCCCGCGTGCTGTCTGGGGCTCCGCGAAGTGCGGCGGTCGATTGCTAGCACTCGATCTAGGCGAGTGCTAACGACCGGGGCGCAACATAATCGCGGAGCGCGCCAGGTCAAGGGGCAGCGGCTCACAAAGCGACCCGCCAGCAAGTCGTAAAATAGTGAGTTGTCCCCAGGGGATGCGAATTCGCCCGAGATTTGGTGCGGTCGTGTGTGGGTGTGGGCCCGAGCCCTTGGCACCCGCCGCCGGTGAGTGCTGACGGAGTCCCTTCCAGACCGGAACGGATGGTCGCGAAATTGCACTCTTTCTCCACGACCCCTAAGGATCTGGGAAGGCTGAATGGAGGCTATTCATGTCGACGATCATCGCCACCAATTCGATTACCGGCTTTTTCGAGGAAGTCGTGGACGACGCCATCAAGAGCCGCGGCGTCGAGGTGACGGATGGCGCAACGAGCTACGTCGTAGGCCTGCTCACCGACTACGCGCGGCCTGACCATGCGGCAAAGAGCCACATGGAGCGCCCACTCGCGTTCCTACTCGACGAGGCGCTCCACACGGTCGAGCCCGGCGAGCGATTCGATCGCCTGCGGATGCTCGGCGACGCCGTCCTTTACTCGTGCGGGTTCTTTGGCGACCACTTCGTCGCACGCGGCGTCGAGAAGACATACCTCTTCGGGATCGGCACCACCGCCTACGGCGCCGCGTCCTCCATGCTGCTCGTGCCGGCGGCCGACGACGCGAACAAGACGGTCGACATCTTCGGGGAGCTCTCGACCAAGTTCGAGTCGATCGTGCAGATCATCTCCGAGGTCGCCGACTCGACGATAGCCAAAAGCGCCCCGGGTGCGACCGGTGTCCTGAAGCTCTACGAGCGCTGGCTCAAGACCGGCAGCAGCACGCTCGCGAACGAGCTGCATGCGCATGGCTTCGTTCCGATGCGCGGCAGCAAAGGTATTCAGTGACCCACGGCGCAGGCCGGTCCGCGCTCGAGGGAAATGGCGTTGGTCTCGTGCGGGAACGCGCGCTCGCCATGACGGTGCAAAAGGCGCTCGAGCGTCTTTACCAAATCGAGGGCGCACCGGACGTCGACGCGTTCCTTCGCGCGGCAGAGGACGGCGAGCGGGAGGCGTTGTTCGTGCGCGAGGCCGAGGACGGGACGCTCGAGATGAGCCTGCGTGTGCCGATGCTGGCGCGCCGACAATTCGAGATCGACGATGGTGCCGATCTCGATCCGATGTGCCAGCTCATCGAAGGCGTGAGCCACTTCGTTTACCTCGCCGAGCGCGCGAAGAGCGATCGCGAGGCGACGCAGCTCGAGATGGAGGTTCAGGCGGAGGTCGACAAGTACGTCGTGCTCGCCGCGTCACTCGACGAGCTCAGCGTCCAACGAAGCGGCGCACTACGCGCGCGGCTCTACGATCGCGTCACCTTCGATCACGACGAAGGTAGCGAGCTCGGCGATCGCTACCGGATCGCCAACGACACGGCGGCAAAGTTCGTGCGGCGGCTCGAGCGCGAGTTCGTGCAGCCACGTCGCTTCCCCGAGCTTCGCACCGAGCTCCGACGCTTTTTTCGCATGGGCCAAGAGGAGAAGCTGCGCCTCGTGCGCGCCGCCTGAATCAGGTCGCGTCGGTCTCGACCTCGGCGGCGGTGACCTCGGTGGTGTCGGCCGTGGCTTCCGCGGGGGTCGAATCGCTCGCGCGCGCGTCGGTCGTGGTCGAATCCGTCGAATCGGTCGTGGTCGAAGCAGTCGAGTCGCTCGCGACACCGAGGAGCGGAGGAGTCACCTCGCCCACGTGGCGGCGCGCGACGAAACGCTCGCGGTAAGCGAGCTCGGCGGTGTGTGCGACGCCGTGAAGGAGCCACGCGTTGATGCCTGCAGCGGCGACGGCACGCACGACGGGCACTGCGCGCGCTACCTTCGTTCCGAGAAAGCGGCGCCCGAGCTTCTTGAGCAGCTTGAACGCTCCTCCGAGCGCCGAGAGACCGCCGAGGGTCGCCTCGGCGACGTCGCGCAACGTCGAGTCGACGTGTTCTTCGGCGTCGGCAGGTTCGGCGAGCGTGAGGACTGGTTTCGGCGAGAGCGCAGCGACGAAGACGCGCTCCGCGAAAGCTTGCTCCTCCGGCGTGGTGACGTCGAAGCCGTACCGCGCGGCGTATTCGTGCACCACGCGAAGGGCGAGAAAGCCGACGACCGGCGTCGTGGCGAGATAACCACGCGCGCCCAGCGGCGCTGCGACGAGCCCTGCAAGCGCGCCTGCGACCACGTATTTCACTTGAAGACCGGCCGCGACCTCGTCGACCTCCCAGAGATCGAGCTTCTCGATGTCGGCACGGCCGCGCATGCGAAGGTGCCCCGCGCGCTTGAACGCAGCGATGGGGCTCTTGCCCATCGTGTACGCCGCTGCGAGCCCGAGAAAGTGCACTGCTTGGCCGAGGACGCGCCCCGCCATCGCGTGCTCTTCGCGCGGAGGCGCCGGCGTATCGTCTGCCGTCATGCGCGTCGAGTGGAACGCGTGCACTGCGCTCGACAACGGCGTGCGGTGCGGCGTCTGCCACGCCAAAGTGTCACCCAGCGCCGATCGCTCGTAGTGGCTGTACGTCATCGCGTTGTCCTTGCGCGTCTTGGTGGAAGGTGAGTGGTTCATGCGGCCGTCGCGGTCGCCGAGGCTCCGTCGCGTGCGACGAGCACACGAACACCATAACGCGTGAGCTTGTCGATGATCGACTGACGTACCGAAGAATGCGCCTCGCCCGCGGCCTGCTCACCGCGCTCACGACCCGTCACGACGAGCACGGTCGGCGCGAGCCGATGCTCGAGCGACATGGTCGACACACGCGTGCCCACGCGCCGAGCGAACGCCTTCAGGGACTCGTTCGGGCTCTGCATGATGGCGTTGAAAGGCGCCCCCACGTCGGAGAGCTCGTCCATCCACCGCGCCCAGTCGGTGCCGTGCTCGGCAACCAGGAGCACCTCGGAATGCGACCCAACGCTTGACGTATTGGCCATGGCTGACGCGATGGAGAGCAAGTGCCAAGCCACTTCTGACGCGCCTTCGGCACCCACACGAACGCTGGAGTCCAGGCGATCCACACGGCGAATCCGCAGTACCCAGCGCGCGCCGAACGGCCACGCCGCCTGTGACACGAGGCGAATCGCTACGTCGTTCTACCCCTTGAAAACGGCCGAATCGTGCTCAGCCGGTAGAAACCTTCACGCGTCCCCACGCGGCACGCTGCGTGCAATCTCGAGTCACATGCCTTGCCAATCCTCGATCGCTCGCTTTCTCGGGGTGCTCGTTGCAGGCGCATCGCTCGCCGTCGCAGCCCCCGCAGCAGCGGATCTATCCGGTGCGAACGGTGGTTCGGTGGACTTCCCCCGCGTCCTCTCCGAGGGCGTGCAGTGGGTCGCCAAGAAGACCGACGCGAAGAGCGACGCGACCCGCACCACGCGTGCGGAAGGTGACGAGAAGGCAGCGCACTCGACGACCTACGGCGAGAGCGAAGAACGTCGCCCGGCGATCGTGCTCGTCCCTTCGCCGCGCCTCACCGCTCCGTCCCGTGCTCCCGAGCAGAGCGCGACGCCGCTGAAGAACAAGGGCCCCTTCTCGCTCTTCGTTCCGTCGATCGTCGCTCGTGACTGGAATGGCTCGTTTGCGCTCGTCGGGAAGGACCTCGCGAGCGACAACATCCGCCTCACGCGCTCGAGCCGCATGCTCGTTTCGCGCGTCACACTCGGCGACGCCAAGATCAAACCGTTCGCCCACTTCGCGGTCGGCGAGTGGCGTTACGACCCGTACCTCCTGCCGCTCATGCCGCGGAACCAGGAGTACGCGACGCAGTTCAGTGGCGGCGTGGCGATCGAGCTCTTCAAGAGCACGTCGTTCGTCTGGGAAGCCGATTACACCGTCCTCGTCCGAAGCACGCGCGAGCCGCAGAACTTGCCGTCACCGCACGTGCTTGGGACGTTCGCTATCCTCGAAACCCGCCTTTAGGCGCTACGCCTACACGCGCTCGCATCGCGCTCACTTTGCGGCGCGCGTCCGAAGCGCGGCGGCCTTCGCAGAGCGCTCCGCCGGCGTCATCGTCGGCACCTTCTTCTCGAGCCGGTCGAGGAGCTTGGTGCTGTGCGCGTCTGCCTTCGCACGGACGTCGGCCTCGACGGGCTTGGGCCCGAGGAAGTCTTGGCCGCCACCGACCTCCGCGCACTGTGCTGCGGTGAGCACAGTGTGGAGCTTTTCCTCGCGTGCGCGGTGGCGCAGCTTTGCGGCGACGAGGGCGTTGGTCTGGTCGGCGAGCGCCGGCCTCAGCGCGGCGCGGTCGATCGCGCCCTTGTCGATCTGCCCTGCGAGCGCGGTCATCACCTTCGCGCGCGTCGCCTTGAGCGACTCGTGATCCGTCTTGTTCTCGGTGGCGAGCTGATCGACCTGCGATTTCTGCGCGGCGCTCAGTGAGGTGAGCTGCTGCGCCTTCGTGAACACGTTGGCCTTGTGGCCATGCTGGCCGCCCTTGCCGTGGGCCTTGTGCTCGCCGGCCGCAGCCGGGGCGCGTCCATTCGGTGCCGCGTAAGCGGAGCCAGCGGTGCCGACGACGAGCGCACCAAGAACGAGCGAAGCGGAAAGGACCTTACGAATTGAGAGAGCCATGGTCTGTAACCTCCGCCCTGATCGACGGAGGCCGAGGCCGTTTCACTACTCTGGCGAAGGTAAAGAAGCCTTAAGCCCGCGCTGGCTCTTCAGTAAAAGCGCCGCAAATGGCGGGAGAAACCCGAGCGTCGCGACAGTCGACGTCACGAGCCCGCCGATGACCGCAATCGCGAGAGGCCGCTGCAGCTCGGCGCCCGCTCCGATTCCGAGCGCCAGCGGAAAGAGCCCCGCGAGCGTCGCGATGGTCGTCATGACGACGGGACGCAGCCGCCGCTCGCTCGCGCGACTGACGGCCTCGAGTGGCACGACCCCCTCGTCGACGAGCCGCTCGGTCTCCTCGAGCAGGAGCACGCCGTTCTTCACGACGAGACCGACGAGGAGCACGCAGCCCATGAGCGACGACGCGTTGAGCGCCGTGCCGGTCACGAGAAGGCCGAAGAGGGCGCCGACGATCGCGATCGGGATCGAAATCAGCACGAGCCCCACGAGCCGTAGCCGTCGGAACTGCGCAGCAAGCACCGTCAGCACGAGGAGCACCGCGCCTGCGCCGACGACGAGAAGCTGCCGGATCGTCGAGCGCTCGCTCTCGATCTGGCCGCCGAGAACGATGCGGTAGCCGCGTGGCACTTCGATCTTGGTGACGATGGCTTCGACGTCGCTCGCGATGGCGCCCAGATCGCGGTGCTCGTGATCGGCCGTGACATCGACCATCGGCTGAAGACCCTCGTGCATCAACTGCGACGCCGAGGCGCCGAGCTCGGGCTCCGCCACCGCCCGAAACGTGGTCGTGTGGCCGCGCGTGACGAAGGGGAGATCGAGCACCTTCATGGCATCGAACCGCACCGGGTTCGGGTAGCGAGCGCGCACGC
>CAXSGV010000313.1:6828-8310 GCA_964236615.1 uncultured Polyangiaceae bacterium
GACGAGCCGATCGAAGCGGCGGATCTGCCCGACCTGCGCGCCACGAAGGGCGGTCTGCAGTTGCGCGCTCACGTCATCGGGCGTGGCGCCGAAGCGCGCGACCGCATCCCGCCGCGCGACGAAGCGAATCTCGGGAGCGTCGCGCTCGTGACCGTCGTAGAGGTCGACGAGGCCGCTGACCGACTGGAGCTTCTCCGTGAGCGTGTCGCCGATCTCGTGGAGCTTGTCGTAGTCCGGCCCGAAGATCTTGATCTCGATCGGCCGCGGATTTCCGGCGAGATCGTTCAGCACGTCTTGAAGCACTTGCACGAACTCGATGCGCAGCTCGGGGTACTTCGCGAGGCGCACGCGCAGATCGGCCATGACGTCCTCGGACGATCGGCGTCGCTCGGAGCGCGGTGCCAGGCGCACCATGATGTCGCCGCGATTCAGCTGCGTCGCTGCCGCGGGGCCCATTTCGGCGCCGGTGCGGCGGGAAAAGGTGCGGACCTCGGGCGTGGCCTCGAGCTCCATCTGCACCTTGCGCGCGAAAGACTCGGTGGTGGCGAGGGACGTTCCCGCGGGGAGGAAGTAGTCGACCACGAACGCGCCCTCGTCCATCGTCGGCAAAAATCCCTGCGCGACGTGGGGCCCGACGATCACGCCGACCGCGAGCAGCAGGACGAGAAGCACCGCGGCGATGGCCGGGTGACGAACGGCGCGCCGCACGATCTTGTCGTAAGCGACCACCATGCGACCGCGGCCCGCGCGTGCCTTGCCCGAAAGCCCGAAGCCCGCAGCGAGCGGCACGAGGACGAGCGCGACGACGAGCGAGACCACGACCGCAGCGGTGACGGTGAACGCGAGCGCACGAAAGAAATCGCCGACGACGCCCTCGAGAAAAGCGAGCGGTACGAACACGACGACCGTGGTCAGGGTGGTGCCGATGACGGCCGGCGCGAGGTCGGCCGTGCCATGGCTTGCCGCGAGCACGGGGTCTTCGCCCTCGTCGCGTCGTCGCGCGATCGACTCGATCATGACGATCGCGTCGTCGACGACGAGACCGATCGCGACGGCCATGCCGCCGAGCGACATCAGGTTCAGCGTTTGGTGCGCGAGCCGCATCCCCAGGAAGCTGATGGCGAGCGTGATCGGCACGGCGAGCGCCGCGAAAATTCCGGCGCGGAGATCCTTCAGGAAGAAAGCAATGACACCGGCGCAGAGCACGATGCCGACGAGGATCGCGTCACGTACGCTCGCCATCGACTCGCGCACGAGACTCGCCTGATCGTAGACCGGAGTGACGCTCACGCCGGGTGGAAGACTTGGGCCGAGCGCCACTGCCGCGGCAATCGCGTTGTCGACGACGGTGAGCGTGCTTGCGCCGGGAAGCCGCGCGACGCTCACGCCGACCGTCTCGCCGCGCGGGCCACCGATGCGAACGGTGCGATCCTGGGCGCCGTCGACGACCTCGGCGATCGATCCGAGCAGCACGGCGCCGTC
>CAXSGV010000314.1:0-8281 GCA_964236615.1 uncultured Polyangiaceae bacterium
CGTAGTAACCCTTGTAGCCGAGCACGGTCCCCGTACAGCCGAGCGCCGCGATCGCACCGGACAAGAGGAGCGCGAGCACGAGCCGGCGCGCGACCGGGATCCCCTCGGCGGCGCAGGCATCGGCGTTTTCACCAGCGAGCGACATCTCGCGACCGAGGCGCGAACGCCGCTGCCAAGCGAGCGCGACGAACGCGACGACGACTGCGAAGACAATCGCGAAGCTCACGGCGCTGCCATGGAACGCAGAAAAAACAGCCTCGAGACGCGGCACCTTCGCAGCCTCGGGGATGGGCGCGGTGCGAATCGTCCCCGCGAGCGCGAGGCCAGAGGCGAAGGCGAGGCCGACGGTCGCGTCGGCGATGCGGTTCATCATGATCGTCGAGATCACCTCGTGCGCACCGAAGCGCGCGCGGAGGAGCGCAGGGATCGTTGCCCAAAGCGCGCCGGCCACCATCGCGGCGAGCACCACGATGGGGATGGCGACGATCGGCGGCGTGGCCGGTGAGATGCGCGCGGCGACGACCGCGGCGGTGAGGCTTCCGATCGTGAGCTGACCCTCGGCGCCGATGTTGAAGAGACCCGCACGTAGCGCGAGCCGTACTGCGACGCCGGCAAAGAGCAGGGGCGTCGCCTTGAAGAGCACCTGACCCGCGCCGTACGCCGTGCCCCATGTGCCCTGGAACACCAGCACCGCCAGCTCGCGCGGCGACTCGCCGTACGCCCACACGAGGACGTCGAACGCGATCCACGCGACGAAGATCCCCGTGAGCGTGGTGAGAATGTTCGCGCGTGAGCTCACTCGGCCTCCGTCGCCATGGAGCTTGGCGCCGCGCCGCGCGCGAGCATGCGCTCGCCAATTTGTGCATCGCTTGCCGTCGGAGCGAGGTCGGCGACGATCTGGCCGTCGGCCATCACGAGAATGCGATCGCACAGCGTGCGCAGCTCGCTCAAGTCCGAGCTGATGACGAGAACTGCGACGCGACGCCGGAGCGCCGCTTCGAGGATCTGCGCGTGGATGGCGCGGCTCGCGCCGATGTCGACGCCCCGCGTCGGGTGCGCCACGACGAGCGCAGGACAGCCGAGCTCGACGCGCGCGAGGGCACGCGCGATCAGCAGCTTCTGCTGGTTTCCGCCGGAGAGCGCCGACGCGGGCAGATCGAGATCATGGGGCTGTACGGCGCCCTTGTCGCAGCGCAGTCGCGCCTCGTCGTCGAGCGCGGTCTGCTGCAGGAGACCCATCGAGGTGAAGTGCTCGAGCTCGCCGAGGACGAGATTGTCGCGGAGCGAAGCCGACAGCACGAGACCCTCGTGGTGACGATCCTCGTGCACGACGGCCGGGCGCACGCCCCGCTTCTTGATGCCGTCCGGCTTCGGCCAGACCATCCCCGAGTCGGGTCGCTCGAGGCCCGCGATCACGCGAACGAGCTCGCGCTGTCCGTTGCCCTCGATGCCAGCGATGCCGACGATCTCGCCGGCGCGAACTTCGAAGCTCACGTTGCGGAGAGCGCGACCGAGCTTCACTTGCTTGAGCACGAGCGCAGGTCCGCCCGGTGCCGCGGGGACCCGCGTGGGCTCGCTCGTGACGGTGCTCCCCATGATGGCGGCAGCGAGGCGCGGGATCTCGCGCGTGCGCTCGCCCTTCGGCGGCAGCGGCTCCGAGGTAACGAGCTCGCCGCGGCGTAGCACCGTCACGGCGTCGGCGTGCGTCACGACCTCATCGAGCTTGTGCGTGACGACGACGACGGCGCGTCCCGAGGTCGCGAGGCGGCGGAGGATGACGAAGAGTGCGTCGGCCTCCGCCGGCGTGAGCACCGCCGTGGGCTCGTCGAAAATGAGCACGCGCGCGTTGCGGTAGAGGACGCGCGCAATTTCGAGCCGCTGCCGATCGCCGACGCCGAGGCGCTCCACGGGAAGATCGAGAGGCAGCAACACGCCGCGCTCGGCCAGGATCTTCGCAGCGCGCACGCGCGCCTTGCGGATGTCGAGGCGACCGCCGAAGCTCGTCGTCTCGGCGCCGAGCGTCATGTTCTCGAGCACCGAGAACGCAGGGATGAGCGCAAAGTGCTGCTGCACCATGCCGACGCCGCGGAGGATCGCTTCACGCGCGGTGTGAGGCAAGAGGCGGCGTGACTCGATGAGCACGTCGCCGGAGTCGGGCACGGTGACGCCTGCAGCGATGCGAAGGAGCGTGCTCTTCCCTGCCCCATTCTCGCCGACGACCGCGTGGATCTCGCCAGTCGAGAACGTGACGCTGACGCCGCGCACTGCGACGATCCCTTCGTAGCTCTTGCCGATGTCGACGAGCCGAAGCGCCTGCACGCGAGCGACGGTAACACCGCTTGCCTGGAACCGTGAATTCAGGGAGAACACGCGCAGCGCATGGACCCCAAGACGCACCGCCGCTACCTCGAGTACCGCGAGAAATACGTGTACTTCGTGCGTGGCGAGAACAAACCCGCGATCCACAGCCAAGCCGAGTTCATGGCGCTCGAGGCCGAGCTCAAAGCTCTCGAGGCCAAAGGCGAGGACGGCCGCGACGACGAAGAGGCCGCCCGCTTCGAAGAGCTGCTACGCGAGCTGCTCCTCGACTGACCGGAGAAAGGCGCTCGAGCTCAGCCCGCGGCGCGCTGGAGCACGACGAGGTCGGGACCGCTCTCGGCGATCTCGACGTGCGACTGGCGCGGCGCGGTACGGCGCTGCGGGATGCCTGCGTGGAGCTGCGCGCTTTCGAGAATGGACTCGCAGAGCGTCGCGTAGTCGATGCCACCCGCGCTCGCGATCTTCGGAAGCAGCGAGGTGGGCGTCATACCGGGGAGCGTGTTCACTTCGAGCACGTACTCGTTCTCGCCCTCGGTCACGAGCAGATCGACGCGGCAAGCGCCGCTGCAACCGAGCGCACGCGCGGCACGCTCCGCGAGGTTCATGATGCCGCGAGCGCGGGTCGTCGGCAGGCGCGGCGGGCAGATGTACTCGGTCGCTCCCGCGGTGTACTTCGACGCGTAGTCGTAGATGCCGCTCTTCGGAACGACCTCGATCGCGCCGAGCACGCGGCCGTCGAGGACGCCGACGTGGACTTCCATGGCCTTCACGAAGCGCTCGACCAACACGAACGTGTCGTGCTCGAGCGCGCTCTCGATCGCCTGCACGAGCTCGACGAGGTTGTCGGCCTTCGCCATCCCGACGCTCGATCCTTCCGAGCGCGGCTTCACGATGACCGGGAAACCGAAGCTTCCGTGCATCTCTTCGAGCGCGTCGAGATCCTTCTTCGTCGCGACGTAGTACGGCGGCGTCGGCACGTTGTGGAGGCGGAACATCTCCTTCGCCTTGAGCTTGTCCATCGCGAGGGCTGACGCGAGCACGCTCGAGCCCGTGTACGGAATCGCCATCAGCTCGAGAAGCCCCTGCACGCAGCCGTCTTCACCGCCGCGACCATGAAGCGCGAGGAATGCGACATCGATGTCGGCCGCGCGAAGGATCTCGTCGACACCGCGCGTGTCGGGGCCGAACTCGAGCCGCACCACGTCGTGACCGAGCGCCTCGAGCGCCGAAGCCACGCCATCGCCGGTGCGGAGAGAAACCTCACGCTCCGCGCTCATGCCGCCCATCAACACGCCGACCCGCTTCTCTCCGCGTCGCTTCGTCATGCATCACCCTTGGTGCAGCAAGCGGGCCGATGTAGGCGCCCGAAAATGTGCGGTAGAAAGCCAGGATCCGTGAACACGATCGTGTCCCCCCAACCACGGACCTGACGCTCCCCGAACACCCGAGGACCTAACAAGTTGCGCCCGTAGGGGTCAACTTTTCAATGCACGTCGAGCGGACGGGTGTGCTCGTCCATGCGTCGAGCGGAGGCGTCAGTCGAGCTCGACGAGGATCGCCGTGATGTTGTCTTTGCCGCCGCGTGAGTTCGCAAGATCGATGAAGCGCTTCACAGCGGCCTCGCCGCCGAGACGCACGATCGGGACGATGTCCGGCTCTTGGAGGTAGCCATGAAGGCCGTCGCTGCAGAGCAGAAAGCGATCACCCGCGGCGAGCCCGAGGAGGCGCGTGTCCACTTCGACGTACTCGCGGTTGCCGACGGCGCGCGTGATGACGTTGCGATGCGGAGAAACGGTGGCCTCTTGCGGGGTTATCAGTCCTTGTTTGAGCTGCCACGCAATGAGTGTGTGATCCTCGGTGAGCTGCTCGAGCTCTTCGCCGTAAACCCTGTAGATGCGGCTGTCTCCGACTTGCGCCGTGATGGCGTAGTCACCCGAGATCAAGAGCGCGCTGATCGTGGTGCCCATGCCGCTCTTGCCGCGGTCGAGCTCGGCCATGGAGAAGACCATGTACGTCGCTGCTTGGACCGCGCTCTCCAGAAGACGACACGCCTCGCGACCCTGATCTTCGCTCACCGGATCGTGGAGCGGTTTGAGCTTCGCGAGCCCGCGCTTCACCATGCCGTAGATGGTCTCGACGGCCTCCTGGCTCGCGACCTCGCCCGCAGCGTGACCGCCCATACCGTCGGCGACCACGTAGAGCCCGAGCTCGTCGTCGAGGAAGAACGCGTCCTCGTTGCCCTTCCGTTTGCGGCCGAGGTCGGTCAACCCGGTGGCCACACGCTTCATGGGAGGCGAAGAGTCGGTGGGCGCGACCGAGCCGCGGCGTGGCTGTTTCGTCGGAACCATGTTGGACGGGACGAACAGTATAGACCACGACCTCATCCTGAAACTAGCGTGGGCTTGTGAGCTCGCTCGTTCGGACAAAAGGCGCCCACAGCGCGCTCGGCGGCGCCGACGCCGTGCTCGCCGTGCTCGTGATCTCGATCGTCGCGATGATGATCGTGCCGCTGCCGACTTGGCTGCTCGACATCCTGCTCGCGACAAACCTATCCCTCTCGGTCGCGATCCTACTCGTCGTGCTCTACGTGCCTGACGCGCTCGCGATCGCGACGTTTCCGACGGTGCTCCTCCTCACGACGCTCTTCCGACTCGCGCTCAACGTGTCGTCGACGCGTCTGATTTTGCTCCAGGCCGACGCCGGCGAGGTCATTCGCGCCTTCGGCTTCTTCGTCGTGCGCGGCAACTACGTGGTCGGCGGCGTCGTCTTCCTGGTGCTCACGATCATCCAGTTCATCGTCATCGCCAAAGGCTCCGAGCGCGTGGCCGAGGTCGGCGCACGGTTCGTGCTCGACGCCATGCCCGGCAAGCAGATGGCCATCGACGCCGAGCTTCGCAGCGGCACCATCGATGGCAACGAGGCCCGCCGGCGCCGCCGCTCGCTCTCGCGTGAGAGCCAGTTCTACGGCTCGATGGACGGCGCGATGAAGTTCGTGAAGGGCGACGTCATCGCGTCGCTCGTCATCACGATCGTCAACATCCTCGGCGGTCTCGCCATCGGCGTGGCCCAGCACGGCATGCCCGCGGTCGATGCCTTGAAACGCTACGGGCTCCTCACGATCGGCGACGGTCTCGTCACGCAGATCCCCGCGCTCGTCCTGTCGACGGGCGCCGGCGTCCTCGTCACACGCGTCGCCAGCGAAGAGCCCGATACGCCTCTCGGGCAAGAGCTGTCGCGCCAGGTGTTCGGCGTGCCGAAGGCGCTTCGTGTCGCAGGTCTCTTCGTCATCTTGCTCGGTCTCGTCCCCGGGCTGCCGACGGTCCCCTTCCTCGTCATCGGCGTTGCCTTCTTCTTCATCGCGCGAGCGCGCGCCGGGCAGCTCGACAAAGACGACAAGCGCGTCGCTACCGAGCCCTCGCAGCCGTCGCGCGAGGGCGCACGCCGTGGTCCTTCGTTCGTGCCGATGGTCGTGCCGTGGAGCGTCGAGGTCAGCCCCGATCTCGAACCCGCGCTCGACGACACCGCGGCGGGCGAGCCCGGGATCCGCTCGCGCGTTCTCAGCCTGCGTGAGGAGCTGTTCGCCGAGCTCGGGGTTCCGCTGCCGCCGCCCCGTGTTCGCGTCGCCACTTCCCTGCCCGCGCGTCACTTCGTGCTGTCACTTCATGAAGTGCCTGCCCGCGCCGTCGCGCTCGACGCCACGGTGACCGATGCCCTGATCGCCGAGCGCGTCGCCGACGAGACCGCGGCGCTCTTGCGGTCGCGCGCCGCCGACTTCCTCGGGCTCGCCGAGACGCAGCGGCTGCTCGATGAGCTCGAACAGTTCGCGCCCGCCACCGTCCGCAACGTCGTCCCCAAGCCCGTCTCGCTGATGCTGCTGGCCGACGTCCTCCGTCGGCTCATCGAAGAGCGCGTGAGTATCCGCGATCTGCGCGCCATCCTCGAAGCCCTGTCGAGCGTCGCCTCCGCGGAGAAGGATCCCCTGCAGCTGTCGGAGTTCGTGCGTGCCCAGCTCCGTCGGGCGATCACCTTCAAGCTCACGCGCGGCGCTCCGAACCTCGACGTCTATCTGCTCGATCCCATGATCGAGGACACCGTCCGCCGCGCCATCACGCGCACGCCCAACGGCGCCTTCCTCACGCTTCCGCCCGCCGCGGCACGCGACGTCATCACCGCGATCCGGCGCTCGCTCACGAGCGACGGTGGGGCGCTCGCAAGCGCGCCCGTCATCCTCACGCAGCCGGATATCCGGCGCTTCGTGAAGAAGCTGATCGATCCCGAAGTGCCCGACGTGAGCGTCGTCAGCTTCGCCGAGCTCTTGCCCGAGGTCTCGTTGAGGCCCTTGGCCAAAGCGACCCTCGTGGGCATCTAAATCACGGTTCGTGATCTTCGATCACGAACCTAGATTTAGGACGTGTCTGGTGGGCCTGCCGGCCCCCCGCGTCCACCTGACAGATGTAGAGGGCGAGACCGAAGCGATTTTTCGTCGTAGCGGCGGGCACCGCCCGGAAGCGCACGACCGTGCCTCGCAGTGGACCGCCTGACGGAGGACGGATGAGCGCCGCTACGGCGAAACGGCGCGAGAGATCGCCCTCTACATCCGCGCGCGTTGCATCTTTCGGGGGATCGCGCCCATACGCATCAGCATCTGCTTGGCCTCGCGTTCGAGGAGAGGATGCAGCTTCTTTCCGCTGACGAACATGGCGAGGAGCTGCGGGTTGATGTCGGCCAGCTTCTTCAGCGCGCGGCCGACGCCCTTCAGATCGTTCTGCGCCGCGTAGGCGTAGGCGCGGGCGCGCCACATTTGCATGCGGACTTCGCCGAACTCGGGGTCCTCCGGGTTGAAGAGCTCGAGGGTCTCGAGCGCTTTCTTCGCGTTGCCGGTGCGGGCCCACGCTTCCCCCGCGACCGTCGCGAACATGGCGCGGGTCTTCGTGTCTTGCTGCTTGCCAAGCTCGAGTCGATCGACGAGAACGCGCGCCTCTTGAGCCTCGCCCTGCGTGAGGTGGATCATCGCGCGGAGAGCGCGGACCTGATCGGCGACCGGCTGCAGCTGCTTGTCGAGCTGGATACCTTCGAGCGTGACGAGCGCTTTCTGCGGATCCTCCTGCATCTCGAGCTGCGCCCGCGCGATCGTCGCCTGCGTGTCGCCCTTCTTGAAGTCCTTATCGAGCTTCTCGAGCGCGTCTTTGCGACCCTCGACGGTGTCGGCACCCTTGAGGAGATTGCCGAGCGCCTGGCTCTTCTTCACGTACTGCGAGAACCAGTAGCCGGCGCCGAGCGCGAGGACCGTGAGCACGCCCACGACGGCTTTCGGAATCCAGCTCGGTATGAAGAACGCCGCGATCCAGAAGATGACGAGAAGCGCAGCGACACGAACGTAGATCTTCTTCAGCTGCGCCTGCGCGTCGGGGCGCGCCGGAGCTTCCGCCTCGGCGGCTCTCGCGAGCGCCTGCACGTCTCTCTGAACGTCGGCTGCGCTCTGACGCTTCTTCTTTTTCTTGGGGAAGGTGCTTTCCGTCACGGGAGAGCCTCTACCCCGTCAGTCGGGCCTTGGCAATTGGCCGCCCCGTCAGGCGGTCACCGTCAGGCCTTCGCGGTTGGCTGCGGCGGCGGCACCGAGAGGACGGGCTCGCGCGCGAGCTCGGGATCGGTTTGCTGGACGAGATGGCGAAAGTGGATGAACACGCTTTGCGCGATCGACATGCAGGGCACGGCGAGCAACGCGCCTGTCGTGTGGAAGAAGTGCTCGCCCACGAGGAGCGAGAAGATGACGAGGATCGGGTGAATCTTGGCGGCGTCGCCCATGATCTTCGGGTTGAGGAAGTTGGCTTCGAACTGATGGATGCCGATGATCCACACGAGCACGAGGGCGCCGGTGCTGAACGACTGCGTGAGACCGAGCGCCACCGCCGGAATCGCGCTGGCGATCGAGCCGAAGATGGGAACGAGGGAGAAGATCGTC
>CAXSGV010000315.1:0-8277 GCA_964236615.1 uncultured Polyangiaceae bacterium
CGCCAGCACGATGACCACGATCGTCGAGAACGGTGGCAAGCAGTTCGACCTGTCGAGGTCAGACGGCTGCGACGGGTTCGCAAGGTCCCTCGGTCTCAATCCGGCGGCCACGACGCTCGTTAGCTCGGCTCTACTGTCGAACCCTTCTGGAAAGGGCACGACGGAGCTCGCGCTCCTCGCCAAGGCCTGGAGCGCTGGCGAGCACGGAGCCGCGCTGCCGGGGCGACTCGTTCTCTCCGGACATTGTGTGGCAGCGTCAGGCGTCTACGACGGTGTGTCCAAGAACGGCGGGGACATGATCCGCTTCGACAGCCTCCGCACCATTGCTCGCGCGATGCCGAAGGCTGCAGCGCAGATCGAGGACCTCATGATCTCGGCATGTACCTCGGGCAGGGAGGGCGACATCCAACCTTGGCGCGAGGCGTTTCCGAACATGAAGAGCCTCTGGGCGTACGGCGGGGACAAGGACCCGCACTCGCCAAGCGGCAACGAAGCGATCGACCACATTCGCGTGTGGGAGCAAGCCACGCGCAGCGATCACGTACCGCTCGCGAAGGATCAGGCGACGCCCCGGACCCAAGACGCAACGACCGCGGCGCGCATTCACGCGCTGCCGATGCACGACAACATCTCCATCTGGACCACCACCGGGAGCTACCGCAATGCGATGTGAGCTGGCCTTTGCCGCGATCGTTCTCACTGCCTGCCACGCAGCGACGCCTTTCCCCGCCACGCAGGCGCCCGCGAGCGCGGCTCCCACGGTACCGAGCGAGAGCCTCGCCGATCCCTGGGTGCACGGGGCATCGTCCGCCGAGCACGCGCTTCCACCTGCGAAACCCACGGCACCTGCATGGATGCAGCCCTGCATGCCGGAGGATTTCCGAGAGCCCGAGACGCGTGAGGCGTGCAAGCTGCGGGAGCAGGAGCACTTTCGTCGCGTGGCCGCGCTCGACCCCGCGATCGATCTCGCCGCGCCATCGGACTTCAACGTCGCGCAGTCGTTCGACCCCGACGGCGTGCAGACCAACGCGCAGGGCGAAGGGATGTACCTGACGGCCGAGCAAGAGGCGATGACGAACCGACCGTCGCTTCAGCGGGCGACTGTCCCGCTGGTCGTCGGCCGCGAAGAGATCTTTTCAAACATGTGGACCGGGCTCGCGGCGGCCGACGGATTCGACGCGTGCAAGGGCGGGAAGAGCGACGCGTCATCGTTCGCCGAGCACGTGCCCGCGTGCGGCGATGCGCTCGTCAAGAATTTTGCGCTGTTCTACCAGCGGCTGCCGTCGAAGGCGCGCGATCCGGGGTGCCGTCCCGCGAACCTACTCGACCCCGCGTTTCGCTACGCGAGGGACCCTGCGTGCGCACCGCCGACGAGCTGGAAGAAATACGGCGGCATCGCGCTCGAAAAGGTATGCGCGCCGGTCGGCGTCTACCTGTTGATGCGCGCGGTGACGCCGTACGCCGACCGCTACGGGCAGAACGACTTCAAACAGAACATCGAGTACATCGCGCAGACGCTCGGTGTCGTGCAGCGGCTCACCGCTCGGTCCACGCTCGCAACGCCGCAGTGCAAGCTGATCCCGGTGAACCCCGTCTTCATGCCAAAGCGCTGAACCGCACGACGCCGCGACGCCTACCTGCATCGAACTCGTGCCGCGCTGCAGGGGCCGAGCGCGAGCGCAGGAGGCACACCATGGGAATCAGCAACGCGAATGGAAGCTGGGACGGAACGATCAAGCAGGGCAAAGGTGTGATGAAGCCGGCGAACGGACCCGAAGTTCCGTTCTCCATGGCGACTCGCTTCGAGGGGGAAAAGGGCTCGAATCCCGAAGAGATGATCGGCGCCGCGCTGTCGGGCTGCTTCTCGATGGCACTGTCGCTCGGGCTCGAGAAGGCGGGCATGACGCCGCAGAGCATTCGCACGACGGCGAAGGTGCACCTCGACAAAGACGGTGAAGGCTTCTCGATCAAGAAGATCGAGCTCGCGACGGAAGTGAATGCTTCGGGTGGTGACGACGCGAAATTCCAAGCCGTCGCTGCCGAAACGAAGAAGCAGTGTCCGGTCTCGAAGGTCCTCGCGGGCGCCGAGATCACGTTGACCGCGAAGCTCGCGGGCTGAGCCTCGCGGGACGGCGCGAGCTTTCCACGGGGCTGGTAGCGATCGGCTCGCGCGGGTAGCCTCCCCCGCATGATCGAGCAGTCCTTCATGAAGTCGTTGTTCCACGGCGTGATCGCCGAGGGGCTCGTCTACCCGTACCCCGAGCCGGCCGCGGCGGAGGTCGACAACCTCAATATGATTCTCGAGAGCGTGCGGAAGTATTTCGCCGCCCACGTCGACGCCGCCAAGATCGATCACGACGCGAAGATCCCCGAAGAGGTCATCCAAGGGCTCAAGGAGCTCGGCCTCTTCGGCATGCTGATCCCGCAGGAGCACGGCGGCATCGGACTGTCGGCGACCGGCTACGCCCGCGTGATGCAAGAGGTCGGCGCGCTCGACGGTGCGATCGCCGTCACGCTCGGCGCGCACCAGTCGATCGGTTTGAAAGCGATCCTGCTCTTCGGCACCGAGGAGCAGAAAAAGAAGTACCTGCCGAAGCTCGCCACTGGCGAAGTCGTCGCCGCGTTTGCGCTCACCGAGCCGAGCGCCGGCAGCGACGCCGCGGCCATCCAGACCCGTGCCGAGCTCGATGAGGCGACCGGCAGCTACACGCTGAACGGCTCCAAGATCTGGATCTCGAACGGCGCGTTCGCCGATCTCTTCACGGTCTTCGCGCGCACGTCACCGAAGGAAGAGGGCGCCAAGCCGCGTATCACGGCGTTCATCGTCGAGCGCGCGATGGGCGTGAAGAGCGGGCCCAACGAGCACAAGCTCGGCATTCGCGGAAGCTCGACGACCGAGATCTTCTTCGAGGACTGCAAGGTCCCGGCGGAGAACGTGCTCGGCGAGAGCGGTCGCGGGTTCAAGGTCGCGATGGAGGTCTTGAACAGCGGTCGTCTCGGCCTCGCGAGCGGTTGCGTCGGGATGTCACGTCGCTTGCTCAAGCTCGCGGTCGAGCGTGTTCAGGAGCGCAAGGCGTTCGGGCGCCCGATCGGCGAGTTCGGTCTCATCAAGGACAAAATCGCCACCATGATGGCGGACACGTACGCGCTCGAGAGCATGACGTACCTCACGACGGGGCTCGTCGACTCGAAGGTCTCCGACTACTCGGTCGAGAGCGCCATCTGCAAAGTCTACGGCTCGGAGACCCTCTGGCGCGTCGTGAACGAGACGCTGCAGATCGCAGCGGGTATCGGCTACATGCAGGAGTACCCCTACGAGCGCATGCTGCGCGACGCGCGCATCAACCTCATCTTCGAGGGCACCAACGAGATCCTTCGCTGCTTCATCGCGCTCAGCGGGATGCAGGGTCCCGGCAAGGAGCTCGTCGAGGTCGCCAAGGCGATGCGCGAGCCCATCAAGGGCTTCGGCCTTCTCAGTGACTTCGCGATCCGTAAGGCGCGCACCGCGCTCGGACGCGAGCGGCTCTCGAAGTGTCACCCGCTCTTGAACCGCGAGTCCGTGATCTTCGAGGAGTACACCGCCGAGCTCGCGAAGAACGTCGACAAGGCGCTCCGCAAGCACGGAAAGAACATCGCGGAGATGCAGTATACACAGAAGCGCGTCGCCGACATCGCGATCGATCTCTATGCGATCGCCTCGTGCCTCGCGCGAACCACCAAGGCCATCGAGCGCCGCGGTGAAGAGGGCGCGCGGCGCGAGGTCGACCTCACGACCGTGTTCGTGGCTGCGGCGGAGAAGCGCCTCGCCGACAACGTCCTCAGCTTCGACAAGAACGACGACGAGCTGCGCAAAGCCGTCGCCGATCGGACCTACAACGACAACGGCTACCCGTTCGACATTCTCTGATACGCCGTCGTCGTCAGCGGCCCAGCGAGAGATCGCTGGCGCCGCCGAGGCGACCACCAGCGCCACCTGGGCCCATACGCTCCGACGCTCCGAGCGGGGTGACCGACACGGAGACGACGCCGTCGGACGTCAGGCGCGGGATCCCGCCGGTGCTTCCGCGGCGCGCGACCGCGACCTCCACACGACCGAGCGCGCGTTGGATGACCGTCGCGTCCTTGTCGTCCTTTCGGATCGGCATCGCCCCCATGGGGGTCCATCGCACGAGCGCGTCGGCCATGACCGCGGAAGGGCGGCTGCGGTGGGCTTCGAGCGCCGGTGAATGTGCCACGGGTACGAACGCGCCGTCGTCGGTGCGCCAGCCGATGGCCGCACGCACGATGCAACCGGACGGGAGCTCGCGAATGAACCAGTCACCGAGCGTGACGTAGACCTCGTGATCGCGGGTGAACGTGCGCGGGCCGTCCCACGAGGCTTCGATCACCAGCACGCGGAGGAAGATCGCGCCACCGGGCCGCGTGCGTTCGAGGTGAGCACGCGTTTCGTCTTTGAGCTCCCAGTAGACGAACATCGTCGTCGGATCGACCGGAATCACGACGCACTCGTCGACGTCGTATTTCGGCGGCAGCGGGGAGTCGTCGAGCATGCCCATGGGCTCGGGCGCCTCCGCGGGGTCGACGGCCGCGACGGCAGGATCAGCGGCAACGGCGGGATCTGCAGCGACTGCACCCGCGTCCGCCTTCGTCTTCGTCTTCGCCTTCGCCTTCGCGGCTCCGGCGACTGCGTCGGGATCGAGCGCGACTTTATCTGCCGTTTCAAGAACGACATCCTTGGTCGTCTTGAGCTTGCCCTTCGCCTTTCGCTTCTTCTTCGGCTTCGGGCCGTCGCCGCTTCCGCTCGTTCCGTTGGCGCCAAGGCCGGAGCCGGGGCCATCGACATCCACGTCGGCAGCGCCTTCCTCGGCGTCCGAGTCGTCGTCGACGGCGTCGTCGTCCCCTTCGGGCGGCAACGGCGGCTTGGGCAGCTCCGCACCTTCGAGCTCGGCAGCCAACGATTTGGCCGCGGCGTGATCGGGCTCGAGCTCGATCACACGGCGAAGGGTCTCGAGCGCTTTGTCCTTGTGACCCTGCGTGGCGTAAATCTCGGCGAGCGTGACGGTGGGCACGGCGGCGGGGGCCATACGGGGCGGCGGGGGCGAGCTTGCGCGCGTGGTGCGCACGCGATCGCCGGCGTCGGGCAGGTGAAGACCGCGCTCGATGACGCGCGCGAGCAGATCGCGTGCGCGGCCGAAAAGACCGCGCGCGCGACGAAGCGCCGGATCGTCCTTCCGTCGCGAATTCCTGACGAGGAGCTCGTCGATCAGCTCCGGTCGCGTGAGGACAGCAGCGCGCACCACCCCCACGGCTTCTGCCTGCGTGATGAGGGTGTCGCGATCGAGGCGCTCGAGCTCGGCTCGTTCCATGGCCTCGGTATACTACTTCGCCGTCCCGTGATCAGCCGAAGGCGCCGTCTTCTCGCACGCTCACGTGGGCGAGCCTCTGCCGCGCCTCGTCGCAGTCCTGGGCAATCCGGGCCTTCAGCTCGTCGAGACCCGCGAGCTTGAGCTCGTCACGGAGCCGCGCGACGACGTGGATCCGGAGCTTTGCCCCGTAGAGATCGCGGTCGAGATCGAAGAAATAGGTCTCGCAAGTGCGGCCGGTCGCGCCCGCGATGGTGGGGCGCAGGCCAATGCTCATTGCCCCCTTGGCGAGCGCCCGCGCCCCGCTGGGAAGCAGCTCATCGGAAACGACCGCGTAAATTCCGTCGGGCGGGAGCACTTCGGGGATCTCGCCGAGGTTCGCCGTCGGAAAGCCGATGGTGCGCCCCAGCTTTGCGCCGGTAACGACGACGCCGCTCAGCGCGTGCCAGCGCCCGAGAACCGCGGTGGCCTCGTCGATGTCGCCGGCGAGGATCGCGGCCCGGACACGGGAGCTCGAGAGTGGGCCGCTCGCGTCGCTCACGACATCGAACGCAGTGGCGGTGAAGTCGCGCGCTTTGCCAAGCTCGACGAGTGACGCGAAGTCCCCTGCCCGCTTCGCGCCGAAGCGAAAATCGCGACCGACCACCACCTCGCGCGCGCCGAGCTCGTCCGCGAGGAGCTCACGGGCAAAGCGCTCGGGCGACCAGGCGGCGAACGGGAGATCGAAGTCACGGACCACGACGCGATCAATGCCGACACGACGCAGAAGCTCGATGCGCCGGTCCATCGTCGTGAGGCGCGGGGGCTCGCCGCGACCGAGGACCTGGCTCGGGTGGGGATCGAACGTGAGCACCACCGACGAGAGACCCGCGCTCTTCGCGCGCGTCACGGCGCTCGTCAGCACCGCGCTATGACCGCGGTGAACACCGTCGAAGTTTCCGATCACGACCACCGTGCGTGGCACGGCGCCAACCTAGCAGACTACCGACGGACGAGCGCGAAGCGCGTGTACGACGGCACGAAGCCGAGGCGAAGCGCGTTTCGTTCGGTCGGAGCGCCCGGTGACGACACGATGACCGCGAGCGTCGCACCTTGCTCGGCGGCCACGCGCAGCCTCTCGATCATCAGCGTGTTGTGCAGACCTTTGCGGCGGTGCGCGAGCTTCACGGACGAGCCATAGAGATTCGCCACGCCGTGGCGCACGGTCACCGAGCCTGCGCCCACGATCTCGTCCGTCGCGCGCGCGACGACCGTCGATGTTCCGGGGAGGCTCGCCACGCGAACCGCGGTCGCCACGTCACGCATCGAGAGGACGCCACCGTCGGGCACGAACCCCGCGCACACGACCGACATCGCGTCGTTCAGGCTGGATTCATCGTCGGAGGCAAGGCGCTCGGTGCTTGCACCTCTCGTGGGTCCACGCCGAATCGTGGCAGGGCCTTCCTCGATCTCGGTCATGTCGTCCAGGCCGCGGGCGAGCACGCTGCCGATCTGCACGAGGCCATACCCGCGCTCGGCAAGGATCTCGAGCAACGGCTCGGGAGCAAACGACGTGAGCTCGATGCGCGAAGGTAGGGAGCGCGCCGTGAAGAAGGCCTCGATCGCGTCGAGCGTCTCCGGCGCGACGTCGCCACCGATGCCGAGACCGAGCGTCTTGCTGAGCCAGCTCGTGGCCGAGGCCGACACCCACGCGCCGCCGATGCGCCTGGCCTCATCGGCGGCCTCGGACTTCACTTCCCCTTGGAGCGACTCGAAGACACGCGCGATGTCGAGGTTCTGCGGCAGCTCCATCGAGCTACGGCGTCAGCTTGGTGCAGGCGTCGGGAACGCGGTGGCTTTGGCAGTACGCCTTACCTTCGGGCGTCTGGGCTTCGACGATCTCGAGCACCGCGCGCGTGCCTTGTGAGCTCAGGACCGGCCGCCGCTTCTTGTTGCAGAAGAGGACGGGCGAGCCCGGCGGGAGCTCCGTGTTCCCTTCCGTCGTAGCGCAGCTACCGGACTCGTTGGGAACGGTCCACGCCTGGCCGGTGGGGTAGACGAGGTTGATTCCGTAGCGGCCTGTCGGCAAGCAGCCGATGGCGATCTCGCGCACGAGCTTCGCCTGGCTCGCGAGCACTGCGGCCGCGTCGAAGAGATCCTTGCCCTCCGGCGGCACCGCTTCGGTGGGGTCGGAGCTCGGGCCCTTGGTGTGCGGCGTGACGAGCAAGCCGCCGCGATCGATGTGGCGTGGGTCGAAGCAGATCGCCGTCGGGCGCACGAGCGCGGTCACGTGATCTTGGCGGCCAGCCTCGGTGGGCCCGCTCTCTGGCTTCGTGAGCACGGTGTCGAGGAGGCTATCGCCCGCGATCGTGATCGCCTGGATGATGACGATCGGCGCCTCGCCCTGCGCGCCCTGCGCGAGGATGCTCTGGCGATCGGCGGCATGCGCGGGATCGTCGGCGAGCTTCGCGAGGATGACGAGCGGGAACAAGCTCGGCACGCCTTGCCCTTCGGGAATCACACCGCCGGGCGACCACACGAAGAGCCCGCCGCCATCGGCAAACGAAGGCGCTTGAAAGCGAAACGGCCCCTTGGGATCGAGCGCCGACGGACGCTCGCCGTCAGGGAGACCCGCCATGAGCTTGAGCGGTGTGAAAGCCGCCTGGAAGGGCGCCACGGTCTCGGCGGTTTTGAACGCGGGCGGCGCAAGAAGCTGCTGGTCCTGCGGCATCGTCGCAATCGGGACGTAGCTCGGGTTGCCGTCCGGGTTCGCGGGCGACGGCGCGCGGCTCCCCACGGCCTGCGCGCCGTCGGGGTAAAAATACGGCCGCGGGAGAACGAGCGGCAGACCGACGGTGACCGCGATGCCGTCCGCCACGAAGCCCTCGGGCGGCATGACGAAGCCGAATGGCGCGGTGGGCGACCGCACGCCCAC
>CAXSGV010000316.1:0-5956 GCA_964236615.1 uncultured Polyangiaceae bacterium
CCCGCGAAGGATCGCGTCACCAAGCGGTGAGCCGCTCGACTGGCGCCGTGAACGGCCTTTCGGAACGCCGACGCGAGCGCGTTCGCGAGCTCGTCCTCCAGTGGTGGGGGCTTCAGCCGCTGCCCGTCACGCGCCGCATGACCGTCATCCAGCTCGCCCTCTCGAGCGGCGCGCTCGGCGTCGCGCTCATCGTTCTCGCGTCCGTCACGCACCCGGTGCGCGCGCCTGCAGCGCCTCCGCCGCTCGCAAACGAAGCGGTGGAAGAGCCCGCAGTGCGCTTCGGGATACCGCTCGTCGAGCGTCGCATCATCTTCTCCGAGCTCGTGGCGAACGAGCCCGCCGCGCGCATCCACGCACGCGATACATTTCCGGGTGAGCTGTGGTCGCAGGAAGACGATCGCGCCGCCGGCGAACGTGACGCTGCGCGGTCGATCGCGGAAAAGCGCGGAATCAACCTGTCGATCGTCTACGCCATCCTCGACGAAGGGATTCGGGCGCGCTGGCCCGACAAGGACGACGTGCCGCTCGACGCGCACATCGTTCCGCTGAAGCCGAGGCGACGTTGAAGACGCCGCGCTTCACGGATCGTTTGCTCGCGCTTGCGGGCGTGCGCTTCGTCATCTGGATCCTGGTCGCGGCATCGCTGACGCCGTCGCTCTGGAACATCGGCAGCTCGTCGCCCCACAACGTGACGAGCCACTACGACGAGCACTATTTCGTCGCGCACGAAGAGGCCGCGCGCATCTCGATGGCGGAGTACCACGAGATCCCTGCGTGGAACCCGTACTACTGCGGTGGCATCCCGCTCGCGGCCAACCCGCAGGACGAGACCTTCGCGCCCGACTTCCTCTTGCGAATGTGGTTCGGCACCGGGGTCGGACGCCGGCTCGCGGTGCTGCTCTTCCTCGTGATGGGCATGGAGGGCTTCTTCCGTCTCTTGCGCCGCCACGACGCGTCGGTAATCGGAGCGGCCTCGGGCGCGCTCGTGTTCGCGGCCTCGGGTCGCTTTTTCTTCATGCTCGAGTTCGGCTGGATCAACATGTTCGGCTTCCAGCTGTTGCCCTTCGCCGTGCTCGCGCTCGAGGCGGGGGCGAGCTCCTGGCGCTGGCGCGTCTTCGGCGGGTTCATCGTCGGCTGGATGCTGCTGGCGGGCGGGACCTACTCCGTTCCTTACACGGTGCTCGTTCTCGTCGCGCTCACGCTCTTCGACACGCTCGAGGCGCTCGTCGCGCCGCGCGTAGGTAGCCCAAGCCCGTGGTGGCGCGGCGTCGCTTCGCTCGCGTCCATCGGCGCCTTCAGCGCGCTCTTCTCGGCGGCGAAGCTCCTTCCGATGCTGCGCGTGATCGGCGAGCACCCGCGCACGATCCACAACCTGCAGTCGATCAGCGGCTACCAGGTTTTGCAGGCGCTTCTCACCTCGCATTTCGACAAGCCGACGGGCCTCGCCGCCGAGGCGTACGTCGGTGGCGGCGTGCTCTTCCTCGCAGTCGTCGCAGTCCTCGTGCGCGATCGCGCCGCCGCGCGGGCGATGGCGATGGCGGTCCTCTTCTTCGCGATCGCGATGGGCGATCAGGGGCGTCACTCGCTGTGGTCGATGCTGCGGCACCTTCCGCTCTATGGGCAGCTGCGGGATCCCGATCGCTTCGCGCTCGTCGTCGGCTTCTTCCTCGCGTTCGCCGTCGCACGCGCGCTCACGTGGGTCGAGGACGGCGTGCCGCTCGTATTCGGGCGCGTGCGTGCGCGCTGGCGTGCGTGGCGCAAGAAGGACGAAGCCGCGTCCGCGCTCTGGCTGCGTGTCGTGCTCGCGCTCGCGGGTGCTGCGGGCGCGCTGGTGATCGGTCGCGCCATTCAGAACGATTTGACCGCCGACGTTCGCGCCCACCAGGTCATCTTCTCGCAAGCTCCGGCGCTCGCGCGGAAGGCGGAGTTCAGGCAAGCGCGCGGCAACCGGTGGGACGCGCAAGTGTGGCCACCGCTCGGGCGCGGCTCACTTCAGTGCTTCGAGGAGACCGAGTTCCCTCAGTCGCCGCGCCTTCGCGGCGATCTTCCGGCCGAGGAGTACCCCGGCGATCCGACGTCCGCGAAGGTCGACCGCCTCGCGTGGACGCCGAACCACATCACGCTCGACGTCGTCGCGAAGGTGCCGACCGTGATCTACGTGAACCAGAACTGGGCGGCCGGCTGGTCGACCGACCTCGGCAAGCTGCGCTCGGAGGACGGCCTGCTCGCGCTCGACGTCCCCGCCGGAAAGAACGTGGTGAAGCTCGCCTACGGCGACGGCTGGCTGAATTTCGGTCTTCTCATCACGATCGGAACCTTCGCCTTCGGCCTCTGGCTCCTCGCCCGCAAGCTGCGCGAGGACGTGGCGATCCTACGCGCGCGCCTCGAACATCCGAAACGAGCTCCCGAGCCCGAGCCCGAGCACACGCCGGAGCCCGAGCCCGATCAGTCCTCGTCGTCCTCGTCGTCGTCGTCGTCGGGCTGATCGGTGAGATCCATGACCCGCTGCTCGAGCCCGCGCCCCTTGGTGACGGCGCTGATACGTACCTGTTGATTCAAGAGCAGCCACAGCACGTGGCCGATGACGGACTCCGCGTCTTGCTCGCCGCGCTCGAAATAGACGATGAGCTCGTGACGCTCGTCGTCCCACTCGGCGCGCTTGACCATCGCGAGCTCGCGCACCGCGGCAATCGGAACGCTTGCGCCGACCGAGCGAAGCGTGGCCGCCGCACCCTTCTTCTGAAGCGCGCCGTCGGCATTCTTGAGCGGCGCCGCGATCTTGATGTGCACCTCTTCGGACGCGGCGGTGAGCTCGGAGATCGTGCCCGCGGCGACGAGGTGCCCGCGATCGAGGATGGCTGCGGCGTCGCAGATCTCCTCGAGCTCCTGGAGGTTGTGGCTCGACACGATGAGCGTCGCGCGACCCTTGCGGCTCTTGATGATCTGCCGAACCTCGTACGCCGAGCGGGGATCGAGACCGCTCGTAGGCTCGTCGAGGAGGACGACCTCGGGATCGCCGAGGAGCGCTTGCGCGAGCTGCACGCGCTTCGCCATGCCGTGCGAGAGCGCGTTGCACTTCACGTTCCACCACTCGCGGCCGGCGACCTCTTCGAGGACGGCGCGTGACATGCTCTCGGCCTTCTCGCGCGGGATGCCCTGGAGACGCGCCATGTGGACGAGGAACTCGCCGACCTTGTCGCCAGGCGGCAGCATCGCGTCTTGCGGGAGGACGCCGAGGCGGTTCTTCAGCTCGACGACTTGGCTCGGCGCGTAGCCGAGGACCTCGACGGTGCCTTCGGTCGGTTGGAGGTAGCCCGCGAGCATCGAGAAGGTGGTGGTCTTGCCGGCGCCGTTCGGGCCGATGAGGCCGTAGACGGTGCCCGCCTCGATCTCGAGCGTGAGCTCCTCGACCGCGATCTTCGAACCGAACTTCTTCGTGAGCTTCTTGAGGCGGACGGCGGCTTCGGCCGTGCCCTTCTTCTTCTTTTTCTTCTTCGGCTTGCTCGTGCCCGTCGCGTCAGTGCCGATGTCGTCGCTGGCTACGCTCGTCGGAGCTCCCGGCATCGAGGCACGCAGCGGGTCGTCGCTCGACTTCGCCTTCGGTGTCTCTGCCTTCGTGCTCTTCGCGAGCGCCGTCTCGCTCTCCGGTTCCGCGCTCATCTCAGACGTCCCTTCGCGTGAAGAGGAAGGTACCCGCGCCCGTCGTCACGACCCCGAAGGCCATGCAGATGAGCGCGCCAAGGGCGACCTTGTCGAACTTGGGCGACAGCAACCAGGCGTCGTACGTGTTTGGGTAAAGGTAGGTGAGCGCCTTGATGTTGCCGATCTCGCCGACGGCGTCGCAGATCCACAGGACGAAGAACGTGGCGAACGTGACGAGCAAAGCGATCATCGGCGCGCGGAACTGCGAGCCGATGAGCGTCGCGATACCGCACCAGGCGGCGCTGATCGGGAGTGTCACTGCCCAGAAGCGAATGCCCCAGAGCAGGGTGTCACCCGGTGGAATACCGCCACTGCTCTTCACCATGGTCAGCCCCCAGATGAGCGCGTGCATGACGAGCGTGACGATCGAGATGACCGCCCAGAGGCCGAGGAACTTGCCGGCGAAGTACGAGACGCGGCGAGAGCGCACGGTCCAATAGCGAACGCTCCGGTGCTGGAGCTCGCCCGAGATTCCGTCGAAGCCCATGACGGCGACGAGGCCCGGGTTGAGCCAAACGGTCGCGAGCAACAGCGCGAGAAGCACCGGCGGCGCGCTAGCGAGGTACTTCGCCATCTCGACGTCGCCGTACTTTTTCTCGAGCATCGCTTGCTGGAGCGCGTGCAGCTGCTCCGGCGAGATTTGCGCTTCGTCCATCGCGCGGAGCTTCTGAAGAAGAAGCGCCGTCGCGACGCCGCCGAGCAGCGAGATGATGACCATCACGAGCCCCTTGGCGCTCCGGATGTTCTTTCGAATCTCGCGTGCGGCGATGAGCCCAGTCTCTTGAAACACGTTCATGGCGGCGCGAACGGTACGCCAAGCCGGTTAAATAGGAAACGGCCCCATCACACCCTTCCACGCTACCGTTGCTCCCTTTCAGGCCTGGCGGGGTTCACGCTTCCGAGTCGATGGAGCCACGAGAGCGACGAGCCCGAAAGCCCGTGCTGCAAGAGACGACGTACCACTCCGAAACGCGGGGGCCAATGGGAATCTCCGCTATCTCGACAACCGAGGTTGAAGTCACTTCCCAATTGGGCTACTGGCTGGGGTAGGGCTCTTCTCTACTGAGGACCCGAAGTTTTTCGATTGCGGCGCGCGCCGCCCCTGCTTGGCAGGGCCGCCTCGCGTCGTACACGCTCAGTCCGTACACGCTCGAGCCGTTTTTTTCGCGTTCTGAAGGGGTCAGCCGTCTCGAACATGCGCCGTAACTTGCCGCTGGCAAGCGCGCTAGCTCACCAAAAAGAGCAAACGAGGCCCTCACTGTCTTCCACGCGCCCGAAGCGCAGCCGAGCGGGAAAGTCCCCCCGGATTCATGTCCAAGAACACTCTCGTCATCAGCGTCGACATCCGCGAGACACGCGTCGCCCTCATCGAAGGCGGCATCATCGCCGAGCTTCACCTCGAACGAAAAGGGCACAACAACAGCTCGGGCACGGTCGGCAACGTCGTGCTCGGCAAGGTCACTCGTGTCCTCCCCGGCCTCCAAGCCGCCTTCATCGACATCGGCCAGGAGCGCGCCGCGTTCCTCCATGTCGAAGATCTGATTCGCCCCGACGACTTCGACGCCTACCTGGCGGGCGGTCGCAAGACGGCGGCGCGCGACCAAGAGGTCGGCCCCACCGGTGACGAGGAGCTCGACGCCGAGGCCGAAGCCGTCATCGAGTCCGCGCCGACGCCGGTCAATGTCGCCAGCAGCGGCGGTGGCCTGCTCGCCGTTCCGGTCAGCACGCCCAGCCTGCCCGACATCGAGGCGGGTCGCGACTCGAGCCCCGACTTCGACGCCGACGTCGCCCAGGCAAGCGGTGACGACGTCGACGACCAAGAGATCACGCGCACGCGCTTCGTCGCGGAGCACGAACGCGGCAGCGGCGAGTCGATTCCCGCTTCGCCCGACTCGGACGACTCCGGCGCAGGCTCTTCAGGCTCCGACGACTCCGGCTCCGACCACTCCGGCACGGCCTCCGACGACTCCGGCGAAGACCTCGCGCTCGGAAGCCAAGAAGGCGACGACGAAGACGAAGAGCTCTCACCGACGTCGGACGAGCGACCGACGCTCGACATGTCGGCGGAAGATCGCCTCATCGCGACCGGTGGAGAAGGTGGAGAGGGCGCCGAGCTTCAGGACTCGGACAGCTCGCCCCCGCCGGCGGTCGTTCTCTCGACTGTCGAGGACGACGACGTCGAAGGCGTACGCCCGACGCTGCGTCCGCGCCCGAAGAAGGAGAAGTCCGATCACCCGATTGGCGACGCGATCGG
>CAXSGV010000316.1:5966-8270 GCA_964236615.1 uncultured Polyangiaceae bacterium
CGGCGAGGTCATTCGCAACGTCATCGTGTCGGCCGCGAGCGAGGCACTCCCCGAGTTCCCCGACATGCCGGGCTTCACGATTCACGATCCGAACGATCCCACGCCGAAGGCTCCTGCGCCTCCGCGCGCGGCGGGCGGTCGTGGTGGCGATCGCGGTCGTGGCTTCGGTGGAGGTCGCGGTCGCGGCCGGGGTCGCGGCCGTAGCAGCGAAGGCGGTGGCGGTGGCGGTGGTGGCGGTCGCGGTCGTGAAGGTGGCGGCGGCGGTCAGCGCGAGTCCGGCGCCCGCCACGAAGGCGGCAGCGGCGAACGCAGCGCACGCGAGAGCGGCGGCGGTGGCGGTGGCGGCGGCGGTCGATCCCGCGGTCGTGGCGATCGCGAAGGCGGGCGCTCGGGCGTTCCGAACCGCATCTCGAAGTCGACGCCGATCCGCGACGTCGTGCGTGAGGGGCAGGAGATCATCGTGCAGGTCACGAAGGATCCCATCGGCACCAAGGGTGCGCGCTGCTCGAGCCACATTTCGTTGCCGGGTCGCTACGTCGTGTACCTCCCGACGGTCGATCACGTCGGCATCTCGAAGCGCATCGGCTCGGAGCGTGAACGCTCGCGCCTTCGCGAAGCCATCGAGGGCATGAAGCCGCCGAGCGGTGGGCTCATCGTCCGCACCGTCGCCGAAGGCCTCACCAAGAAACAACTCAAGCAAGACGTCGGCTACCTGGTTCGCCTGTGGGGCGAGATCGCGAAGAAGAAGGAGGGCGCGCGTTCACCGAGCATCCTCTCGACCGAGCTCGACCTCGTCCTCAAGACCGCGCGTGATCTCTTCACCGACGAGGTCCACCAGATCGTCATCGACGACAAGCACCAGTACGAGCGCCTTTGCCGCTTCGTCGAGATGTTCGCGCCCGAGCGCCTGAAGGACATCCAGTACTACTCGGGCGACGAGCCCATCTTCGACGCCTACGGCATCGAGGACGAGATCGCGCGCGCGCTCTCACGCAAGGTTCCTCTTCCGTCCGGTGGTCACCTCGTGATCGACCAGGCCGAAGCCCTCACCGCGATCGACGTCAACACGGGTCGCTTCGTCGGCAAGGGCAGCAAGGACATGGAGGAGACGATCCTCAAGACCAACCTCGAGGCCGTCAACGAGATCGCCTACCAGCTCCGGTTCCGGAACATCGGCGGCCTCATCATCCTCGACTTGATCGACATGGAGCGGCACGGCAACCGCGAGAAGGTTCGCCGCACGCTCGAGGATCTCCTGCAGAAGGACAAGGCGAAGACCACGCTCAACCGCATCAGCGATCTCGGCCTCATCGAGATGACGCGCAAGCGCACGCGCGAGAGCCTCGGCCGCCTTCTCCACGAGCCCTGCTTTTATTGCGACGGCACCGGCCAGCTGCAGTCGAAGCAGACCATCGCGCTCGAGATCCTCCGCGAGATCCGCAGGAAGCGCGCCGACCTTCCTGGCTACACCGTCGTCGTCAACGCGCACCCCGCCGTGGCCGATCTCCTGACGGGCTCCGAGAAGGACGCCCTCATCGACGCTGAGAACCGCTGGCACCGCAAGATCACCGTCGTCGCCCAGAAGGGCTACCACCTCGAGCAGTTCGACCTCGTCGGGAAGTGAGCGGAGTCATGCCGACAGACGAGCAGACGCCGCCGAACGGAACGCCTTCAAGCAACATCCGGGCGCAGCGCGTCACCATCAACAAAGAGTTCGAGTCGTTCGACGCCTTCATTCAGGAGTACGTCACGAACATCTCCGAGAGCGGCGTCTTCATCAAATCGACGACGCCCCTCGAGGTCGGCACGCTCGTGAACCTGCGCTTTACCGTCATCATGGACGACATCGAGACCATCGAAGGCATCGGCGAGGTCGTCCGCGTCGAGAAGGACGAGGCCGGCGCCGGCGGCATGGGCGTCGTGTTCCGTGAGCTGTCCGCCTACTCGAAGGATCTCATTCAGAAGCTGCTCACGCAGCGTTCTTGAACGCGGCCTCGCGACCTCTCTCGATCTCGGGTTCTTGAATCCGCCAGCTGCCTCCGCACTCCGCGAGCAGCTGGCCCGCGGCCGTCCCAAACTGTCCCGGCCACCCACCCCCCCCGACCGTCACTGTCGGGGTACCGGTCTTCAGCTTATTGAAGACCCGGTATCGAAGGGGGATCGGCGGGAGGGCCCGGGTGCGGGCGCCGCGATTTTGGGTGGCATGCGCGGTGCTAGGAGGTCCGCGGGGCGCGGGTGCGGCGCACAACTTGAAAGGGGCTGACTATGCATGGCGTGTTTTGGGGGACGCATCGGGCGGCGCTT
>CAXSGV010000317.1:0-8257 GCA_964236615.1 uncultured Polyangiaceae bacterium
TCTTAAACAACCAAGGCGGCACCCTTTCGGAGCCGCCTTGATCGCCTTGATCGCGTGAGTCGTCGCCGCGGAGGCGGTCGCTACTACTCGCCGGGGTTGAAGATGATCGGGTAGACGACGGTCACGATGCCGCCTTCGGGCTGCGGGAACGACAGGTTCTGGAACCCGCGCACGACGCAGCTGACGACCGCTTGATCCGGAAGATCCGAGCCGCCATCGGCCGCGGTGGTGACGCTGCCGGTGCGGTCGATGACGAACTTCACGGCGACGCGACCCTGGAGGTTCGGGTTCGTGCGCATGCCGTTCTCGTAACAGAGACGGAAGCGACCGAAGTTCTGACGAACGATACGCTGGATGACCTCGGGCGGGAGGCGACCGTTGACCTGCGTCGCGCCCTGCCGAATGCTCGGAGCCTTCGTCTGGTGCGCACCGCCAAGACGACCGTGGCCGTTGCCGAAGCCCTGGCCGTTGCCCGTGCCGGCGCCGTGACCAATCGTACCGATGTTGCCGAGGCCGATGCCTTCGCCACGACCGCCGCCGCCTTCGCCGACGCCGGAGAGGCCGAGGCCGCCTGCGCCGAACGAGTCACCGATGGCGTCGCCCCACATGTTGCCGCGGGCCGACATCGGATCGTTGCCGAGCGAGTCTTCACGTCCCCAAGGGGCCGTGGGCGCGTTCGGATCGGCGCCAGCGCCGACGTTGAGGAGACCAATCATGCCGAACTCGGCGGCCTCTTTGAGAGCGGCCTGACGAGCGATGTGCGGATCGGCGTTGTCCTGCGGGCCTTGAACACCGAACTTGTGGCCGGTCTCCTTGGTCGTGGGGTTACCCATCGAGCCTTCTTCGCCCTTGGCGCGCGTACCGGTGCCGCCCTCTTTCTGGTCGGCGTTGTCGGCGACGGCGTCGTCTTTGCGCTCCTCTTGCTCACGCTCGGCTGCCGCGTTGAGAAGGTGCTGCATCTTCAGGATCTGATCGCGGTCGATCGCCTCGCTGTCGTCGCCGCTCATGCTGGGCATGAAGAAGGCGAGCGTCGCGACGATGCCCATGTGGATCAGGAAGGAGAGACCGACGAACGCATATGCCGCCGGCTCGAGGCTCGCGAGGAAGCCACCAGGAATGTGCTTGCCCGCGTTGACCGCGGCGACCTGGAACGTGAGGCCCGAGCTCTCGAGCTCCATCCGCGCCTTGGCGCCCGGAGGAAGATCGAACTCGTGCGCGCCGCTCAGCTCACTCGAGGGACGAGCACGACCCGACGTGATGAGATCAGATAGCTGTACTTTCCCCGTACCCGGAATGTCGACCGTGCCGGTCGAGCGCGGGAGGATGACGAGGGTGGCGCTGCCGCCACGTGCGAGGACGATCGGTGCGCGCGTCGTGCCGAGCGACTCGCTCGGGATGAAGAAGTCGCACTGGACCGGGCCCATCTGCTCTTCGCCGACGAAGAAGGAGCGCGGCGGCGTGAGGTGCGAGACGTGGAGCACGTTCGTGTCCCACATGATCATGACCTCGATCGCGGCAAGGTGCGGGACCTCGACCTCGTCGGGGTTCACCTCGGGGCCGCTCTTGATCATGGAGTACGTGTACGTACCGGGCGGCGCGTTCGGGTCGACGTCGGAGTGGCCGTAACCACCGTACCCCGCACCCTGCGGGGCCGCGGCGGCGACGAACGGGCTCGCGGCGAACGGGTTGCCACCGGGGGGCGCACCACCGCCGAACGGGTTGGCGTTGCCGAACGGGTTCGCCGTCGGCGCGCCGGGTGCTGCACTTGCGAGTGCTGGCTGACCCGCGAACGGGTTGCCCGGCGGCTGCGAGGGGGCAGCGGGATGGCTCGAGACCGGCATCGCTGCCGTGTCCATCATCGGCGGGCGCTGCGAGATCGGCGGCGCGTGCGGCGTAGGCGCTTCCAGCTGCATGCCACCGAGCATCGTGGCTTGCGGGGGCTGTGCAGCGGCACCACCGAGCTCCGCTTGCTCGAGCTGGATGAGCGTCGAGCCGATCTGGATCTGATCGCCAGGGCGAATCTTGCACTTGTTCACGCGCTGGCCATTCACCATCGTGCCCGGCTCGTTGCCGAGATCGATGAGCGTGATGTCCTGCGGCGACGCCACTTCGATGACGGCGTGCATGCGCGACGCGAGCTCGTCGTCGACGCGGAGGTGGCTTCGCGGATCTTTGCCCACCTTGACGATGTCCTGCGCGATCGTGTCGCGTCGGATCAACTGATCGCCTTGGTAAAGCGCAAACGTGAGCGCGACCTTCGCCTTGCCCTGTTCCATCGCCATGATCGAATACTCCTGACTAAATTCTTTTAGAGATTCTCGACGGACTTGAGCATCTCGGGAACGAAACTCGTACGCGGACGGATCAGCGTCGTGCGGACCGGACCGGGACGAACGCGAATCGTCGCGTCGTTCGGGCCGAACCCACCTGCGCTGAGCGGATCATCCGAGAACTCGTAGCCGTACCCTTCGCCCTCTTTTTTCGCTGGTGCACCACCAGCCGCCGGAGGCGCCTGCGCGAACGCTTGCGCGCACGTGAGGAGCAGGCCAGCTGCGAGACCACTGCCTACGATCCACTTCTTCATCTTTTGTGCGCGCGCGCGTTTCATGGGGGCCGTGCTCCTTCAGCTTCTCTTGGGCGATTACAGTGAGATTGTAGCTACCGCCCGCGGTTTCCGTCAAATGTCTTGGTCAATCGCGCCTGCCTGAGACTGACAGACGCCACGACCGAAAGTTCCGGCCGTAGCGTCGCAATCAGGGTGGTCCCCGGTTCAGACCGGCAAAAGCAGCTATTTCTTCGGTGCTTCAGCAGGTGCGGCTGCGGCGGCCGGCGGCGGCGCGTTCTTCTCGTCGATGCCGGCGTTCAAGAATTGAACCGTGTCGTCGATGTCCTGCATGCGCTCTTTCGCGCGCTTGGCAGCACCGTCGTACTCGGTCTTGCCGTTCGCCTTGTCGACGAACTGCTGGAAGATCCCCTTGGCCGCGTTGAGCGAAGCGATGGTCTTCTCCTTCGCGCCGCCCGACTTCGCCTTGTACTCCTGCGTGAGGATGCCTTCGTTGTAGTAGGCGTCCGGACGCTCGGCATCGACCTTCTTCGCCGTGTCGAGCTCGGCTTGAACCGCTGCGACCTGCGCGTCGTAGTTCGAGTCGTTGATCATGCCGCGGAGCGCGAGCGCGAGCCCGAGATGCGCGTCGTAATCGTTCGGCTTCATCTCGAGCGCCTTCCGGTAGGCCGACTGCGCCTGCTCGAAGCCGCGGAACGAGAGGTTGACCGCTGCGTAGTTCATCTGCGCTTCGAAGAACTTGGGATCGAGCTTCGCCGCGGTGGCGAACTCGCCGACCGCGCCGTTGACCTGACCGAGCTCGTTGAGAATCAGCCCTGCCGTGTTGTGAATGGCCGGGTAGTTCGCATTCTTGCGAATGGCTTGCGAGCACACGAGCTGCGCGAGCTCGAGCTGCTGGACGTCGGCGCGCTTGCCCATCGAGGCGTTGGTCGCGATGGAGCGGCCGCGACCCTTCTTCGAGGAGACCTTCACGGCGCCGGCGCGCTTCTTCGCCTGCTGGAAGTAGTAGAGCGCGAGCTGGTTGAAAGCCGGCATGTACGCGTCGTCGATCGCGAGCGCGCGCTGCAGGTTCTTCTTCGCGCAATCCATGTCGTCCTTGCACTGATCGCCCGCCGCCGCCGAGTCCCGCTGCATCTGGAACATCGCGAGGTTGACGAGCGCGGGGACGTTCTGGAACTGCGCGTCGAGAACCGCTTGCTGCATGGCGCCGATGGCTGCGTCCTCGTTGCTGTCTGCCTTGTACTGGTAGAGAGCGAGCTGGACGCGTGCATAGTGCATCTTCGGATCGTCAGCGAGCGCAGCTTGGAATTTCTGCTTGGCCGCCGCGTCGTTGTTGCACCGCTGGTACGCGAGGCCGGCGTTGAATGTGGCCTCGGGGAACTTGCCGCCCTTTTGCTTGGCCGCTGCCGCGTCGAACTTCTTCGCGACGTCGGTGCAGTTGGCTTCGTTCCAGTCGTTCGCCTTGTCGTGCGCGTTCATGACGTCGAGCGCGGCGTTGTATTCGTTTTGCGCGTCGGCGCTCACGGCCTCGATCGGCGTGCCGCCGCCCGGCTTGCTCGTCGGCGTCATCGTCGGCTTGGTCTCACCGCCACCACCGCCGCAAGCGGCGGTGAGGACGAGGAGAGCGGAAAGCGAGAAGTTCTTCGTGTTCATGTTGTGGCTCCTCACTTCTTCTTCGGCTGTCCGGGGAGTCCGCCGCCACGTTTCGGCGTCGCAGGCTTTGCAGCCGGCTTCGCTCCACCCGTGGTCTTCGGTTCCGGCTTGCTCGTGTCGTCCGAGTTGACGGTGCCTGCGCCGGCACCCTTGTCCGCCGGACCGGTCTGGGCTGCGTGCCAGATCTGTCCGCCGATCGCGAGCGGCGGCTGCTTGTCGTCGAGGCCGCTGTTCGAGAGCGTGGGCGCTCCGCGAAGCTCGTCGACGACGTGGTATTCGGACTTGTAGTTTTTCGCGAGCCAGAGCTCGCAGCTACGCGAGAACTCGTCGAAGTACTGGAACTTCACGGAGTATGCGAGGCACGTTACGAGCGCCGGCTTCGCCTTGCCCGACTTGATGGGCTCGCTCTGTCCGTCGAGCGCGTCGTAGTAGATGCCGCGCATCTCGGCGTCCTTCTTCCAGGCTTCCGGGATCGGAGCCTTGCGGAAGTCGTCCACGAAGTCGCCCCACATCAGACCGACGCGCGAGCCTGCCGCGATGACCCACTTCGGCGGCGCGTCAGGCTGGAGGTCGACGATCTTCTTGTACTCGGCAGCCACCTTGTCGATCGCGGGGCCCTTCTTGCCGAGCCAGTCCTTGACCTTCGTGTTGATGTGCTTGAGGACGTCTTCCTTCGTGCCCTTCCCCTTGTACTCGGGGAACTTCACGGTATCGACGTGGGCCTTCTTCTGCTCTTCGGCAGTGAAGAAGTAAGCCTCGCCGACGGCGTTGAGCGCCTTGCCGACGCGCTTGTTCCGCTGGCCTTCGTCCTCGCCGGGATACGCCTCGCCGATCTTCTTCACGGCGCCGGCCGGGTCGGTCCAGAGCGCGCGAACCTTTGCGTACTCGGCGCCGACGAACGCCGGTGATGCGTTCTTCACCTTGCTGCGAGCGCGCGCGAGCATCGCGTGTGCCTGGACCTGGATGTCCGGAGCGGCGCGGTCGATGACGCTCATCGAGCCCTCGAGCGCGCCCTTCGCCTTCTCCCAGTCTTCCTTCTCGCCGTAGTGCGCGCCGATCGCGAACGCGATGGCTGCAGTCTGCACGGGCTTCGAGGTACCGTACTTGGCGCGGAACGTCTGCGCGTCCGAGATGGCGAGCGCTTCGTCTTCCGGCGTTCCGAGACCGAGGCGGAGGAGCACGGCGTCGCTGAGCGCGGCGTCGGCCTTCTCGGCCTGGGGGTTTTCCTTGGCGTACTTCTCGAACCACTCGGCCGCCTTGTCGTAGACGGCGATCGCCTGGTAGTTGCCGCCGATTTCGTAGGTGGCCTTCTTCGCGAGCTCGCTCTTCTCCATCTTGTAGGTGGGGTTGAGGAGCGTCATGCGCGCCTTGATCGCCTTGGCGATCAGACGGGCCGCTTGGAAGGAGCGCGCCGAGTTGTAGACGATCTCGTCGAGCTTCTCGCACTGCGCCGGCTGGTTCTGGCTGATCGGCCCTTCGCCGTATTTCCGCCAAAGCTCGAAGTAGGTGTTACCCGCCTGCTCGTAGGTCTGGATGGCGTTGGCGCCGCCCTTGTCCGCGAGCTCGACCAGCTTCTGCGCCTTGAGGCGCTGAATGTCGCACTGGATCTTGGTGAGCGTCGTGCACTGCTCTTCGTTCTTCTTCGCCTTCTCGCCGGTGCAATAGAGGTCGATGAACTTGGGCACGTCCGCGCCCATCTCGTCGTAGCAGGACGGTCGCGGCGGGTTCGAGCTCGCGCCGAGAACGTTGACGCTCTCGAGGTAGAGCTGCGCCGCGTAGATGCCGACGTCCTTGTCCGCGAAGTTGATCGCGATCTCGCGGAAGGCCGTCGCGGCCTCCTCCCAGTGCTGCGCTTCGAAGTAGGTACGCGCGCGGGCGTACTTGACCTCGACGAGCTGGTCGGCGCCGGCGGCGTCGCCCGGGGCCGGCTTGATATAGCAGATATACCGGTTGAAGGCGGTGAGCATGCCCTTCTGGTTGTCGGTCAGCGGCTTGGGCTGGAGCTTGGCGTTCTCTTCCGCCTTCTTGTCGCCCTCCGTCTGCTTCTTGCCCTGGCCCGGCAGGTTGCCCGCGCCCTTGCGATCTTCGCCGCCCTTGTGGGTCTGCTCGTAGATGTTCTGGTAGCAGAGCACCGACGCGTACGCGGCTTCGGCTGCGGCCGGATCCGTCGGGTTCTCCGCGACGACCGCGTCGAATGCCGGTCCGCACTCCGCCCAACGCTGCTGGAAGTACAGCAGGTCGGCCATTGCGTATTTGATCTTGTAGATGTTCGGCCAGTCCTCTTTGACGATGCGCGGGAACTGGTAGTTCTTGAAGTCCTCGGCAGTCCAGCCGTCGACGATCTTCTTGTAGACGTACGCCGCGAGCGTCATCGTCTTCTGGTCGCCCGTACCGCGCTGGCCACCGGAGCCGACGGCCTCGAGGTGCCACGCCATGCCGGTCTCGGCGAGGAGCGCTGCGGTCTTGTTGCCGCACTCCTGCTTGGACTCCGCGGAGTGGTTCTGCGTCTTGAACTCCGCGTACGCCTTCGCCTGCTGGTCGAGCTCGTTCTTGATGGCGTCCTTGTTTCCGGACTTCATCGCGAGCGTCGCTTCGGTGATGTGCGATTGGTACAAGCAGTGCTTGTCGCCGTTCTTATCGCGCGTCATCAGCTCGCGGTAGAGCGTGATGGCTTCGGGGTAGTGGCCGGTGTCCAGGTAGTTGTTACCCAGCTCGTCCATCATGTGGAACGTCTTCTCGTTGACGCCCGCGGTGTCACCCGAGATGTTGTGGAAGTAGTTGTACGCCATCGCCGGATCGCCCTTGAGGGCGTAGACGGGGATGGTGTCCTTGCGCGCGCTGTCGGCGAGCTTCGACGCGCCGGGCTGCTGTGAATACGCGTTGCCCCAGTCGATCGTCTTCTTGAAAGCGTTGAGCGCCTTCTCGAACTCACCCTTGTTCCAGAAGACGTAGCCGAGCTTGTACCAGGCGTACCCGTAGACCTTGTTCTTGTCCGCGGGGAACTCGATGACCTTGATGTACGCCTGCTCCGCGAGCGCCCACTTCGACGGGTCGCCCTGCGCTTCGTTGAAGAAGAGCTCGCCGAACGCGAGGTACGCGTTCGGGATGTACTTCGAGTCCGGACGCTTGTTGATCAGCTCGAGGTAGACCTTGCGCGCGTTCGCGTTGTCGTTCGACTGCTCGTACTCGTACGCGAGGTAGTAGAGGACCTCGTCGAGCTTCGAGTAGTTCGGGTACTCGGTCTTGATCAGATTGTAATACTTCTCACCGTTGGCCCGAGCGCCGTTCATGATCGTCGCCGACGAGTTCACGAGGGTCTGCTTCTGACCTGCGGCCGCGGGGTTCGTCTTCTTGAAACCGTCGCGGTCGACCTCGGCCTGCGTCTTCTCTTTGAAGGCCGCGTTCTCGAGCTCGATGTAATCCTCCGAGAGACGGCGCGCGAGATCGACGCGGTCGGGGGAGTTCTTCGGCGTCGTGCGGAAGAGACTTTCAAGGCCCTGAATCTCGGTGACGAGGAGGGCGCGGGCGCGTGCTTGGAGCTTGTTCTTTCGATCGTCGCGCGGCACCGACTCGCTCGGCATGTTCGGCTTGATCTGCTGATCTTTTTTCTTCAGATCCGCAGGCGTCGGCGCGCTGTGAAAGTTCACTTGCGGCGACTTGCCGTGCTTGCTGACGTCGAACTCTTTCGGCCCGTTGCCCGGGCACGCGCTGAGCTCTTTCTTGGCGTTGTCGGTGATGCAAACACCACCGGCCGTCGGGGCGTCCGCTGCGAACGCGGCCCCTTCGAGCAGTGGCGAAACGGACGTCAGCGCGAGAGCCGCCAACACAGAGGAAAAAACGTGCTTCATGAAAACTACCTCCCGCACTTCGACGTGATCGTCTGTCGATAGAAGCCGAGCTCGTCGCGCCAGTACTCGCCGTTGAACGGCCAGATGACGTGCTCTTCGTCGGGCTTCACGATGTTGGCCTTGGATTCGGCCGCGGTGACCTGCCCGCCGGCGATGGCGACGTCGAGCTGGTTACGCTGGGCTGCCGTGATGT
>CAXSGV010000318.1:0-8240 GCA_964236615.1 uncultured Polyangiaceae bacterium
CCGGATATCCAGGCGATGCCGGATATCCAGGCGGTGGATACCCCGGAGGGTATCCAGGCGGCCCGGGGTACCCGTATCCAGGCGGTGCATATCCCTGCGGAGGAAATCCAGGTGGCCCGGGGTAACCTGCCGGAGACGCGCCGCCTTCAGGCGGAACCCAGCCCGGAGGCGGAGGTCCCCAACCCCATGGCCCCCAAGGAGGCGGTCCCCACCCGCCCCATGGATTCGGCGCCCCGTGTGGCGCGGACGCAGCATCCACCGGAGGCGCGGCCCGCGCCTGGGCCTGGGCCGGGGCGGGCGCGGGTGCCGGTGCGGCTGCGGGTGCGGCTGCGGGCATCTCGAGGCTCTCGAGTGCCTGGTCGATCTCCGGGTAAAGCTGCCGCATTTCGTCATCGAACACGCGCTCCGCGACACGGCGCTGCGGCGGCGCCAGCTTCACCGGAGCCCGTGGCGGAGGAAGCGGAAGCCGCGAAGCGGAAGGCGCGCCAACGGGAATCGCGCGCGCCGAAACTGGCGGTGGCGCAGCCACGGTGGCGTCCGGATCCGAATAGAAGGGAGCCCTGGGCGGGGGCCGAGCAGGGGGTGTTGGCGGAGGGACCGCAAACGATGGCCCAGCGGTCACGGACGTCGGCTCGTCGGCGACCTCGTCGCTCGTGAGATCGATCGGTCCTTGACCACCTAAACGACCGGACATTACTTCCCGCTCGCTTCCTGCATTGGCTTTCAGCATATACGAACGCCGCGCACCGAGCCACCACGCCGACCTCGGCGTTCTCAGCGTTTCTGGTGTAGGAACTCGCGCCCGCGCGCTTCCAGTTCGCGGCGGTCCATCTTGCGACGCTCGTGCGCCTCGCTGAAGTTGTTGACGGCAATCACGAGGAGCACCACCGCGAGCGCCAGCACGATCGCCCCGATGATGAAACCGCGAGCCGAGCTCGTACGGTGCTCGAATGCGAAAGGGTCGGGCCGCGTCGTGAATGCGCTGAGATCCTGCGGCGACCGCGCGCTAGAGAGGACGTAGCCGCGGAGCTCTTTGGCAGGCATTCCGACCACATCGTCGTCCTGCATGTCGGCCATCGGATCGGCAATCGTGGGTGTGTTGGACTCGAAGACGAAACCCACCTCGTCGCCCGGCAACACGCGTCGCGGGCGCGTCACTCCGATCGCGGCAAGGTGCATCGCAGCCTTCATGTCGACTGCGCTGGCCCAGCGCTGCTCGAGGTCGAGCGACAGCGCTTGCTCGATCACAGCCGAGACCGAGGTGGGCACCGAGGGGACGAGCGAAGCGAGGGGCCGCGGCTTCGTCGTCACGAGCGCGCGCAAGTGCTCCATGATGTTCGAACCTCGGTGGAGAGGCTCGCCCGAAACGAGCGTGAAGAACGTCGCCGCGACCGACCACACGTCCGAGCGAGGACCGATCGCGCGCCCGTCGCCGAAGGCTTGCTCGGGCGACATGAAGGCGGGTGTGCCGATGATCAGGCCTTCGCCCGTCGCGCGCGGAGAGACAATGTCCGTGGCGCGCGCGAGCCCGAAATCGAGGAGCTTCACCACGCCGTCCTTCGTGAGGAAGACATTCTCGGGCTTGATGTCCCGGTGCACGACGCCTTGCGCGTGCGCCGCGGCGAGGACGTCGAGCATCTGGTCGAGGAACCACAACGACTCGCCGAGAGGCAGCTTGCCACCATGGCGGCGTGCGCGCCCTTCGAGCGACTCGCCCTCGAGCAACTCGACGACGAGGAACACGCGGCCGTCGTCCGTTTTGCCATCGTCGAGGATTCGCGTAACGCCCGGATGATCGACTGCGTTCGCGAGGTAGCCCTCGTGCAGAAAGCGCGCGAGAACGTCCTCGTTCGACGCCATTTCTGGGTGCAACATCTTCAGGGCAACGCGGTAGCCGTTGCGGTGCGTCGCTGCGAACACCGTGGCGGTGCCGCCCGCGCCGAGCTGCTTGTCGATCCGCCACTTGTCCTGAATGAGGGAGCCGACCTTCGCGGCCTCGCTCCGCCCGTCACCCCGGTCCCCCGACTGCGCCACATCACGAGCCTAGCACCGCGGCTCAGGCGGTCTTGCCTCGCCACGTGACGTACTTCCCCCGGTGCTCTGGGTGCTCGTTCTCGAAGGCTTCGAGGCTCTCGCGTGTGATTTCGACCTCGATCACGCCGTCCTTCAGGATCTTCGATTGGCAACCGAGGCGCGAGCTCGCGCGGACGTCGAATGCCTTGTCGAGCATGTCTTCTTCTTCTTCTTCTTGCTCGCTCAGCAAGCCCGCGCCGCTGAGCACGTGAACGTGGCAGGTCGAGCACGCGCAGACGCCGCCGCACGCGTAACCCTCGGGCGCATCGAGCGCCTGCGCCGCTTGCAGGATCGTCTTCCCCACCGGGACTTCAATCTCGCCATACCCTTTGAACTTCACCGTCGCCATTCGTCTGTCTTTCTCACGTGCCGCGTCGGGCGGCACCGCCGCGCTCGACGTCATCGATTTTTCGACCGGCAATGGCGCGCGCAATTGCGCGATCCATGCGCCGCGTCGCAAACTCCTTGCTCGTCTTGTCGAGCTCCTCGACGAGCAGGTGCATCTTCCCCGGATCTTCGCCGACGATGGCGGCATCGAGGTCGGCCATCGCGCGCTCGATGGCGTCCTGCTCGCCTGCTTCGAGCAGCTCGGGATCCGTCGCGATTGCCTTGGCCGTTGCGGCGATGATGCGCTGCGCTTCGACGCGGTTCTCGGCGACGCGGCGCCGAAGGAGATCGTCCTCGCCGTGGTCGAGGGCGTCCATGAGCATTTGCTCGACCGCTGCGTCGTCGAGGCCGTACGAGGGCTTCACGTCGACGTGCGACTCGATCCCCGTCACCTCCTCCTTCGCGTGCACCACGAGGAGACCATCGGCGTCGACCTTGAACGTGACCTCGAGCTTGGCCATGCCCGCGGGCATCTTCGGGATGCCGCGCAGCGTGAAGTGCGCGAGGCTCCGGCAGTCGGCGGCGAGCTCGCGCTCACCCTGCACGACGTGAATTTCGAAACCGGTCTGGTTGTCTTCTTGGGTGGTGTAGGTCGCGCGCGCGCCGGTGGGGATGGTGAGGTTGCGCGGCAGGATTTTGTCGACCACGCCACCGCCCACCTCGATGCCGAGCGAGAGCGGGAGGACATCGAGCAGGAGCACTTCGTCCTGGAGGCCATCGCCAGCGAGAAGGTCCGCCTGGACGGCCGCGCCGAGCGCGACCACTTGATCGGGATCGATATCGGCGAGCGGCTCTTGCTTGAAGGTCTTTCGGACGTACTCGCGCACTGCAGGGACACGCGTCGACCCACCGACGAGGATGACGCCGTCGAGCTCCTCGGGCTTGAGCCCCGCGTCCTTCATGGCGCGGCGTGACGCGACGCCGGTGCGGTCGAGGAGGATTTGGATCGCGGCCTCGAAACGCTCGCGCGTGATGACGATCGCCTGCTCGACGCCCTTTGAATTGGGCAGAGAAATCTGAACCTCGGACGCGCCCGTGAGGCCGTGCTTGATGCGGCGCGAGCTGTCGAGCGCGAGGCGCACGAACGAGGGGTCGAGCGTTTGCGGAATGGTCTCGCCGTGGCCCGCGTATCCGAGCTCACGCAGGAGGATCTCGGCAATGGCGCGGTCCATGTCGTCGCCGCCGAGCGCGCTGTCGCCGCCGGTGGACTTCACCTGGAACACGCCGTCCTCGAGGAACAGGACCGTGATGTCGAAGGTGCCGCCGCCGAGATCGTAGACGACGAAGTGGCCGTTCTTCTTCTTCTCGAGGCCGTACGCGAGCGCCGCGGCGGTGGGCTCGTTGAGGAGACGCAGCACCTCGAGGCCGGCGAGCTTCCCTGCGTCTTTCGTGGCCTGGCGCTGCGCGTCGTCGAAGTACGCGGGCACGGTGATGACGGCGCCACCGACGGCGTGGAGCTCGTCTTCGGCGAGGCGCTTCAGCGCACGGAGGATCTCGGCGCTGACCTCGACCGGTGTGACGCTGCGGTCGCCGTTCTCGCCGACCTGGAAACGCACCGTGTTCGCCTCGCCCGGCGCGGCGTCGAGGAAGCGGTAGGGGCCGAGGCGGCGGGTCTCGGGATCGTCGGCGCCACGCCCCATGAAGCGCTTCACACTGACGATGGTGTCGCGCGGATGATCGACGGCGCGGGCCATCGCGAGCTTGCCGACGACGATGTCCTTTGTCGCGTAGGACACGACGCTCGGCAGGAGAACCTCTTGATCGCAGTCGGCGATGGCCTCGGGGCGCTCGTTGCGAACGCAGGCGACGAGCGAGTTCGTGGTACCGAGATCGATGCCGATCGGCCGGGGTCGTGCTTTGGGGTCGAAGATTTCGAACAACATCAGTTGGCCTCTGTGGGATCCCCCTCGAGGAAATGGTCCTCGATGCTCTCCACCTCTTCGAGGAAGCGGCGGTAGAAGCGGAGCTCACCGAGCTTCGCGACGTGCGGTTCGAGCGCGGCCTTGTCGCCTTTGGCTTCGCGGAAGGCGATGCCGAGCGCCGCTTCGGCGGCCTTCGCGCGGCTCTCGATGTCCTCGCCGAGCGCGCGCACGCGGGCTGCGTTCTTCTTCTCCTTGGCGGCTTCGAGCGTCTCGCGGAGCTCCATCATATCCATCAAGAGAGCCTGTGCCGCCTTGGGCTCGGCATCGCCGACCGTGATACCGGCGAGTCGGAACAGCGCCTCGCCGCGCTTCACCGGATCACGCACGATGCGCCAGGCCTCGTTGACAAGGACGGCGTTCGACAGCGCGGTGTTGCGCTCGTGCGCCCCGGAGCCGGCGTACTTGTCCGGGTGAAGCGCGCGGGAGAGATCGCGGTGCCGCTTCTCGACGTCCTTCAAATCGAGCGCGTACTGCCTCTCGATTCCGAGCACTCTGAACGGATCCATGGCGACTCGACCGCGCCGCCTAAACGGTGAAGGAGTGACCGCAGCCGCAGTTGGTCTTCTCGTTCGGGTTTACGAACTTGAAGCCCTGCTTCATCAGCGTCTGCTCCCACTCGAGAACGGTGCCGTTCAAGTAGATGAGGCTCTTCGGGTCGACGACCACGCGGACGTTCTGGTGCGCCTCGCCCACGACGAGATCGTAGTCGTAGACACGATCCTTCGGCCGCGGCGGTCCGTCATGGAATTCGATCACGTAGGTGAACCCGGAGCAACCGCCGCCGCGGATACCGACGCGCAGCGCTGCGTCGGGCGTGCCGCGCTTCACGAGCTGACGGTGGATCGCCTCGATGGCTTTGAGCGACACCGAGATGCTCGCCTCTTTCTTTTCGGAGACGGGCGGCGCGTGGGTGTGGGCGGCTTGGGATTCGGTCTGCATGACGTCCTTCGACTCCTCCATGATCTCCTCGAATGCGGCTTCTTCGCCCGAATCAGCGCGTGGCGGCTCGGCGTGCGCTCTGCTTCTTGCGGTAGTCCTCGATCGCCATCTTGATGGCGTCCTCGGCGAGCACCGAGCAGTGGATCTTCACCGGCGGAAGATTGAGCTCGTTGACGATGTCGACGTTCTTGATCTTCTCCGCGTCCTCGACCGATTTGCCTTTGAGCCACTCGGTGGCGAGGGAGGACGAAGCGATCGCGGAGCCGCAGCCGAAGGTCTTGAACTTGGCGTCTTCGATGACGCCATCGTCCGACACCTTGATCTGCAGGCGCATGACGTCGCCGCATGCGGGCGCGCCGACGAGGCCCGTTCCCACGTTGTCGTCTTCCTTGTCGAGCGTGCCGAAGTTGCGCGGGTTCTCGACGTAATCAATCACTTTGTCGCTGTAGGCCATGGGGTGTTCCTTTCGAATGCGGCGGTGCTGCGGAAGGTCAGTGCGCCGTCCACTGGACGGACTTGAGATCGATTCCCTCTTTGTGCATCTCGTAGAGAGGCGACATGTCGCGGAGGATCTTGGTTTTTGCGATGACGAGATCCGCGACGTAGTCGACCTCTTCGACGGTGTTGAAGCGGCCGAGGCCAAAGCGGATGCTGGAGTGGGCAAGCTCGTCGCCGACGCCGAGCGCGCGGAGGACGTAACTGGGCTCGAGGCTCGAGGAGGTGCACGCCGAGCCGGAGCTCACCGCGACGTCCTTGATCGCCATCATCATCGCTTCGCCTTCGACGAAGGCGAACGAGATGTTGAGGTTGCCGGGGAGGCGGTGCTCCATCGAGCCGTTGATGAACGTCTCGTCGAGCTGCGACTGGATCTTCTCGCGGAGGCGCTCGCGGAGCGCGAGGAGCTTGACGCTCTCCTCCTTGCCTTCCTTGAAGAGGATGTCGGCCGCCTTGCCGAATCCGACGATGCTCGGGACATTGAGCGTCCCCGAGCGGTTGCCGCGCTCGTGACCGCCGCCGTCCATCTGCGAGACGATGCGCACGCGCGGCTTGCTGCGGCGAACCCACAGCGCGCCGATGCCTTTGGGGCCGTACATCTTGTGGGCGGTGAGGCTCACGAGATCGAGGTTCATCTTCTGAACGTCGAAGTCGATCTTGCCGACGCCCTGCACCGCGTCCGAGTGAAAGAGGACACCCTTCTCGCGGGTGATCTTTCCGATGGCCTCGAGCGGCTGGACGGTGCCGATCTCGTTGTTGGCGAGCATGATCGAAACCAGGATGGTCTTGTCGGTGATGGCGTTCTTGACGTCGTCGGGGTTGACGAGGCCGTCCTTGCCGACGCCGAGGTACGTGACCTGGAAGCCCTCGCTCTCGAGGCGCTTGCACGTGTCGAGGATGGCCTTGTGCTCGACCACGCTCGTGATGATGTGGTTGCCCTTCTCTTTGTAGAACTCCGCCACGCCCTTGAGCGCGAGGTTGTTCGACTCGGTGGCACCCGACGTGAAGACGATCTCTTTCTCGCTCGAAGCTCCAATGAGCTTGGCGACGCGCTCGCGCGCCTGTTCGACCGCCTCTTCGGCCTGCCAGCCGAACGCGTGGTTGCGGCTCGCGGCGTTGCCGAACTTCTCGGTGAAGTACGGCATCATCTCCGAAAGGACGCGCGGATCGACCGGCGTGGTCGAGTGGTAGTCCATGAAGATCGGGAGCTGCAGCGAGGTCTTGGTGGAGGTGGCCATAATCAGTGGATGTCTTTCGGGGTGTTGGCGCGGAAGCCGGCGATGAGCTCGGGTACGTGCCCTTGGCAGTCGTGTAGATCGCACGCGCGGCACGCGGTGAGGAGGCGATCGGGATCGCAGACCTCGCACGTGTCGAGGTAGACGAGGCTGGCTTCGAGCTCGGTGCGGAGCCCCTCGAGGCGTTGGATGTGCTCGCGTGTCTGTGCGAGACGATTCTTGTAGACCTCACGCATCTTCACCATCGCGCGCGGCGCCGACCCGGACTCTTGCCAGTCCTTCACGATCGTCTGGATGTCGGTGAGGCTGAAGCCCATGTCCTGCAGCTTGCCGATCCACCGAATGCGCGTGAGCGCGTCGCGATCGTAGAGGCGGTAACGACCCTTCGATCGGGCGGCCGGCAGGAGGAGATCGAGCTCTTCGTACAGGTGAATCGCGCGCACCGTCTTGCCCGACTCGCGCGCCAGATCTCCGACCTGCATCAGCGAGACGTTCGGCGACGAGCCATCTTGCTTGTCGTCGCGCGTGTCGATGCGCGGATCGGCAGCGTCCGCGTCGACGGAGTCGGCGTGGCTGGCGTCGTGGAGAAGCGGTAGACGAACGGTGCTCACGGGGTGGCGTCCTATACCTCTCGTATGGGTCTGACGTAAAGGATCGAGTGCGTGGGCCGCACAACCCGGCGGCCAACCCTCACGTTAACGTGACACTTGGCCAACCATGCGTCAATAGCCGGCTTTAGCTCGTTGGCGCGCGGGTTAACGCTTGCGCAGGGCATCGGTTGGGTAGATACGGGGAAGACATGGCCAAGCTCTCCTCACTCGAAGCTCAACTGACGGAGATCACGCGGGAGTTCGTAGCTCGGATCGTCGAGACGATTCGGAAGGCCTCCTTCAGCGACGTGGCGGGCTACGGCGGCGAGACCCAGGCCAGCCAACGGCGCGCTCGCGCCACCCCCGCCGCCAAGCGCGAGCGTGAGGCTCCGATCGCCCCGGCGCGCCGTGGACGAAAGCCCCGCCAGACCCTCGAAAAGCGTGCCGAGCTCGGCGAGCGTATTCTCTCGATCCTCACGGCGGCGGGCGGCCCGCTCGGCGTCCGCGCGATCGCGAGCGAGGCCGGGACCGCAGCCGACCTCCTCGCGACCCCCCTCCGCGAGCTGCGGCAGGGCGGCAAGATTCGAAAGCACGGCGAG
>CAXSGV010000319.1:0-8229 GCA_964236615.1 uncultured Polyangiaceae bacterium
CGCGAGCGATTGGTTCGCCATCTCGGCGAAGGGGGACGTCGACGCCAACGGCGTCTACTGCACGGTCGTCACCACCTCCTGGAACAACGGGGTGTACGTCGATCGCGAAGGTGAGTGAGACCCCTTTTCTCGCGGCGCGATGGTGCCGTAAGCGAGGGGACGATGATGAACGAACAATTTTTCGACAACGCGTCGAAAGGGAAACGACCACACATGCGCAACTTCGTGAACAAAGGCAAACAGGCAGGCTTCACCCTCATCGAGCTCATGATCGTCGTCGCGATCATCGGCATCCTCGCGGTTCTCGCCATCTTCGGCGTGCGGAAGTACCTCGCATCCGCGAAGAGCGCGGAAGCCACGAACAGCATCGGCGCGATGAACCGTGGCGCAGTCGCCTCGTACGAGCGTGAAAACGCGCCTGCCGAGCTCAAGCTCGGTGTCAGCGCGGGCTCCACACACGCCGTCTGCAAGTCCGCAGCGGCGGCCGTGCCCGCAGCCGTCACGTCGGTCAAGGCAGTCAAGTACACGTCGGTCAACACCGACTACCACCCCGCCAGCGAGAAGCCGGACACGGGCTGGGGCTGCCTCCGCTTCGAGCTCAACGAACCGCAGTACTACCAGTACCAATACGAGCAGGCGGCAACGAGCAAGATTGCGACGCTCGTCACGATCCCGGCGCTCGCAAGCTCGACCACCCCGTGGGTCTCGGCTGCAGCCGGCGATCTCAACGGCGACGGCGTCCTCTCGAACTTCGTGACGGGCGGCGCGATCGACGCGAACAGCCGACCGATCACCTTCACGCAAGTCCTCGTGCAGAACCCCGAAGAGTAGTCGACACTCTTTCGGCAGCAGACGCGCTGGCTTCCTCGGAAGCCGGCGCGTTTCGTTTTGTGCGATGCTGACGCGCTGTGAAGCGGACGCACGTGATCGGAGCGGCCATCGTCGCCCTTGCGACGTTCGGGGTCGCGCGCCTGCAGCCGAACCTCGCGGCTCGTGAGCACGCGGTGAAGATGCGGGAAGACGTCTACGTGCTGCCCCCGCCAGCGCAGTTGAAGGTCACGACGCTCGGGCATCGCTCGGCGGTGGCCGACATGCTCTGGGCGAAGCTGCTCGTCGAGTACGGTCAGCACTGGTCGGAGCAGCGCGAGTTTCCGAACCTCACCAAGTACCTCGATGCGATCCTCGCGCTCGAGCCCGACTACCCGCCGCTCTACAAGTACGTCGACACGCTGCTGCTCTACCGTCCCACGAAGAGCACCGTCGAGGACGCGCGGCTGGCGCGGCGTTACCTCGAACGCGGGATCCGCGAGCGCCCGGACGATCACGTCGTGTGGTTTGCGTACGGGCAATACCTCGCGTTCCTCGGACCGAGCTGGCTGCCGACGGAGGAAGAGCGCGAGCTTTGGCGGCACGACGGCGCATTGGCGTTGGTGCGTGCCGTCGAGCTCGGCGCCGACGCACACGCGTCGCTCAACGCGGCCGCCACGCTCTCGCGTTTCGGGCAGCGCCCCGCGGCGGTCGCGCAGCTTCGCCGTGCCTACGCGCTGACCGATGATCCCAGCACGCGCGAGCAGATCGCGCGCCAGCTCACGAACCTCGAGGCGATGGTCGTGCGTGAGGACGCCGAGCGCGACATGAAGTTCATCGAGTCGCGCTGGCGGCACGACTATCCCTTCATCTCGCGCGGCATGTTCCTCGCGATGGGCCCGATGATCGATCCCTACCGCTGCGCGGGCACCGACGCGTCACGCGAGCTCGTCGAATGCAAACGCCGTTGGCAGGCTCGCCTCCCCTCTGCGCAGCGCGCGGACTCGGACGTTCACTGAGGTCAAAAGGCGCGTAGAGAGATGACGCGGGCGACGGTCTCGCGGTATCTTCGCGCCGTGCGCGCGTGGGCTCCGAGACCGACCGATCAACGCGCCTTCACGTTGATCGAGGTGATGAACGCGCTCGCGCTCACCTGCATCGTCGGCGCGCTAGCGATGTACTTCGTCGCGCGCTACGTGCGCCACGCGAAGACGGCCGAGGCCGTGGGCTCCGTGAAGGCGCTCGCCGAAACCGCGGCGGCTTTCTACGATGCTTCGGACTCGACGCAGCCCGCCGGCACGAAGCCCGAAGCCGCGCAGGCGATGCGGCACTTTCCGCCTACGTCCCGCACGAGCGTCCCCGCGGACTCGAAGGACGTTCGTGGCCGCCGCTACCAGAGCGCGCTGGCGGATTGGTCGAGCTCGCCGTGGGTCGAGCTTCGCTTCTCGATCCCGCAGCCGCAGTACTACGCGTATTCGTTCGAGTCGTCGGGTCGTGGCGCCGAAGCGCACGGCGCCGCGATGGCCAAAGGCGATCTCGACGCCGATGGGATCCTCGCGACGTACCGGCTGACGGTCGCGCCCGACGAGTCGCTTCACGCGAGGGTCGCGCCGGCGATGGAGCGCGAGAACGCCGACGAGTGATGCGGCCGCTCCGTTCGCTTCAATCCATCCGGCGTCGCGTCCACGCGCGCGGCGTCACGCCCGTCGAGGCCGCCGTCGCTTTTGCGATCTTCGGCGCGATCCTCGCCGTTGCCGTGCCCGCTTTCCTCCGCGAGCTGCATGGCTCACGCTTCGTCGAGCCCGTGTCCGGCCTCGAGCGCATGAGCGCTGGTGCCATCGCCTACGCGGCGTCGCACCCCAACGCGTTTCCGGAGACGGCGACGCTCACCCCCGCGATCGTCCCGCGCGCGCACCGCGAGGTCGATCCGCCAAACGTGTGGGACACGCCTACGTGGAAGGCGCTCGACTTCCGCGCCGCGCCCGAAGGCACGCCGCACGCGTACGCGTTCGGCTTCACGAGCACGCCTGCAACGCCCGCCGCACCGAGCCAATTCGTGGCGCACGCGCACGGCGATCTCGACGGCGACGGAATCACGAGCACCTTCGAAGTGCGCGGCCACGGCAACGCATCGGGGCCTGCCGAGCAAGTCCCCGGAATGTACGTCGAGGCCGAGCTCGAGTAGCCGCGCTATAGTGAGCGCATGTCTTCGGCTTCACCCTGGCGCGGGCCCAACCGCGTAGGTACCAGGTGGGCATCGGCCGCCTTGGGGGCTTTTTTTTCCTGCGTCGCCCTCGTCCTTGCCTGCGGTGGGGTCGACGACGCGGCCACGGTGCCGACGACGAAGCCGCAAGCGGTCCGCTTCGAGATCGAAGGCGTCCTCGCCATCGCGCCTGGCCAGACCATCGACGTGAAGATCCTCACGCCCGAGCCGAGCGGCCAGGTGTCCGTCGGCCTCGAGGGCGACTACCTCGACGGCTCGCTCAGCGCGAGCGAGGTCGTTCCCGTGGGCGGCCTCGCGACGGTGTCGCTCCACGCGCCGACGTCCCCCACGACGTTCTCGATGCGCGCGAAGCTCGCCGGCTCGAACGACGCACGCATCGACGTGTCGGTGAGCGCGAGCGGCTTCGGAACGCTCCGCATCGCGTCGCGCTATACAGGGCGTCGCAGCGCGACGTTCGTCGTCGGCAGCGTCTTTCTGAAGGCCTCGTGCCCCGAGCTCGCGCTGAGCCCACTGAAGGATGGCGCTCCGAAGATCAGCGGTCCGATCGACACGCCGCTCGTGATCCCGAGCGTCCCCGCAGGGGCGCGCGTCGCGGTATCGATTCGTGTGGGCCATTACGCGAGCGGCTGTGTCGACATCGACGCGCTCGTCCCCGGCGTCACACGCGACGTCGCCGTCGACGTGTTCGATCGCGCGCTCGCGCTCGATCGCACGAACCTCCAGACGATCCTGACGATGGATCCCGATCCTGTCGATCGTCAGGCGTGGGATGCCATGCTCGACACCGCTACGGCCAAGGCGCTCTCTGCATTTGCCGACGGCGCACCCGAGTCGACGCTGCTCCTCGACGCCATGCAGGCGTCGGCGCCTCCGAACGCTGGGCCCGACTTTGCGACCTCGCGCACGCAGGGCAGCTACGAGACAAAGACATCGGCCTGGCTCGCCGGTCACCTCCCCACCCTTCGCGCGCGCGCGACGACCTGGGCCGCGGCGGGAAAGCCCGACGCGTTCGGCGATCTCGGCTTCCACATCGATCCAGGCAAGAGCGCGGGGCTCGCCGAGATCACGCTGCAGACCTTCGGTCTGCTCCCTGCCAACCAGGCCGGGGTGACGACGCGCGTGCCCTTCGGATGGATCGCCGACGCGAAGACCACGACCCTCGACGACACGGTGCACCTCTCGGGCTCCGTCTACGTGAGCCCCACCGCTCTCGTCACCCACGCGGCCGATCGCCGAGCCGCGCTCGACGTCCCGGGCGCGAAGGGGGTGCCGAGCGCGCTCGCCACCCAGATCGACTGCGCGGGCCTCGCCACGGCGCTCGTCGGCGCGGGCGTGAGCTACCCCGGTTGCGCCGCGACCTGCACCGCGATCTTGTGCGCCGCGGGCCTCACCGAGATGTGGACGCGCGCACACGAGGCCTCGGCCACGAGCCTCGAGGTCACGCAGATCGGTCTCACGGCGAGCGCGCGTGTCGAGGTTGGCGATGAAGCCGAGCCCGTCGCGTTCACGGGCGCGTGGGTCGGTCAGGTGACTGCCCCGGGCAACAAGACCTTCGCGCTCAAGGGCGTCGCAAAGGCGGCGTACGGTACGACGCCGCCGAAGTGAGCGCCGTGACGTGCGCTGGGTGCGCCGCTCAGTCGACGCGCATCGTGCGCAGGCTGACGATGACGAGATCGGGCGCGCCGGCGACCTTGCCCCAGATGGAGACCTCGTAGAGCCCGGGCTTCTGGCGATCGGTCACCGGCACATCGATCGCGAAGTGGTTGTCGCTCACCGTCACGGGGATGGGCGTCTTGAAGCCCGGCGGCCAGTACATCTGGTAGGGCTGCGGGATCGCGTAGGTGCGGCGCGTGTTGAGCTCGGCCGGCGCGATCGGACGCGGCGTTTCGATGCGCGCGAGACCGACGCCTGCAAAGGTGGCGGGCGCGTGGATCGATCCCTCGACGTGAAGCGTGGATCCTACACGCAGTTGTTTCGGGATCGGTGCGTAGGTGCCGTAAGGATCGGTGAACTCCTGCGAGAAGCACGGGACCGCAATCTCGACGGCGGTCGACAGAGGCTGCGCTGCGCCAATGCCGACTTTCTTGTGGAAGGGCTTCAGAATGTTCTTCCGATGCCCGTCGTTCGGCGGCACCTCGTTGAAGAACATCGACTCGGCCTTCTCGATGGCGCCCGCCTCGATCATCGGCTTCGCGTCGAGCTTTCGCTGCGCGAGATCGGTGAAGCAGAGGGCGTTCTCGAGCACCATGTCTACGCCGCCGTTCTCGCTCGAGCGCTGCTCGGGAACCGACCCGTCGCTCCCCCAGTGACCGAGGTAGCCGTTCTTCGCCATGTCCTCGGCGTGGGCCTGACCGGCCGCCGTCGGCGAGCCCTCGTCGAGCTCGACGGGATCGAGGTTCATCGTTTTGCGATCGCGGTTGATGAGCGCGACCATGTAACGCCGCGCCTCCGCGACCGTGAGGCGCTTCTTCGGATCGATCGGCGCGAGAGCGGCAGGGCCGGTCGACGGGCTCGCCCCCGCAGCCGCCATGACCGCGGGCGCGCTCGCGCCGCCGGTGCCGGTTGTGGCGCTGGTGCCGCTGGCAGGAGTCGCTGCCGAAGGCGGCCTCGACGACGAGCTCGCTGGCGCGCGATCGGCCGAGCCGCATGCCATCAGCGAGAGGAGAGAAAAAAGCGAAGGAAACAAGCGACGCTCGTGCACCGCGTGATCATAGTCGCGCGCCAGCCGCGGGGCGGGATGTTCTAGACTGGGAAAACCATGGAGCTGTCGAAGTTGTGCGGCCAGCTCGTCGTCGGAGGCTTCTCCGGCACGAGCCTCACTCCGAGCTTCGAGCGCGCGCTGCGGGCGGGCGAGCGGGGCGGCGCGATCCTGTTCAAGCGCAACCTCGGAGGCGGCCTCGAGGAAGTCCTCGCGCTCACCGCCGCCATTGCCGCGGCGTCGGGCGAGCCGCCGATTCTCGCGGTCGATCAGGAGGGCGGGCGCGTCGCGCGCTTCGGCGCCCCTGCCCTTCGTGTGCCGCCGATGCGGCGCCTGGCGGCGATCGGCGAGCCGGACCTCACCGAGCGCGTCGCGTACGCGCAGGCCACGGAGCTCGCAGCGCTCGGGTTCTCGACCGGCTTCGCGCCGGTGCTCGATGTCGACACGAATCCTGCAAACCCCATCATCGGTGATCGATCTTTCGCGCGCGACGCGGCAGTCGTCGCGCGCTACGCGACTGCGGCTGCGGCCGGCATGCGCAAGGGCGGCGTCTTCGCGTGCGGCAAGCACTTCCCCGGTCACGGCGACAGCCATGTCGACTCGCATCTTGCACTTCCCGTCGTGGAGCGCGGGCGTGCGGAGATCGATGCGATCGAGGTTGCGCCGTTTCGCGCGCTCGCACGCTCTGCCATCGAGGCCATGATGACGGCGCACGTCGTGTTCACGGCTCTCGACCCCGACGCTCCGGCCACCCTGTCGCATGCAATCTGCACAGATCTGTTGCGCGGCGACCTCGGGTTCCAGGGCGTGCTCTTTTCCGATGACCTCGAGATGAAGGCGCTCCGTGCGCCGGTCGAGGACACGGCGGTCGGCGCGATCGCGGCGGGGTGCGATCTGCTCCTCGTGTGCTCCGACGAGTCGCTCCAGGCGCGCGCACACGAGGCCCTCGTTCGCGAGGCGGAGCGCGCGCCGGCGTTCCTCGCTCGCTGCCGCGAGGCCCACGCGCGTGCGCTCGGCTTGCGGCGCGCGTTCCCGCCCCGTCCCGTCGCCAGCCGCACGGCGCTCGACGCGGTGTTTGCCTCGAGCGCGGCCGTTGCCGCCGAGCTCGAAGCGCGGGGAGCCTGGGTCACATGAGCCTGCGCGCGATCCTCGCCGACCGAATCGTCACCTGCGATCCGTCACGGGCCGGCGCGCTCGGCGTCGTCCTTGGTGGCGCACTGCTCGTCGATGACGCCTCGGGGCTCATCGTCAATCTCGTGGCGCGCGACGCACTACCGTCCGGCGCCTCGGTGCTCGACGTCGGCGACGCGGTGGTGACGCCCGGGCTCGTCGACGCGCATACGCACGCGGCGTGGGCGGGATCGCGCCACGGCGAGTACGCGGTGCGGATGGCTGGCGGCGACTACGAGGCGATCGCCAAGGCGGGTGGTGGAATCCTCACGACGCAGCGCGCAGTCAGCGACGCGTCGCTCGAGGCCCTCGCGGACGCGCTCGCGGCGCGCCTCGGACGTATGGCGGCGCTCGGCGTCACCTCGTGCGAGGTGAAGAGTGGGTACGGCCTCGTCGCCACCGAGGAGAGGAAGCAGCTCGACGCAATCGCGCGCGTCCGTGCACGCGCCGACGTGCCGCGCGTCGTGCCGACGTTTCTCGCACTGCATGCGCTGCCCGTCGAAGCGCGCCGAGATGCGGCGACGCGGCGCGCCTACGTAGAGGGTGTCGCCGGCGAGACGCTCGCGGAGATCGCGCACGCGAAGCTTGCCCTCTTCGTCGATGCGTATGTCGACGCCAACGCGTTCCAAATCGACGAAGCGCGGCTCGTCGGCGAGCGCGCGAAGGCGCTCGGCCTCGGACTTCGGTTGCACGTGGGGCAGTTCGCAGACATCGGCGGCGCGGAGCTTTGCGCCGAGCTCGGCGCGGCGTCGGCGGATCACCTCGAGCACGTGAGCGCGGCTGGCGTGCGGCGGATGGCGGACGCGGGGACGCACGCGGGTCTCCTTCCGACGGCGTGCTTCACGCTGAAGCAGGAGCCGCCGCCCATCTCGCTCTTTCGCGACGCGGGCGTCGCCATGGTGATCGCGAGCGACGCCAACCCGGGCACCGCGCCGACCGAGAGCTTGCCGCTCGCGATGGCGTTCGCTGTGCGCGTTTACGGACTGACGCCAGACGAGGCCATCCTCGGGGCTACGCGGCACGCGGCCTCGTCGCTCCGGTTGAACGCCGGCGTCCTCCGCGCGGGGGCGGCGGCGGATTTCGTCGTTTGGGATTTGCCGCACGAGCACGCCATCGTGCAGCCGTGGGGGACCTCGAAGACGCGCATCGTCGTGCTTGGTGGCCGCACGATTCATTCGGGCGTTACAGCTTCGTGAGCGCAGACTTCAGGCGCTCGATGCCCTCGAGCACGCGCGGCAGCGGAACGCTCGTGAAGCAGAGTCGTGCGCTGCGTCCGTAGGCCTCCCCGAACGCTTCGCCCGGAGCGAGAAGAACGCCGGCGGCGATCGCG
>CAXSGV010000320.1:0-8222 GCA_964236615.1 uncultured Polyangiaceae bacterium
TCGCCGGCGTCGCGCAGTTCGTGAAGATTGGCGAGAGCGCCTTCGTCGCCGCCGGCGCGATGTGTGAGCGGGACGTGCCGCCCTTCGTGATCGTGCAAGGTGATCGCGCACGCGTTCGCGCTTTGAACAAGGTGGGCCTCGAGCGCCGCGGCATCGACGCAGAAAGCATCGCGCGTTTGGAGCGCGCCTTCCGCGCCCTCTTCCGCCGCGGCGCCATCCGCGCCGACGCCCCGGCTGTCATCGCCTCGCTGGGCCTCACCGGTGATCCCTACGTCGCCGCGCTCCTCGCGTCCGTGATGAAGGAAGAGCAGAGATGAACCGCTAGGACGCCAAGGCGTCTTCGAACATGCGATCGATTCGATCGCGATCGATCCGATCGCAGGGGCGCCTTTCAACGCGCCGCGCCCCGGGACGCATCGCGCCGCAGTCACCGGCCGAGGTGGCGTGAAGCTTGCTGTACTTGCTGTATGGCCGTCATGAGGACATGCGTAGGGATCGCCGTGATGTCGATGATCGTGGGATGCGGCGCGCCCGCCGAGGAGAGCGAAGCGTCCACCGAGGAGTCCGGCCTCGCGTACACGCCGAGTCACCACATCGCGTTCTTGAATGCCAACTTGGAGAATGGCTCTTTCGGAGAGAGTGGGACCGATGGCCGCAACTTCCTCGCGTGGGCCGCGCAATCCGTGAGGAGCGTCCCGGATATCGTCACGCTCCAAGAGATGAAGTTCGATGGCAGCAAGAACTACCACTGGTGCTCCGAGTTCGCGGACCGACTGTCGGCCTACGTAACGACGTTCAGCGGCTTGCATCCGAATTACGAAGCGAAGGCGCCCAACGCGGGCGGCGGCACATGCGTTCTGTACCGCGCGGGCCGCTTCAAGTTGGTGTCTGAAACGCCCGTCGTCGCGCATGCGGGGGCGCCTTGCAACGGCGGCTCGAGGATGACGACCGAGGTCGTGAAGCTGCGCGACACGAAGTCTGGCAACACCCTCATCGGCGTTGCGGCACTGCATCTGCCGCTCTCGTCCGTGGGGGGACTCGAATGCATCGACGCGAACCTGAAGGCGGTTCGCGAATCCGCAAGCATGGCAGTTGGCGACGGCTTGCGGATCATTGCGGGCGACTTCAATGCGCAGTTGACGAGCTACTCCGATCTAGCGCGCGCAGGGTATACCCGCGTGCCCTTGGCTTCGCCGAACGACAACTCCACGTATACGCACCAGACCTCGGGTCGAATCGACTTCATCTGGGTCAAAAACCACGTCGCTTATTCCAAGAATCAGATCGTTCCCTGGGAAGATGCGAGATTCATCGAGTACCGCGGCAAGGCGCTCAGGTATTCGGACCACCGCGGACTCGCGACGATGCTCGAGCTCTAAGCCGATCGCCAGGGAAACGGCGGAGCAGTTGATTAGGGCAGCTTTCCGGAGCCGATGATCTCATCGAAGGCTCGGTCGAACTCGTCGTCGGCGCCAGCGGCGGCGCGCATCGGGGCGGGCTCGTTCTTGCCGAGACGGCGGAGTCGCTCTTGGACGTCGCGGTAGTTGGGCTCACGGCGGGCGACGCGCTGGTAGTACTGCGCCGCGTCTTTGAACATCTTCTTGGATTCGTAGGCCTGCCCGAGCTCGAAAGAGAGCACGGTCTCCTGCTCCGCGGTGCGCACCTGCGCGTGGAGGCCGCGGAGGAAGGCGTCGATGGCGCCGTTCGCGTTGCCGCGCTCCATGTGGATGAGGCCGATCATCGATTCACAGATGCACGCGCGCTTGTAGTCGCGGGAGGCGACTTCGAACTCGCGGATGGCGTCGTCGATGAGGCCCATCTCTTTGTAAGCGAGGCCGAGATCGTAGTGCGACTGTCCGTCGTCGATCGAGATCTGCTTCGAGACGCCCTCTTTGAACTTCGCGAAGACCTCCTCGACGTCGATCTGACCGTCGACGAGCGCGTTGCCTTCCGCGGGCTCCGATGACTCGTCGAGGCTCTCGAGCGCGTCGAGTGACGCCGCGATGTCGAAGCTGCGATCGTCGCTGCCTTGCGGGAGCTGGCGGGTGCCCGACGTCTGCGCGGCAGCCTGCTCCTGCATGTCGAGCTCGTGCATGCGCTCGCGCAAGAGCGGGTTGTTCGGAAGGCGAGACACCTGCTCGCTGAGCACGGCGCGCGCGTCGTCGTAGAGCCCGCGCGACGCGAAGAATTCCGCCTCCTCGAGCGCCTCTTCGAGCTCGGCCGTCGGTCGCGTGCTGGCGTGGGCGGGCTCGATCTCGGCGCGCGAGACGGAGCGCGTGCGCTCGCCTTCGGGCTCCTCGCCAGGAAGGTCGGCCGCGAGAGGGTCGAGTTGGCGGCTGCTGCGTCCGTGGCCCGTTACCGCGGGACCGCCGCCGGCTTGGACCAGATCGAACGCCGCGTCGCTTTCGGGTGCATCGACGGGAAAGCTCGGTAGCGGCTGATCGCCGAAGGGATCGTCGACCTGATGCAGGTTGGACGCCGTATCGCGCATCGGCTCGGCCGGGGCCTCGTACGGCTCGGGGAGCGAGTCATGCGAGTCGTACGCGAGCTCACGGGCGGCGCCGTAGGCGTCGGAGGTGTCGGCTGGCCCGATCTCCTCGAGGTCGTACGAAGGCAGCGGCTCGTCGTAGGCGCGGTTCGACGAAGCGGGCGGAGGCACGGCGGGCGGAAGGAACTGCTCCTGGTTGGCGAGATCCTGCGCGTCCTGAGCTTCCTGAGCTTCCAGCGCGTCTTGCAGCTCCTGCGCTTGTTGCGCGGCCAGTGCCTCTTGGGACGCGACGTAAGTGTCGACGTCGTAGCCGAGCTCGCGCAGCGTGGCGAGCGCGCGCTCGTTGCCGGGATCGTAGGTGAGAACGTCCTCGAGCGAGCGCGCGGCGCCGTCGCCGTCGAGCGCGTCGAGCTGCAGCGACGCGACGGTGAGCATCTCGTCGACGGCTTCGTCGGTACGGCCGGCGTCGAGCAGAACGTCGCGGAGGGCGAGGCGAACGTCGACGTTGCGCGGATCGATCTCGATCGCGGCGCGCAGCGTCTCGACGGCATGGGCGAGCTGCCCGCCTTCGCGCTGCGCTGCGGCCTCCTCGAGCAGCAAGGCGATCTGCTCCTGGGCCTCGCGCGCGGCCGCGTCCTCGTCGACGAGCTCGAGACCTTCGGCCTCGTCGACCAGCATCTCGGGAACGTCTTCATCGCTCGAGTCGTCGACGGTGTTGCCGCCGCTCTCGCCGCTCATGTGCGCCGGCGACTGGTCGGTGCGCGAGAACATCGGATCCTCGCGCCCCACGGCCTCCATGTCGTCGCCGGGCGTGGTCTCGATATCTTCGACGAGATCGTCGGCGGACGTGACCTCGCTGTCGCCACGCCGGCGCTCGGGGGTGGCAGCGATCGTCGGCGCCACGCGCGGCGGCGGTGGGGGGGGCCGACGCGCTTGGACCGGCGGTGGCGTGGCCGCCGCGCTGGGTGGTGCGGGCGGTACGGCGCGCTGCACGAGCGCCGGCTCCGAAGGAATCGGGGGCTTCGCTTGCGGCGGCGGCGGCGCCTTCGCTTGCGGCGGCGGTGGCGCCTTCGCTTGCTGCGGCGGCGGCGCCTTCGCTTGCGGCGGCGGCGGCGCAGCATTGGGGTCCGCACCCTTCGCGCTCGTGGCGAGCTGCCGCACGCCTTCGTCGTTCGGCGCGATCTTCTCGAGCTTGGCGACGAGCTCCCGAAACAGCTCGAGCTTGCCCTGATCGCGCGCGATGCGCGCCATCTCTTTGTGAACCTCGATGCCCTTGCTCGCCTGCCCAATCGCGACGAACGCGCGCGCAAGGAGCGCGAGGGTGTCGAGGTCCTTCGGGTTGCTCTGGAAGCAGATCTGCAACTTCGCGAGCGCCTGCATGCCGTCGCTCGGCTGGTTGCGCGCGAGGTAAAGCTCGGCGGCGATCCGCGCCTGGTTCACGTCTTGGCGGTGGTGCAGCAGGCGCTCGATGACCTTGAGCGCGTCGTCGCGACGACCGTGCTTGACGAGCTGGGACGCCGCGATGCCGAACTCGGTCGCCGCAGCGTCGTTGTCGCGGCTGCGGGAGAGGGCCTCCGCAAGGCGGAGGTGGGGTAGCGGGTTCGTGGGGTCGAGGTCGACGATCTTGCGAAAGACCTCGATCGCCTCGGAGTCGCGCTGCTGGCGCTGCAGGCGCGTCGCGTGCTCGTCGAGGGCGGCGAGCGCGTCGCTCGTGAGGCCGAGCTGCTGGTAGAGCTCCGCGAGCTTCGGCGAGACGTGCCCGTAGCGCTCCATGAGCGTCGGGATGTGCTTGTTGATGATCTCGCGAATTTGCTTGTAGACTGCAATCGCTTTGAGCGCGAAGCCCTGTGCCGCGTAGAAGCGCCCAACGCGCTCGTACGTCGAGATAGCCTCGGCGTACGCCTCCATTTTCAGCTGGAGATCGCCGATCTTGAGAAGAGTCCGAGCGTCGTTCGGATCTTCGGAAATGATTTTTTGGTACTCGAGGACGGCCCGGTCGTACTTCTTCTTCTCGACGAATTTCTGGGCGGCCTGAAGTACCCTTTCGCGGTCAATCGACACGGACGAAGGCACCTCGTTGGAGCGAGCCCACAACAGGTGTGGACCGCCCGGTCAGCAAACGCGATGGACGGCAGGTGGAGAGTTGAAGCGGAAGCCTGCGCAAGATCTTCAAAAGGATAGCGTCTCTTCGCTGCGATTGCATACTTCCGGGGCCTCTCCCAGGTAAGGAAGCGCCCACACGCGCCGTCATCGGCCTCGGTGGGCTCTTTGAGCCGTCACCAGTCGACGTGGTGGGCGTAAAGCCCTACGTTTCCCATCCCATGACGAGCTCCCCGACGGCGACGGATCGTGATCGCGTGACGCAGCCCACCCATAGCGCGCTCTACCGAGCCCCTTTTGCCGAGGGTGGCGCCAACGCCATCGACGTTCAGCTCGCCGAGCGCCTCCTCGCGATCGCGCTTTCGGCCGGTGGCGATTACGCCGATTTGTTCTTCGAGTACCGCGCCGGCGGCGGCCTCGTGTTCGACGAAGGCATCCTGAAGAGCGCATCGCGCGGTGTCGGGATGGGCCTCGGCGTCCGCGTGCAGAAGGGCGACGCGACCGGCTACGCCTACGTCGAGCAATTCGATTGGGACGCGATGAAGCGCGCCGCCGAGACCGCCGGACAGATTGCTTCGGGTGGCGGCGGGCACGTGCCCGTCACGCCGAAGCTTCGACCGGTGCCGCACCGCTACGACCTCGACAAGGTCACGCTCGACGTTCCCGGCATGGACAAGCGCAAGCTGCTCGAGCGCGCCGCCGCCGCCGCCCACGCCTTCGATAAGGACATCGTGAAGGTCGAGTGCAGCCTCGCCGAAGAGATCCGTGAGCTCTTGATCGTGACGAGCGACGGCAAGATGGCGCGCGACGTCCAGCCGCTGTTCCGCTTCGGCATCCGGGTCATCGCCGAGCGCGGGACCAAGCGTCACGAGGGATCGTCGGGCGGTGGTGGCCGGACGACGCTCGGCTACTTCGACGGCAAGAGCCCGGAGTGGCACGCCAAGCAAGCTGCCGAACAAGCGCTCCGCATGCTCGACGCGGTCGAGGCACCGGCCGGCACGATGGAGGTCGTCCTCGCTCCGGGCGACAGCGGCATTCTCTTGCACGAGGCCGTGGGTCATGGGCTCGAGGCTGACTTCAACCGAAAGGGTACGAGCAACTACTCGGGCCAGATCGGCCAAGTCGTCGCGAGCGAGCTGTGCACCGTCGTCGACGACGCGACGCTCCTGCAGTCACGCGGCTCGATCAACATCGACGACGAAGGCAACGAGCCCCGATCGAGCACGCTCATCGAGAACGGAAAGCTCGTCGGCTACATGCACGATCGGCTGAGCGCGAAGCACTACAAGCTCACGCCGAGCGGCAACGGCCGCCGCGAGAGCTTTGCGTGCGCGCCCATGCCGCGCATGACGAACACGCTTCTTCTCGCGGGGAAACACTCGCCCGAAGAGATCTTGAAGACGATGAAGAAGGGGATCTTTGCGAAGAAGTTCGGCGGTGGTCAGGTCGACATCTCGAACGGCGACTTCGTCTTCTCGCTGACCGAGAGCTACCTCGTCGAGGACGGCAAGATCACGGCACCGCTCAAGGGCGTGAACTTGATCGGCAATGGCCCCGACGTTCTCCGCAACGTGGCGATGCTCGGCAACGACGTCGAGGTCTCCGACGGCATCTGGACGTGCGGCAAGGATGGCCAGAGCGTGCCCGTCGGCGTCGGCTGCCCGACCATCAAGATCAGCTCGATCACCGTCGGCGGCACCAAGCTGGGCTGATTCTGGCGACGGTTGATTCGGCTGATTTCAGGACCAGTGACCTTCGATGAAGGTCCAGCCGCGATGGGTTTTCAGCCAGTGGCCGGCGATCCACACCGCGCGCACGTGCGGGCGCTCGCGCCAGTGTCCGGGCGTCCACACGTATTCGAAGCCGTTCCAGTTGTATTGGCCGCGCGCCCAGACGTAGACCGGGCTGGGCGGGCTGCCGGCAAGCTCGGTCGGCTCGGGTGGTGGCGCCATCGTGACGAACAGCGCCCGCTCGCGCTGGTGTGCGCAGGCGGTGATCGTGAGCACGAGCAGCAACCCGATCGACCGCGCGAGATGGCCGCGCAGGTGAGACTCGACGCGGAGCCGCGCCCGCGGTAGTTGCGGGTCGTGTCGCCGGGCGCGTTCGTCTTCGTCGTGGGGCATGGACCAACCCTCGAGTCTGAGGATGGCGCGGCGACGCTGCTTCGGCAACTCGGAGCGCGCGTCGTGACGGCGGATTACTGGGCCGACTTCGCGACCGAGATTGCCGACGAGCACGCGGCGGCGGGCGGTCTCGGCGAAGGATCGCGATGTAGGGCCGTGGTCGTCGAAGCCCACGATCGGCCTGATTTTGCGACTGCCGCGCTCCGCTCCGTCAAAAAGGACGACCGCTTTCGTGACGTCCCCGCGATCGTGGCGCTCCCGGAACGGCAAGTCACGCGTGTCGAGCCGTCGAGCGGCTTCGACGACTTCATCGTGCTTCCGTACGTCGCGACCGAGCTTTACGCGCGCATCCGCCAGCTCGAATGGAAAAACAGCGAGTTTGCCACCGACGAGCGCTTGAAGATGGGTGCGCTCGTGATCGACAGGGCGGCGCACGAGGTCACGGTCGACGGTCGTCGCATCGTCCTCACCGCGAAGGAGTTCGCGCTGCTCGCCTTCCTCGCGACCAATCGTGGCCGCGTCCTCGGCCGTGAGGTGCTGCTCACACGCGTCTGGGGCATGCGCTACGAAGGCGGCGCGCGCACCGTCGACATCCACGTGCGGCGTCTGCGCGCCAAGCTCGGGGATGCTCTCCCGCTCGAAACGCTGCGCGGTGCCGGCTACAAGCTTCGCGCCCCCTCGAGCGGCGACGCCAGCGCGAACGCCGCCGAGCTCGAGACCCCGCTTCCGAGTCTCGTCAAACCGGCCGCGGCCGCTCCCGCGCGCGCGGGCAATCTCTCGACGCGACGTCACGCGCGTTGACGCCTCGAGTGACACCTCGACTCGCCATCAGCATTGGTTGCCCCTCGGGGATCGGCCCTGAGGTCTCGGTCGTCGCGGCGGCGGAGCAGCTGAAGGAAGCGCCCTCGCGCGCCAAGCTCCTCCTGATCGGCGATGCCCGCGTGATTGCGCGGGCGGCGGAAGAGCGCGGTGTCGCGCAGAAGCGTTTGGTCGTGGTCCGCGATGCGGCTGCCGCGTGGTCGATCGCGCGCGGCTCGATCGCCGTATGGCAGCCGACGGTGACCCTGTCGCTCAAGGACGCGCGGCACGGCGTACCTTCACGACGCGGCGGCGCTGCGCAGCTCGCATGGATCGACGCCGCGTGCGATCTCGCACAGCGCGGTGACGCACACGCGATGGTCACGGGACCGGTCAGCAAGGACGCGATCGCGTCGTCGGGCGCGCCGTTCGCAAAGGAGTTCCGAGGTCACACCGAGCACCTCCAGCAGCGCCTTCGCGCGCGCGAAGTGGTGATGGCCTTCTGGAGTGAAGCGCTCACGACCGCGCTCGTCACCACGCACCTGTCGCTCGCCGACGTTCCGCGCGCGATCACGCCGCGCGCCGTCGAGCGTGCGAGCTACTGGCTGGGCGCACTGCTCGCGCAGCTCGGAAAAAAGCGCGTCACGCCACGCGTCGTCGTGTGCGGGCTCAACCCGCACGCGGGTGAGAGCGGTCTGCTCGGCCGCGAAGAG
>CAXSGV010000321.1:0-8218 GCA_964236615.1 uncultured Polyangiaceae bacterium
ATGAGGATGGCGTCGGCGCGCGCCTTTGCGACACCGGCGGCGACGGTACCGACGCCCGACTCGGCGACGAGCTTGACGCTGACACGCGCGCGCGGGTTGACGCTCTTCAGATCGAAAATGAGCTGCGCGAGATCTTCGATCGAATAGATGTCGTGGTGCGGCGGCGGCGAGATGAGTGTGACGCCGGGCGTGGCGTGCCTTACGCGCGCGATGACGGCGTCGACCTTGTGACCGGGGAGCTGACCGCCCTCGCCGGGTTTGGCGCCTTGCGCGATCTTGATCTGGATCTCGTCGGCGTTGATCAAAAAATGCGCGGTGACGCCGAAGCGCGCCGAGGCCACTTGCTTGATCGCGCTGCGACGTGACTCGCCCTCGGGGCCGGAGATGTAACGGGCCTCGTCTTCGCCACCCTCGCCGCTGTTCGATTTGCCACCGATGCGGTTCATCGCGATGGCGAGGTTCTCGTGGGCTTCCTTGCTGATGCTGCCGAACGACATCGCGCCGGTCGCGAAGCGTCGGACGATCTTCGTCGCGGGCTCGACCTCTTCGAGGGCGACCTGGCGATGCCCATCCTTGAGATCCCAGAGACCGCGCAGCGTGACCGGACGTGACTGCTCGTTGATGCGCGCGGCGTACTCGTCGTAGGCGTGCGCGTCCTCCGTGCGAACGGCCTTCTGCAGGCTCGCGACCGTCGCCGGATTCCAGAGATGCGGCTCGCCGTCGACGCGGTACGCGAACACGCCGCCCGCTTCGAGATCTTCGCTCGCGGGAACGGCGTAACCCAACGCATGACGCTCGCGTGCCTCGATCGCGATCTCGGCGAGACCGACGCCGCCGATGCGGGATGACGTTCCCGGCATGTAGCGATCGGTGACGGAGCGAGAGACGCCGACGGCTTCGAAGATCTGCGCCCCGTGGTAACTCGAGATGGTGCTGATACCCATCTTCGAGAGCACCTTCAGCAAACCCTTCTTGAGGGCCTTCACGTAATTCTTCGTGGCCGCGAGGGGATCGCCCGCGACGTCGCCGAGCTCGTAGCGCGTGCTCTGCGCGATCTCGCCGACCACCTCGAACGCGAGGTACGGATTCACCGCGCTCGCGCCGTAGCCGATGAGGAGCGCGATGTCGGCGACCTCGCGCGGCTCGCCCGACTCGACGAGCAAACCGCAGCGCGTTCGCTTGCCCGCATCGAGCAGACGGTGGTGCACCGCCGACGTCGCGAGCAAGCTCGGGATGGCCGCGTTCTCGGCGTTCACGCCGCGGTCGCTCAAGATGAGGATGCTCGTGCCGCGATCGACGGCGCGCTCGGCGTCGTCACCCAGGCGCTCGAGCGCGCGGCGCAGCGAGGTGCCCGGCTCGCTGTCTGGCGGTCCACTTCGCTTCCCGTCGAGCGGGAACGTGATCGCGAGCGTCTCGACCTTGAAGTGCTTGAGCCCGTTGTTGACGATCTTCGCGAGATCGCGGTTCGTGAGAATCGGGTGCGGCAGCTCGAGGAGACGGCATTGCGCCGGGGTCTCCGAGAGAAGATCGCCTTCGCCGCCGACGCTCATCGCGAGCGACATCACGAGCTCCTCGCGGATCGGATCGATCGGCGGGTTGGTGACCTGCGCGAACTGCTGCTTGAAGTACCGGAAGAAGAGCGGGTTGCGCTCGCTGAGCACCGCGAGAGGACCGTCGTTGCCCATGCTGCCGGTGGGCTCTTCGCCCGCCTTCGCCATGGGGGCGAGCAGCATCCGTAGATCTTCGCGTGTGTAGCCGAACACGCGAAGCAAGCGCTCGCGATCCTCGCGCTCGAGCGAGTAGATGCGCGCGAGATCCGGGAGCGCGGCGAGGACGACCTTGTTCTCGTTCAGCCAGCGGCCGTACGGCTTCCGCTTGGAGATGGCGCTCTTGATCTCTTCGTCGCCGACGATGCGACCTTCGCGCGTGTCGACGAGCAGCATCTTCCCCGGCTGGAGCCGGCCACGGTGGACGATTTGCTCCGGCGGAATGTCGAGAACGCCGAGCTCGCTCGCGGCGATGACGCGGCCTTCACTGGTGACGATGTACTTGAGAGGACGCAGTCCGTTGCGATCGAGCGTCGCGCCGATCTGCACGCCGTCGGTGAAGATGAGCGCGGCCGGGCCGTCCCACGGCTCGACGAGGCCTGCCGCGTACTCGTAGAAGGCTGCCTTCTCCGGCGTCATCGCAGCGCGCACCGAGTCGTCGGACCAGGCCTCGGGGACGAGCATCATCATGACGTGCGCGATCGAGCGCCCGCCGGCGACGAGGAGGTCGACGACGTTGTCGAGCGAGGCAGAGTCGCTCGAGCCGGTGCGGATGATCGGACGCAGATCGTAGAGGTGCTCCTCGAGATCGCGGTGGGCGATGGCGCCTTCGCGCGCGCGCATCCAGCTCTGGTTGCCGCGAAGCGTGTTGATCTCGCCGTTGTGCGCGATGCGGCGGAAGGGATGCGCGCGGTCCCACGTGGGGAAGGTGTTCGTCGAGAAGCGCGAGTGAACGACCGCGATCTGGCTCTTCGTGCGCGGGTCGCCGAGGTCGAGGTAAAACGAGTCGAGCTGCTCGGGCAGCATCAGCCCCTTGAACACGATCGTCTGCGACGAGAAGCTCGAGATGTAGAACGCGCTGTTCCTGATCTGCGCGGGCATCGCCGAAGCGATGCGCGACGCGCGCTTCCTGATCATGAAGAGCGTTCGTTCGAAGTCGGCGGAGGCGCACGTGCGCTGGATGAAGAGCTGGCGAATCTCGGGACGCGTCTCCTGGGCGAGAGGCCCGAGCGAGCTCACGTCGACGGGGACGTCGCGCCAGCCGAGAAGCGTTTGGCGATGGTGACGAACGGCTTGCTCGAGCAAGGCTTCGTGCACGCGGCGCGCATCGTCGTCGCGCGGCAAGAAGACCATCGCCACCGCGTAGTCACCCGCGGGCGGGAGCTTGAAGTTGCATTCTGCACGGAATAGCTCGTCCGGCACCTGGAGGAGGATCCCGGCGCCATCGCCGGTATCGGGATCGGAACCGGTCGCGCCGCGGTGGGCGAGGCGGCGCAGGATCTCGATCCCTTCACGAACGATGGCGTGATCTGCACCCCGGCGAAGCTCTGCCACGAAACCCAAACCGCACATCGGACCCGTACTTTAGCTAGTCTGACGCGCTGCGCTAGAGACAACGATGCGATCGCACGCATGCGTAACGTTCCGCTCCGATCTTCTGGTACTTCGGAGCGATGAACTTCCAGGACATGATTCTGACGCTCCAGGAGTTTTGGACGCGCGGAATCAAGCGCGCCGACGGAACCACGGCGGGCGGCGGCTGCATTCTCGTCCAGCCCTACAACTCGGAGGTCGGCGCCGGGACATACAACCCCGCCACCTTCCTTCGCGCGATCGGTCCCGAGCCGTGGAACGTGGCGTTCGTCGAGCCGTCACGGCGCCCGACCGATGGTCGCTACGGCGACAACCCGAACCGGCTGCAGCAGTTCCACCAGTTCCAGGTGATCCTCAAGCCGTCGCCGCTCGACATCCAGGATCAGTACCTCGAGTCGTTGCGCGCGCTCGGCACGAAGCCCGAGGAGCACGACGTTCGCTTCATCGAAGACGACTGGGAGTCGCCGACGCTCGGTGCGTGGGGGCTCGGCTGGCAGGTGTGGCTCGACGGCCTCGAGATCTCGCAGTTCACGTACTTCCAACAGGTCGGCGGCATCGATTGCCGGCCGGTGTCGGGCGAGCTCACGTACGGGCTCGAGCGCATCGCGATGTACCTGCAAGACAAGTCCACCATCTACGACTGCGAGTGGGCGCCCGGCATCACCTACGGCGAGATCGCAAAGCGAGCCGAGTGGGAGTGGAGCACGTACAACTTCGAGCAGGCCGACACGAAGGCGCACCTCGCCACGTTCGACACCTGCGAGTCCGAAGCGAAGCGCCTTCTCGCGCTCTCCGACGATCCGATGAAGAAGCTCGTCCTCCCCGCGTACGACTTCGTCTGCAAGGCGGCGCACCAGTTCAACGTGCTCGACGCGCGCGGCGCCATCGGCGTCACCGAGCGCGCCCGCTTCATCGGTCGCGTGCGCGGTCTCGCCAAGGCTGTCGCCGAGGCGTACCTCGCGCAACGTGAAGCGATGGGCTTTCCGCTGCTGAAGAACGCCGACGCGGGCGCCGCGGTGAAGGCGGTCGCGACCGCGGTGAAAGCCGCGTCCACCGCCGTCGCGTTGCTCGCGTTCTTCGCGTTCGCGACCACCGCGTGCGGCGACAAGAAGCCGTCGAAATATCCGGCGCGCGAGGAGGGCTGCGCGATCGAGATCTTCCACGAGATCCCGACCGGCAAGAGCGAGAACCTCGGCGAGGTGCGCGCGAGCTGCGAAGAATCGGTCTCGAAGGAGGCCTGCATGCGCACCCTCAAGGACGAAGCCTGCCGCCTCGGCGCCGACGTGCTGTGGGGCGTCGACGACGAGCCCGTCCGCCACGGCTTGCGGCTCGAGTACCACGGCCGCGCGGCGCACACGAAAGCGGCGAAGGCTCCCGCCGATCCCGCAACGCCGGCTGCCGACGGCGGCGTCTAGCTCTCAGCGCGTCACTCGAGGCACTTCTCGAATGCGTCGGGCGTCTTCGCCGCCATTGCGCAGGCGTGCTCTTCGACCGTGACCTCGGCGGTGCACGACTTGAAAGCGTCGTCGCCGTGCGCGGCGGCGCGCTCGCGCTCTTGCTCGGTGCGGATTGTCTCGGCCGAAGCATCGGGCATGTGCGCGTTGACGACGAGCGTCGCGTAGCGATCGATCATGGTGTCGCAGTCGGCCTTCGTGACCTTCTTCTTGCAGCCTACGACTGCGAGCACGGGCAAGAGCGCGACGACGGCGAACGGCAAAGCGCGCTTCAACGAATGCACGCGTTGATCTCGTCCTGCGTCTTCGCGCTCTTCACACAATCCATCATCGAGTCGGTCACGCGACGGCCGACGCAGTCCTTGAGACCATCCTTCATCTCCGCACGAAGCTCTTCCTGCTTCTTCGTGATTGCGGCCTGATCGGGCTGGTTGCTCATCGATCGCATCGTCACCTCGACATTGCGATCGACGATGAGCTGACAGTCAGCCTCGGTGGCCTTGCGCCCACATCCGAGCACCAGGCTCGCCGAGGCGATCACCCAACAAAGTCCGGCGGACGTGCGCACCGCACTTCTCTACTACGACCAGGCCAGGCGGCGAAAGGGCGGGCTTTTGGCCGCTTCGATACTTGAATGCTACACTTTTCTCATCTTGTCATCGGCCCGCCTGGCCACCGTCACCCCGGAAGACTGGCTCCGCAAAGCAATGGCCGCGCGGACGCCCGCCTCGCGTGCTCGCTGCGCGCGGCAGGGTCTCGCTACGCGGGACGCGATCGATAGGACCACGCAGGCGATGCTTCTTCGCCAGTTGTACCTTGCGTACTTCGAGGTTCGTCGCTTCAAGCAAGCGCACGAGGTCGCGCTCCAAGCGATCGAGCTCGACGTCCTCGCCGACGTTCTCCACCAGGACGCAGCGCGCGCCGCGCTCGCACGCGGCGATCTCGAAGCCGCGATAGGTCACCTCCGCACGGCCTCGCGACGCGGGCCCGCGTCACGACGACCGTTCCATCTGTGGACGCTCGGAAGCACTCTTTTTCTCGCGCAACGTTACACCGAAGCCACGAGCGTTCTCGCCCGCGCAACCCGTTGGGGCACACGCGAGAAGCCGCTCTACAAGGCGCACCTCGCGCTCGCGAAGATGGCCGGCGGCGAGCCTCCGAAGAAGAGCGAGCTTCAAGAAACGATCAACGAGCTGGCCGAGTCGCCGTGCGGTCAAGGCTATGGACGCTTCGTGCTCGGCCATCTCGCGTACGCGTGCGGCGAGTGGTCGGCCGCGCGCCGCTACCTGGACGCGTTCGTGAAGCGGACCGAAGGCTCAGCGCGGGTCGCGCGCGGCATCGCGCTCGAAGGCGAGGTCCGCATGGCGAAGGCCACGCTCTCGAAGATGGCCGCGAACTGAGAGCGCACGAGCGGCAAGCGGAGGGTCCGCACGCTGCGAAGTGGATGGAGTGCGAACGATCCGGTTTTTCTCATCGAAACGTTCATGTAACCAAGCTACCGACTTCACCCCACCCGACTCGCGACTTTCGCGGCGATGTGCCATTATTCTCGGACGTTGAGGAGCGCATGACCGCCCGCATGCGGCTCGTTTTCGACCTCGAACCAACACGCGGTGCTCGGTCCGCGCGTTGCAATACGTGAGACTCGTCATTCCCTGTCAGGAGGATCTCGTGCGTCACCATTCTCGCTCCGTTCTTTTCGGTCTCCTCGTCGTTGCGCTGATGCTGCTGCCCTCCATCGCGGGCGCGCAAGAGACGACTGGCTCGGACACGTCCGCGTTCTCGCGCTACGCCGGACAAGGAATGTTCATGGCGCTCGGCGCCTCGTTCTTCTTCGGTTTCGTGAGCAGCCTCACGCCGTGCGTCTTTCCGATGGTGCCGATCACGGTCGCGATCTTCGGCGCCACCGAAGCCCAGTCGCGTCTCCGCGGTGCAGCGCTCTCGGCCACGTTCGTCCTGGGGATCGCGACGCTCTTCACGCCGCTCGGTGTCGCCGCCGCGCTCTCGGGCACGCTGCTCGGCAGCACGCTCGCGAACCCGTGGGTCGTCGGCGGCCTCGCGCTCCTCTTCCTCACGCTCGCCTCCTCGATGTTCGGCGCGTTCGAGATGACGCTCCCCTCGGGCCTCACGAACAAGCTCTCCACCGTCGGCGGCGTTGGCTTCAAAGGCGCGTTCGTCCTCGGGCTCGTCATGGGCCTCATCGCCGCGCCGTGCACCGGCCCCTTTCTCACGGGCATGGTCACGTGGATCGCGACGACCGGAAACGTGGCGCTCGGCTCGGCAGCGATGTTCAGCTTCGCGCTCGGCCTCGGCGTCCTCTTCTTCATCGCCGGCACGTTCGCCGTCAACCTACCCAAGGGCGGCGCGTGGATGCTCGGCATCAAGTGGGCAAGCGGCGTCGGCCTCGCGTACATGGCGCTCGCTTACCTGCGTGACGGCTTCCCCGCGGTTCGCAAGCTCGTCGGCTCGAGCACGACCTACGGCGGCATTGCCATCGCGCTCGCGGCGGTCGGCCTCGTGCTCGGCACCGTTCACGTGATGGCGGAGCGTCGCAAGTCGCCCATCGCGCACCTCTCGAAGCCCATGAAGCTCGCTTCGATCGTTCCCGCGATCGTCGGCGCGTTCATGTTCGTCAGCTGGATCAACGCCCCCAAGGCAAGCGCGTTCCCCGAGGCGCTCGCAGCCGAGCCGGGCAAGGTCGCCGCCGGTCCCGTCGTTTGGGCCACCACCGAAGAAGCCACGCGCGCCAAGGCGCTGGCCGACAAGAAGCCTGTCATCGTCGACTTCGGCGCGAGCTGGTGCAAGGCCTGCGGCGAGCTTGAAGAGCTGACGTGGCCCGATCCCCGCGTGCGCAACGAAGCGGCCCGCTTCTCGGCCATCAAGGTCGACGCGAGCGACGACGACGACCCCGAGATCAAGCGCCTTCAGAAGAAGTACAAGGTCATCGGCTTGCCCACGGTCGTCGTGCTCGACGGCGAGGGCAACGAGAAGTTCCGCTACACCGAGTTCGTCCCCGCCGAAAAGCTCACGGCGGCGCTCAAGTCGGTCAACTGATCGCGGACGAGTCAGCTCGCGAGCAGCTCGGGCGACTCAGCTCGCGAGCAGCTCGCGGGCTTGCTCGGCGTCCTTCTCGAGGACCTGCAGGCTGATTCCGCCGAGGTCGTTGCCGAGGTAAGGCATCACCCCCACGGCAGCGGCGTTGCCGAGGAACGCCGGAATGCCGAGACGCTCGAGGCGTACGCGCGCCATCTCGGCTTCGACGGGCGTGGTGAACGTGGCCACCGTCACGAGGATTTCCTGCACGGTGTCGAGGTTCTCGGGCGAATCGTCGGGCATGGGATTTCCTTGGATGAGCGAGCGGCTCGCAGTCAGCGGCGCCATCGCAGTGAGGGAGCTCGAGCTGCAGCTCAGGGATTGAAGACTTCGCCTTCGGCGGGCTTCGGTTTGGGTTTCGGCTTCGGCTTCGGCTCGGGCTCCGCGGCGGCCGGCTTGGGCTCGGGCTTGGGCTCGGGGGGCTTTGGCTTCACGTCCGGCTTCGGCTTCGGCTCGGCGGGCGGCTTCGCTCCGGGCTTCACGCCGTTCTTCGGCTCGCCGGCCTTCGGATCCTTGTCGCCCTCAGCGACG
>CAXSGV010000322.1:0-1268 GCA_964236615.1 uncultured Polyangiaceae bacterium
CGCGCCGAAGTTCACGCCGCGCGGGGGCGCTGTCCTTCTCACCGATCCGCGCATCATGAAGCGCCTCGTCATGGTCACGGGGCGCGTCGAGCTGGCGCTCCCCGATTTCGAGGGCGAGCGCGCGTCGTTCTTCGTGGGTGCCGGCGGCGGTAAAAAAATCGCGATCGCACCCGACGCCCCCGACGTCGTCATCGAAGCCACCGTGCCGACGTTCGAGCGTCTGCTCGCGGGCACGCTCCCGCCCGACGAGGCCATCGGCGGCAGCCACGTCACCCTTCGCGGCAAGAAGCTCGTCGCGATGCAGTTCGCGTTCGCGCTTGCCCCATTCTTCCCGGTCGCGCCGTGAAGCGGGGGCTGCTCGAGGGCGCGCCGCCGAACGTGCGCAAGCTCGTCGCGGCTGGAGCGGCGCTCCTTGGCCTCGCGCTCCTCGTGTGGATTGCCAGCTCGTCGTGCAACCGCAAGGTGACGCATGCAGAGTGCACCGAGATGATCGACCATTACCTCGACATGGCCATCGGTGCCGATCCGGAGCTCGCAAAGCTACCGCCCGCGCAGCAGGCCCCGGTTCGCGAGATGAAAAAGGCGCTCAAGAAAAGCGAGAAGAGCTACGCGCAGGTCGAGCAGCAATGCGACGCCGAGATCACCCGCAAGGAGTACGCCTGCGCGGTGAAGGCAGAGGCCCCTAACGACTGGGAAGCCTGCATCGAATAAGGGTGATTCTCGGGCGCACGGTACCGCGCCCGCGACGCCAAAAGTCGGGGTAGCATGTCGAGGATGAAGCGCGTGAACCTGGGTCTCGTCGGAATCCTCTCGCTCCTTTCGCTGGCGTCCGCCGCGTGCGGCGCCAGCACGCCGCCGCCGAAGCCGCCCGAGGAAGCGATCGATACGCAGTCCTCGCCCGCGGGCGGGAGCGGGACGACCACGACCACCACCACCGACGACACGAGCACGACGACGACGACCGACACGTCGGCCGCGAACAGCGCCGCCGATCCCTCGGCCGGGCTCACGGCGCCGGCCGCAACCACGGCGCCCGCAGGCAAAGGTGGCAAGGGCAAGGGCGGCAAGGAAGCCGCCACGACGACACCCACGCCGCCCGCGGGCAAGACCGGCCCAATCATCTCGGCCGCCGACTGCGCGAAGCTCACCGACAAATACGTCGAGCTCGTCATCTCGGGCGAAGGCGCTCCACTCCGCGGCACCTCGGGCAAGGAGCTCGAGCAGGCACGCGAGATGGTGAAGGCGTCGGCCGCGAGCGATCCAAACTT
>CAXSGV010000322.1:1278-8204 GCA_964236615.1 uncultured Polyangiaceae bacterium
CATCAACATGCAGAAGCAGTGCGTGAAGGAGATTCACCGGAGCCAGTACACGTGCGGCATGAACGCGCGCTCGGCTACGGAGTGGCAAGACTGCATTCGCTGACGACTGCAGCAGCATCCAAGAGGATCGAATGAGACTTCTCGATTTACGCAGGCCGCACGTGGTGGCGTTGCTTCTTCCGTTCGCGCTCGCGAGCGTGTCGTGTGGCAGCTCCAAGAAGGACGCGAAGAACGGGGAGAGCACCGCGACGGGGAAGACCGATGGCGATCCCAAGCCCGAAGCCGACGCGGGTGCGAGCGCCGACGAGCCGAAGTCGAAGGCATCCGCGTGCACTGGCTTCGATCTCGATCTCATGGCCGCGCTGATCCAGAGCGCGTGCGAGGTCCAGAACCCGAGCCCCAGCGCGCCGCAGAAGGACATGAAGGGGCTGCTCGAGGTGAAGGTCACGACGAGCGCGAACAAGGTGGCGCCGGGCGGCCACGTCGACGTGATCGTCACCTTCATCAACAAGGGCAAAGAGCCCCTACCGCTCGACTTCGTGCTCGATCCCACGCCGCGCTTCATGGTCGAGGCCTACGACGCGAAGAACAAACGCATCGACATGCCCGCGGGCGCGCCTCCTCCCTACCCGGCCGGCACGGGCGATCGTCCGCCGGCAAACCAGGGCGTCGCGCGCGTCACGCTCGTGCCGAACGGCACCGCGCACGTGAAGCTCGGCTGGGACGCCAACCGCATGAAGTGGGCGCCCGACAAAGTGAAGGGCACACCGCCGGAGATGGGGTACCCGCGCTCGCCGAACGGTCCGCTCGGTGGCGGAAAATATTCGCTCCGCGTCGTCACGCCACTCACCAACGTGGCAGAGGGCAGCGAGCACGACGTGAGCGCGCCGAAGACGCCCATCGAGGTCGGTAAGTAGTCGGGTCTCTGGTGCGCACGATCTTCTTCGGCACGCCGGCGTTCGCCGTTCCGTGCCTCGACGCTCTGCACGACATCTCCGAGGTGGTCGGCGTCGTTTGCCAGCCCGACAAGCCGCAAGGTCGCGGGTTGACGCTCACGCCGCCGCCGGTCAAGCACCACGCTCTCCAGCTGAACATCCCCGTCGTGCAGCCCACCAAGCTGCGCACCGGCGAGTTCGCCGCGTGGCTTCGCGCGCAAGCCGTCGACGTGGCGCTCGTCGTCGCGTATGGCCGCATCCTTCCAAGCGACGTGCTCATGGCACCGCGCCTCGGTTGCGTGAACGTGCACGCTTCCCTCCTGCCGAAGCTTCGTGGTGCCGCGCCGATCACGTGGACGATCGTCCGCGGCGACAAGACGACGGGCATCACGCTCATGCAGATGGACGTCGGCATGGACACGGGGGCAATGCTCGAGCAGGCCGAGATCCCGATTGGCGAGGACGAGACGGCGGGTGAGCTCAGCGAGCGCCTCTCGAATCTCGGCGCTTCGCTCGTGACGAGCGGTCTGCCGAAGTACGTCGCCGGCGACTACCTACCGATCGAGCAAGACCACGCAGGCCAAACGCTCGCGCCGATGCTCAAGAAAGAGGACGGCCGCGTGTCGTGGACCGAACCGGCACGCGTCGTCCACGATCACGTGCGCGGAATGAGCCCCTGGCCGGGCGCGTACACCACGCTCGGGGGCAAGACGATCAAGTTGCATCGTACACGCATCGCCGAGGTGTCGCGCGTCGGCGAGGCCCCTGGGACGGTGCTCCTCGCGGACAAGACGCGCGTGCTCGTGTCGTGCAGGGAAGGCGCGGTCGATCTCCTCGTCGTGCAGCTCGAAGGCAAGAAGGCCGTCAGCGGCAGCGAATGGCAGAACGGCCGCGGCGTGAAGGAAGGCGACCGTTTGGGTACCTGAGCGACGGTACCCAAGGCGGAGCGCGAGCTCAGGTCTTGATGATGAAGTTCAGCACGATGAACGGGGGGTTGTAGGCGGTCCCCGGCGACGCGCTGGTGGTGAAAGCTCCGTCGCCATTCGGCCCCGCGGTCAGGCCGATCAGACCGGTGAACGCGTGCGTGTGGGCTCCGGAGTTGCTTGTCAGACCGTTGAGCGAAAAGCCGTTGCCACCCAGCGCGGTCGTTCCGACGCCCGCACCGTTCACGAGGAAGCTGTCGCCTTGACCCGGCTTGTGGTTGTGATCGCCCCCGCTCGACGTCGCCAGCGTTCCGAGCCCGTGGCGATGCCCAGGGACGTCGTGCGCGTGCGCGCTGTTGTGATCGACCGTGCCGCCCGTTGCGCCGAGGACCGCGCCGGTGCCCGCCACGGCCTTTCCGAGCGGGAAACGTTGCCGGAGATCGGGAACGTTGAACGTCGACACGCCGTCGCCGGGCCCATAGGCGATGCCTATCGCCACGAAGAGGCCTGCATAGTTGGCACGCGAGACCGCCGACCCGTCGGCGAGCAACCAGCCGTTGGGCGCGGTGCTTCCGCCGTACGCGACGAGCACGCCGGCGGGCGCGTCTCCGCCGTTGGCGCTGTTCATCCCCGGAGGCCCTTGCGGTCCGGGGGCACCCGCGGAGCCCGACGAACCCGGAGCGCCGGGATCGCCTTTCTCACCGGAAGTGCCCATGGGGCCGTCGCCGCCTGCGCACCCACCGAGGATCAAGAGCGAGCCGACGATCGACCGGACAGAGAGCCCATTCTTTTTCATCGTGTCCCTTTCGGTTGCAGCGACGTGGGACCGCTGCTTGTCACGAAGAGTTATCACACGATCCTCGCGCCCACGCCCCGCGCGACATCGCGCATTGGCGTGGCCGGTTCTTGCCGCTACTTCGCGACGCGAAGCACCGCGCCCGCCATGCCAGGCGTGGCCGGCGCCGAGAGCCAATAGACGTAGCTCGCGTCGACCGCGATCACGGGGCGGATGTTGGGGTCGCGCGCGAGGATCAGCATGGATTCGGCTGTGCAGCCGCTCTGTGGACACCGCGTGAGCGCGCCGTCGCTCGAAGAGAAATACACGTTGCCTTCGCTCGCGACCGTCGGTCCGGCCAAGGCTCCCGCGTCGAGCGCGCCCACGGTCGAGACCCCCGCCTCGATGCTCCGCAGCGAGCGAACCACCCCTCCGCCCTCGGCGGTGTCCGACCAGAACAAACCATCGCTGCCGACGGAGAGGCTCTCCACCGACGGCCCTAGCGGCGCGACCTGGACGCCGCTCGACCCCGTGCACGGACCACCCGCCGGCGTGCATGCCCACAAGAAGTTTTCATGCGCCCAGAAGGCGCCCTGGTCGACGATCGCGAACCCCGTGACGTAAACACCAGCGCTGGTCGGCCGTGCCACCCGAGCGTACCGCACCGCCGCGTCGTAGATATCGACGGGCGATCGGAGGATGCTTCCGCCGTCGGCTTCGACCTGCTGCCAATAGAACTGCTGGCCGAGCTCCACGAACGTGGCCGTCGCAGGAACGCCGGTCGCGATCAAACGTGGCTTGCACGGCTGCCCGGGGACGTCGTTGGGGCAAACGTAGAGAGCGCCGGTGCCTTCGCGCCAGTACACGTTCGACTCCCCCTGCACGATGTACGTGACGGGTTGGGTACGCGGGCCGACGAAGAGCTCCGCCGCCTGACCACAGGTTTTTCCGGAGGCACAGCGACGGATGCCGCCCGTCCCCGCGGCGCTCCAATAAACGTATTTGGCGTTGGCAGCCAATGCCGGTCCGAGCGTCTCGGTCGACGCAATCACGGTCGGAGTGCAAAGCGACTGCGCACACAGCTGCGAGCCGCCGCATACGTGGGCGCACGCGCCGCAATTCTTGGGGTCCGACGCGAGCTCCGCGCCCACGCAGAAAGCGGCCTCTCGGTTCGCGTCGAGCGGGCCGTCACTGAGGCTTGCGTCGGCGGTGCTCGCCACGTGATCGGTGAGGCTCGCGACGAAGGTGCAGCTGAACGTCAGCGCCGTCCCCGCGATGAGAAGCAACGCCCTCGTGTATTTTGCACGCATAACAGTCGGCTCAAGGCTAACGGGAGCGCGGTCGACTTGCACCCCTTGTCGATCGTGCGGTCTTGCGCGCCACTCTGGCGGGTCGGCGCGAGGTCTGAGACGATGCGGGTCTCCTCGCGAATCGACGCGAACGAAAGGGGGCCTTCCTTGGTGACGACGAACGCAAACCAGGCCGAGATTGGGTTGTGCCTGTTCCTCGCCGGCGCCGATGGCGACGCCTCGAAGGAGGAGATCGCCGAGCTCAAGACGAAGATGAAGGACATGCTCGAGCCCGGCGCGAGCGACGGCGTCCTCGACGCGCTCATCGAAGGCGAGCAAGACGCGATCGAAGAAGCCGGACGCGCGGGCTACCTCACCAAGCTCAAGGATCGCATCGCCGCTGACCGCCGCGAGCCGGCGTTTCGCATGGCCGTGGATGTGGCGTTCGCAGACGAGCTCAACGTCGACGAGGACAAGTGCGTGCGCGAGGTCGCCAAGGCTCTCGGCATCGACATCAAGCTCGTCGACGAGATAGCCGGCCCCGCAATCGGCTAGCGATCGCTCGCGAGCTAGCACGATCCGGTTTTGCTTTCTCGACGTAAATCGTCGCGACGTACCTGGTCAGGGGGGCTTCGTTGCCACACGTTTAAGCCCCCGTGCGCCGTTCACCATCCCGACCCACCACCACCAAGGCGACGCGCCCGCTCGATCTCTTCCATGAGCCCGTGCGCGTGTGGTTCGAAGAAGCGCTCGGCGCGCCCACACGTGCGCAGACGCTCGGGTGGCCGCCAATCGCAAACGGCGAGTCGACGCTGCTGCTTGCGCCCACGGGCTCGGGTAAGACGCTCGCCGCGTTCCTCTTCGCGCTCGATCGTCTGATGTGGACCGCCAAGAAGCCGCTGGCGAAACCGGCGCGGCGAAAGAAGGGCGAGAAGCCGACGTCGCCTACCGGGGTGCGCGTGCTCTACGTGTCGCCGCTCAAGGCGCTAGCCGTCGACGTCGAGAAGAACCTGCGCGCGCCGCTTGCGGGCATCCTCGAAACCGCGGAGCGCCTCACGTCGGGCAGCGGTACCACGATGCAGATCCCCGACGTGCAGGTTCGCACGGGCGACACCCCGCAGTCGGAGCGCGCGCGGATGCAGCGTCACCCGCCCGACATCCTCATCACGACGCCGGAGTCGCTCTACCTTCTCTTGTCGTCGAGCGCGCGCGCGATGCTCGCAACGGTCGAGACCGTCATCATCGACGAGATCCACTCGCTCGTGCCCACGAAGCGCGGCGCGCACCTGTTCCTCTCGCTGGAGCGGCTCGAAGCGCTCCGCAACGCGCACGCGCAAGAGCTCGGCCACGAGGCAGGTGCCCCTGCCCTGCAGCGCATCGGGCTCTCGGCCACGCAGCGTCCACTCGAGGAGGTCGCGCGTCTGCTCGGCGGGCTCGACGTCCACGGCAAGCCGCGCCCCGTCAGCATCGTCGATGCGAGCGAGCCGAAGAAGCTCGACATTGCAGTCGAGGTCCCCGACGTCGACATGGCGCGGCTCGGCGAGATCGACGATCTCGCATCGGGTCCCGCCGCGGGTGGGCAGCGTCGTTCGATCTGGCCGGCGCTCCACGAGAAGCTCGTGAAGGTGATCGGTGAGCACCGCTCGACGATGGTGTTCGTGAACAGCCGCCGCCTCGCCGAGCGTCTCGCGAGCGCGCTCAACGAGCTCGCCGGCAAAGAGATCGCGCTCGCGCACCACGGCTCGGTTGCGCGCGAGAAGCGCGCCATCATCGAAGACCGTTTGAAGCGCGGCGACCTCCCCGCCATCGTGGCGACGTCGTCGCTCGAGCTCGGCATCGACATGGGCGCGGTGGATCTCGTCGTGCAGATCGAAGCGCCGCCTTCGATTGCGTCCGGTCTCCAGCGCATCGGACGCGCCGGTCACTCCGTGGGCGCGACGTCGAAGGGCATCCTCTTTCCGAAGCACCGCGCCGATCTCCTCGCGTGCGCCGCTGCGATCCCTTGCATGCGCGAAGGTGCCGTCGAAGAGACCTTCTACCCGCGTAGCCCGCTCGATGTGGCAGCGCAACAGATGGTCGCGATCGTCGCGAGCGAGGGCGCGGGCGGCGTCGCCATCGAAGCGCTGTGGGGCCTTCTCCGCCGAGCCGCGCCCTTCGCGGAGCTGCCGCGCGGCGCGTTCGAAGGCCTGCTCGACATGCTTTCGGGGCGCTACCCTTCGGACGAGTTCGCCGAGCTCAAGCCGCGCCTCACCTGGGACCGCGTCGGTGGCGTCATCCGCGCGCGCGAGGGGGCGCTGCGGCTGTCGATCGCGAACGGCGGCACCATCCCCGATCGCGGCCTCTACGGCGTCTTCTTGCAGGGCGGCAACGAGAAGAAGGGCGCCTCGCGTCGCGTCGGCGAGCTCGACGAAGAGATGGTGTTCGAGCTCCGTGAGGGCGACGTCTTCTTGCTCGGCGCGTCCTCGTGGCGCGTCGACCAGATCTCACTCGACCAGGTGCTCGTGGTGCCCGCGGCCGGCGAGCCCGGCAAGATGCCCTTCTGGCACGGCGATCGTCCCGGCCGCTCGCGCGCGTTCGGCACCGCGATCGGCGAGCTGTCGCGCAAAATTGCGAAGAGCCCGAGCGCCGGCGTGAAGACGTTGCTCGATCGCGGCCTCGACGCGAGCGCGGCGCAGAATTGCGCGGCCTACGTGCTCGAGCAAGTCGAGGCGTGCGGCGAGGTGCCAAGCGACAAGACCGTCGTCATCGAGCGCTTCCTCGATGAGATCGGCGACTGGCGCGTGTGCGTGCTCACCCCGTTCGGCGCGCGCGTTCATGCGCCGTGGGCGACCGCCGTCGTGGCGCGTCTGCGTGCCGAGCACGGCGGTGAGGCCGACGCCGTTTGGTCCGACGATGGCATCGCGTTTCGTCTGACGGGCACGAACGAGCCACCGAAAACCGAGCTGTTTCTGCCCGAGAGCGACCGACGCGGAGAAGGCGACGCTGAACGTCGAGAACTACGAAG
>CAXSGV010000323.1:0-8188 GCA_964236615.1 uncultured Polyangiaceae bacterium
TACGTAAGGATTCGCCAGCGTGCGGTCGCGTGCCTCGATCTGCGCGCGCATCGCCGATGGGTTGCATTATGCACACGAGCTGAAGGACCCCAGCGGCAACCCGCTGCACGTCATTCACCGCGACGTGAACCCGACGAACATCTTCCTCACCTACGACGGGCGCGTGAAGCTCATCGACTTCGGCCTCGCGAAGGCGGTCGGCCGTCGGTCGAAGAGCGCGCAGGGCATCGTGAAGGGGAAAATCCCCTACCTCGCGCCCGAGATGATCCGCGAGACCGAGATCGACCGTCGCGCCGATATCTACACGCTCGGCATCACGCTCTGGGAGATCACGACGGGCGAGCGACTCTTCAAGCGCAAGACCGACATCGACACGCTGCAGGCCATTCAGAAGGCCCACGTGCCGGACCCCACCGAGAAGATCGCGGGCTACCCCGAAGAGCTCGCGTCGATCGTGAAGCGCGCGCTCGAGCCCGAGCGCAACAAGCGGTGGTCGACCGCGGCCGAGATCGCCACCGCGCTCGACGCCTTCATCGGCGACGTTGCCCAGGACGAAATGCGCTCGCAGCTCGCCACGTTTCTCGAGCGAACCTTTCCGGGCGAGCGCGACAAGCAGGACGCCTGGCTCGAAGAGGCGATGCACGGCGAGCGGGCCGGTCTCAACACGACCGTGCGTCCGCCGGCTCCGGTGCCCACGCGCGCGAAGGGCGAAGAGTCGTCGTCGCGACACTCGTCACCGCCGCATTCGTCGCCGCCGCCCACGCCGCCCATCCTCATGCCTGCGGCGGTCATCCTTCCTCGGCCTGCCGCCTTGCCACGGAAATCAAAGCCGCCGAAGGGGAAGAAGAAGCGTCACAGCGGGCGCCCAGGCGAGCTCAAGAGCGAGCCGCCGAAGAGCGGGCTGTCGAAAGACAACGACGCGAAGGACAGCGAGCGCGCGAAGGACAGCGAACGTTCGACGGACAGCCAGCGCCCGAAGGACAAAGACGCGAGGGACAAGGATCGCGCGAAGGGCAAGTCGAACGCGTCTGCGAGCGATCTCGAAAAGTCGCGCTTGCCGCCGGGGGCTGGGCTCGTGCTCGCGATCCTCGCCACCGTGATCTTGCTCTGCGCGCTCGCCGCGCGCTGAGCTTCCGATCCCGCGCGCGACGCGCGATCAAGCGCCGCGGATGCGCGCGAGGACCGCCTTTGCAGTGCTCGTGAGGCCTTGCGGGTCGAGCTTGGCTTCGAGCGCGCGAAGACGGCGCGTGGTCTCGTGCGCTTCCAGGCGACCCGCTTCGTCGAGGTCGTGCCACGCGGGATGCGCGCGCACGGTGCCGTCGATCGCGCGCGGACGCCACGCAGTGGTCGCGGCTTCGACGAGCGCTTCCCGCTCTTGCTCTTCCGTCATGACTCGGCCTCGACATCCACGCCGTGGCCGCGAAGGCAGCTCGCGAGGAGCTTCCGCGCGCGCGTGAAGTTCTGAAGAAACGTGTTGAGGCGCATCGCGAGACGCTCGGCGAGCAGCTCGTCAGGCTCGCTGCCCGCTGCGGTCAGCCGTGCGAGCAGCGCTTGCATCGGCTTTTCCGGTAGGCGACTCCGGCACTCCTCGATGAGGCGCCGAAGCAGCGGATCGGAGGTCGACGTCACCGTCGCGGCCGCCGTGAGAAACGCGCGCTCGTCGAGCACGCTATCGTCGACCAGCTCGGTGTGCACCTTGCGGCGCTCGCTGATGGCGAGGTTTCGCGCGATGCGCAGCGCGAGGCGTAAGAGGCCATTCGGGCGGCCGTCGCGCTCGAACCGCGGCGCGACTTGCCACACGCGGAGGAGCGACTCTTGAACCACGGCCTCGGTGTCGACGAAGGCGGCGAACGATCCGAGGCTGCCTCGCAGCGTGGCCTCCGTACCAGCAACCCACCGCCCGAAGGCGTCAGCGTCGCCGGACTGGATGGCTGCAAGATACACGTCGTGATCGCCGGCGCCGTCTTTTGCCGAACCACCTTTTGCGGAGCCATCTGCAGAGAGGGAAGAGAGGTCGTTCATGTCGAACGGCCCCTTCAAGCCACGACGCGGTTCCGGCCTCCGCGCTTCGCTTCGTAAAGCTTGGCGTCTGCGCGTCGAACGAGATCTTGGCCCGACTGCGTGGCGTGCGCCTCGCCCGCCGGCAGCGCGGCGACACCGATCGAGATGGTGACCTTGATCTGCTCGTTCTGGAACGTGAAGGTCGCCGCAGCGATCTTCTGGCGGAGTTCCTCGGCGAGGTGCGCCGCGTTCTCCGCGGAGGTCTCGGGGAGCACCATGCAGAACTCCTCGCCGCCGTAGCGGGCGAAGACCTCGTCCTTGCGGATGCGCTCGAGGACGACCTTGGCGACCTCCTTGAGGATGTAGTCGCCCGCGAGGTGGCCGTGCTGGTCGTTGACGTTCTTGAAGTGGTCGATGTCCATCATGAGGACCGCGAGGTCGCGCGTGTGGCGGCGCGCGCGCAGGATCTCTTTGTCGAGAGCCTCGAGCACGTAACGCTTCACGTAGGCCTGGGTGAGGCCATCGATGATCGACATGCGGTAGATTTCTTCGTGGTACTGCGCTTCGACGTCGGCGCCGGAGAGGTACTTGAAGATGGTCCCGCCGACCTTGATGCGGTCGCCGTTCGCAAGAGGACGCTCGCGCGCGATCTGATCGTCACCGACGTACGTGCCGTTGGTCGAGCCCTCGTCGACGCACATCCAACGAGCGCCCTTCTTCTCGAAGCGCGCGTGGCGGCGAGAGACGCTGTCGCCGTCGAGCACGACGTCGTTCTCGGCACCACGACCGACGCGAAGCTCGGAGTCGCTCAGGGCGAAGCGCTTGCCGAGGAGCGTGGGCTCCTTCGTGTAGATGATGACGAGAAAGTCGGTCGAGGGGCCGCCGTCTTCGTCGGTCTTCTTGTAGCGCTGCACCACCGTCGTGACGCGCGTCTTCTCTTCGCCATCGGGCGGGTCCGAGCCCGACACGGCAGGACCGCCAAGAGGACGACGCGACGCGCGCGGCACGACACTCTCCTCTTTGCCCACGATGGACTTGTCGTCGTCGTCACCGGCCATGTCCCCCCCATCGTAGTACGAAGGCGAGGCGGGGCTCGGCATTGCTGACATGGTCGGTGGAGCAGCCACCGCCTGCGCATACATTGGCGCTGATGGAGCGAAAGCGGGGGATGGGCTTCGAAGTCCCAGGCCCCCCACGCTCATCCCGTGGGGAATCTCCTGCGGAACGCGCTGGTGGTGTCTTTTTCCACGCCCGCCGGACGCGACCTCGCCAACGGCCACCCAAGAGGTGAGCCGTGTAGCAATCTGAAAATCGACACCGACCGACTCGATGGACGCCTCGAGCGAGGTGCAATCGCCCCCCGCGGCGACCTCGACCTCGAGGTCCTCGACGAGCTCGCGAGCGAAGATCCGCATCGCCGAGGAGGCGCCGTCGCCCGGTGCGATCGCAGCAACGGCGACGCGCGCTTCCCATGCACCGGCGTCGGTGCGACCGCGCACGATGAGCTCACCGCCTTCGGGCCGCAGCTTGACGGCGACGAGCGCGGGCGCGGACGCGAACAGATCGGGAAGGCAACGCGGTGCTTGCTCGAGCAGCGCGGATCCGTCGAGCGAGAGGTCGACGACGAGTGGCGCGTCGGTGCGAAGGACGATGCGGCGCGCGGCGCGCTCGGGATCCTCACCAAGGCCGAGCACGACCTCGACACCGTGACCGGCGCGCGCGATGGGTGACGTGAGCGATCGGTTCACCGAGGAGCCGACGCCGACCGTGTGCACGCGACAACCCGGAGGAAGACGCGTGGCAACGGCCGCGACGACCTCGCTCTCGAAACCAATGAGGCCATCGGTCACGAGCACGACCTGACGCTGCGCCTCCGATCCGAGCGGACGAAGCGCTTCGTAGATCCCTTCGCGCATCTCGGTGCCGCCTGACGCGCGGAGCGACCGAACCCACGCGATGGCTTCTGCGCGGTGGGCCGGCGTCACCGCCACGGCCTTCGACTTCCACCGCCTTGCATTGCTCGAGAACTCGATCAGCTCGAGGCGATCGCGATCGCCGAGCGTGTCGATGATCGCGCAAACGACGCGCTGGGCTTGCGCGAGAGGCTCGCCCGCCATCGATCCGCTCGTGTCGAGAAGGACGATAACGTCGCGCGCCAGCGAGCGAGGCCGAGCGGTTGCCGACGGCGGCACGATCGACAGCACACCGAACGACGCGTCCGCGTGCGGCATACCGGCCGGGGGCCGGCAGGCATCGAGGGAGAGACCTACGTGAGCGCGCGTCACGGGCCAGCGCACGACGACGTCGCGATCGAGCGCGGCTGGGTTGGCCTCGTCGAGCACGACGTCGAAACCCTGAAGACTGCTCGCAGGCTCGCATCGCAAACGATGGGAGGGTGACTCGGGGCGGCGGCCGGTCGTGAGCGCGTCGCGAACGTGCATCGCGATCTCGAGCCCGACGCCCATCGGGCTTTCGGCGACGTCGATCGCGACGCGCGGAGCGTCGGTCACGCGTCCCGCCTTGCCGAGGTAGCGCGGCGCGGCGGCGGTCGGGAAGCGCCACTCCCACGCGCCCTCGTCGAGCCAGCGAAGACGCTGATCGATGACGAGCTCCGCGATCACCTCCGCGCCAGGCGGAATGTTGCCGAGCTCCTGGGTGAAGAGGCTCGTGCGATCTTGCTCGAGCAGGGACGCGCTGCGGCCTTCGGAGAGCGCGCGCTCGAACCGCTCACGTGCGGCGGCGCGGCGATCGATCTCGCCCACGATGCGGCGGCCGTCGATGCGAAACGCGAAGCCACTCACGGCGCCATCGGCGGGGAGGGGAAAGGCGTACGTGACGTCGAGGGGCGCGTCGAAGGGGTTGATGAACCGCTGTTCGACCACGACGCGGGCCACGCCGGCGCGCGCGTCGGCCGTCAGCTTCGTCCCCTGCAGCGCGAGCGTCCGCCCGTCGACCGTGACCAGCCTCCCGCCGGTGCTGGCCGCGGTCGCTTGGGGTGTGTGGGGACGCGTCACGGGTTCGCTCATCATCTTCAATCCTCCGGTGGGTTGTCGAGAAAGCCTGGTTGCTGCGGCCTTCGATGGACCAACGCAGAGGGCTCGCGCCTCGTGACAGCGGTGGCGCTCTTTTTTCGTGAAGCGGGTGGCCCATGTAGGACATGCGCTCTTCACGCTTCTTAACGAGCGCCGGCCGGCCCCCATGCGCAAATGAAAGGGGTGAAGGAGACGAGAATGCGAACGACGAGAATCGCGGTGCTTTGGATGGTGCTCGGTGGCGTGGGTATGGGCGCATTCGGTTGCGGCAGCGCAGCGAACGAGCCCGCGGCGGCAGAGACCGCCACCACTGCGGAGAGCGCAGCGACGAAGGCGCCCATCGCGAGCCAGGCGCGTGGTCCGGTGCGTTTCCTCGGCGACGCGCTCGGTGAGGTGGCGCTCCGCCCCGCGCAGCGCGTCGAGATCGAAAAGCTCGCGGGCGACGCGCAGGCCCGGCACGAAACCGCGCTCGCGGCGAAGCGCGACGTCGTCGAGCTCGTCGCCACCCAGATCGAGCGGGGCACGATCGATCGCGAAGCCTTCGCTCCCTCGATCGACGCCGCCGCAGCGTCGATCGACAAAGTCCGCCCGCTCGATCGCGCCGCCTTCGAACGGCTCCACGCGATCCTCGATCACGACCAGCGCGTCGCGCTCGTCGACGCGATCGAAGTGAAGCTCCGCGAGAAGAAGAAGGCCGGCCCCGGTCGCAATCGGCTCGAAGAGTGGGTGACCGATCTCAAGCTCGCGCCGGTGCAGATGGAGATGATCCGCGTGACGGTCATGAAGGAGATCGCCCAAGCGAACGAGAGCGATTCCCAGGCCGCGCCGAGCGGACAGCCTTCGTGGCATGAAGGACGCGCGAAGGGGCAGCGGGTGCTCGCTGCGTTCAAAGAAGATCGCTTCGTCCTCGACGAGGTCGCGCCGGCGACCGATGCGCGTGTGATGGCGAAGGAGATCAGCACGAAGATTCTGAACGTTGCCGAGGTCGTTCTGCCGGTGCTCACGCCCGAGCAGCGCACAATCGCGGCGGCGAAGATTCGCGCGCGCGCCGCGTCGACCGAAGATCTCTGAAGGGCTAAGCGCCGATCACGACGTCGTCTCGATCGGGACGACGTCGTGGAAGTGCGCGTAGTCGAGCTGACGCGTGCCATCCGGCAACACCTGCAAGATGTCGTGAAAGCGCGCGTTCAGAACGAGATCGTCCAATTTGTAATAGTAGCGCGCGTGGATCGTCTGGCCGAAGCTGACGTCGAGCCCACTCAGACTGAGAAGGATATCGGCGTGTTTGTTCCGTAGCTTTTCGATCGCGCCTTCGCCGTAGAAGGGCGAGCTCTCGTCGATCTCGTGCATCGCCGTCCAGCTGAGACTGAAGAGCGCGGTGCGGTCGCGCACGAGCTTGAGCTCGTTGGGACGGCGCAAGACCTCGCCCTCGCGGGTCCGCTCCTCCACGAGCACGATGACACGGAGCTGCGCCTCGACCACGCTGTTGTGGCGATAGTTCGCCATGCGGAACATGATGTGCGGGACGCCGTCGCGCGTGCCCATCACGAACTTCTCGCTGAAGATCACGCGCGCAGTCGGACGCGCGAATTTTGCGAACGTAGCGCCTGTCACGAGCGCGATGGAGAGGATGCTGGTGACGGCTTCGAGCGTGACGACCGCGTGACCGAAGCGCGTCTGCGGCACCATCGTTCCGTAGCCGATGGTGGCCATGGTCTCGACGCTGAATTCGAACGCGTCCTCGAGCGAGCCCGGTCGCAGGTTGCCGATCGCGCCGGGCACAGCGACATAGGCAAGGGCGAACAGCGCGTTGAGGGCGACGAACGCGACACCCACGAACAAGAAGAACTGCAACCAGCTGCTCATCAGCACCGAGTGGTAGCCGTCCTCGTGCGGTGCCCAACGCTGGCCGACGATGCGCAGCTTCGGTGTGCGGTCGGTCTGCGCGCGCAGTCGCATCTTCGGGGATCCGTTGCTCACGAGCTCGGGTCGGGCCTCATGCCCGCTCGGTGAGTGACGGACCACGCGCCGACCAGAGCTCGGCGGCGCGCGCCTCGAGCGTCGCGCGCACGGCGTCGTCGGCCGTCGCCTCGACGGTGACCGCAGCGCCGTCGATGCGCACGCGCGCGATCTTGGCAGCCGGGAACTCGCGACCGAGATCGCGCGCGAGGCGAAGCTCGATCCGCTCGAGGAGCTTTCCAACGCTGGCGTCGTCGAGGCTCGTGAAGCGCACGACCGTCGGCAGATTGAGCTCGGACAGCACGCGCGCGCGAACGGCGATGCCCGGGCGCGCCGTCATCTGCTCGAGCACCGACGCGAAGACACTGGCATAGGCCTTCTGCACCTCGGCGCGCCGGTACTCCTCGTCGAGCACCGGGCCGAGACGCGTCTCGAACTGCCCCACGCCGTCGAGGCCGTTTGCGAAGCTCCCCTGATTCTGTGCGAAGTACGTCCCGCGCTCGCGCAGAAGCGCGGCGTACGCGGCGAAGTGATCGGCCATCGTGCTCTGCGCCATCAAGATGCGATCGGAGATGCCGAGCTCGCCGCGCAGCCACGTCAGGTCGTGAAGCTTCTCGGCCATGAAGGGCCAGACGACCATGTTGTAGTAGTTGTTGAAGTCGAGCAGGAACTTGAGGCGAAACACCTCGTAGGTTCCGAAGACCGGATACAGCTTCGCGTAGAGGCGGATCGTCGCCTCGTACTTGAAGCGGTAGAACGTGTTGGCGATCTCGACCTTCTCCGCGAAGGCAGCCGCGTCGCCCGCGACGTCCGACGCGATCATGCCGACGATGAGCTCGTTGGCGGTCGCGATGAAGTCGGAGCCCGGGCTGTAGAACGGATCGGTGAAAGCGCCCGCCTCGCCGGTGAGAGCCCAGCGATCCTTCGAAAAGTACTCGTCCGAAAAATACGGCAAGTGCTGGAACGCCTGAAAATCTTCCTGCGTCGAGCCCACCAAAAGATCGCGCGCCGCGCGGTGCGCGTCGAGGAAAGCCGTGAATTCGGCGGCGGTGCGTGGGCCCTTCACGTGGTCCTTGTCGAACACCACGCCGACGCTCATGAGGTCACCGGCGAGCGGGATGAACCAGATCCAGTAGCCGTCGTACATCAGGTGGTTCGTCGACAAGTGCCGCGACGTGTGACGGACGCGCTCGCGC
>CAXSGV010000324.1:0-713 GCA_964236615.1 uncultured Polyangiaceae bacterium
TCACGCTCACGACCGGCACCTGCTTCATGATGTGGGTCGGCGAGCAGATCACCGAACGCGGCATCGGGAACGGCATCTCGCTCATCATCTTCGCGGGAATCGTCGACGGAATTCCGGCCGGCGTCTTCCAGTACTTCCAGACCAACAAGGGGAACATCCAGCCGCTCAATCTCGCGGCGGTCACGGCGGTCGTCCTCGCGACGGTGGCCACGATCGTGTTCTTCGAGCGTGGTCAAAGGCGCATACCGATTTTCTATGCGCGAAGAACCGTAGGCCGACGGGTGTATGGCGGGCAGACGGCGCACTTGCCGCTCCGCGTGAACACCGCGGGCACGATCCCGCCGATCTTTGCCTCGTCGCTGCTGATGTTCCCGGCGACGCTCGCGAACCTCAAGATTCCCGGCATGACGCACCTCCAGACGGCGCTTCAACGCGGCGACTGGGTGTTCAACGTGTTCTACGTCGCCCTGATCATCTTCTTTTGTTACTTCTACACCGCGGTCACGTTCCAAGCGGTCGACGTCGCGGACAACCTGAAGAAGCAGCAGGCGTTCATCCCCAGCATTCGCCAGGGGAAGCAGACCGCCGACTACATCGATCACGTGCTGACGCGCATCACCTTCGGCGGTTCGCTTTACGTCGCCGCGGTGTGCGTCGTTCCGTCGGTCATCAGCCAGGCGTGCAGGTCGGTGTCGGCGGGCAGCCCGTAGCGG
>CAXSGV010000324.1:723-8174 GCA_964236615.1 uncultured Polyangiaceae bacterium
TGGCCGCCGTCTGCATCGTGCCGAGCGTCGTCAGCCAGGCGTTCCACGTGCCGTTTCAGTGGGGCGGCACCTCGATCATGATCGTCGTCGGCGTCGCGCTCGACACGGTGAGCCAGATCGAAGCGCACCTCATCACGCGCAACTACGAGGGGCTCTCGGGCGCCGGCGGCAAGGCCACACGCGTCCGCGGCCGGAGGGACGTGACATGAGGCTCGTGCTCGTGGGACCCCCGGGGGCGGGGAAGGGGACGCAGGCGCAGCTGCTGATCACCAAGCTCGGGATCCCGCAAATCTCGACCGGTGACATGCTTCGCGCGGCGAAGGTCGTCGGCAAGCTGCCGAAGGAGCTCGTCGACAAGATGGCCGCCGGCGGGCTCGTCCCCGACGAGGTCGTCGTCGGCTTGATCGACGAGCGCACGCGCGAGGCCGACTGCAAGGGCGGTTTCCTGCTCGACGGCTTCCCGCGCACGGTTCCGCAGGCCGAGTCGCTCGACCAGATGCTCGACGGCCGCAAGCAAAAGCTCGACGGCGTGATTGCCATCGACGTGCCCCGCGAGCTCCTCATGGAACGCGCCGTGCTTCGTCGCACCGACAAACGCACTGGACAGATTTACCATTTGAAGTACAAACCGCCGCCTCCGGACGCTGAGCTCGAGCATCGTGCAGACGATCGCGAAGAGGTCGTCACGAAGCGGCTGGACACGTACGAGTCGATGACTGCCGAGCTTCTGCCTTTTTATGAGAAGCGCGGCGATTTGAAGCGGATCAATGGAGTAGGAACAGTGGAGGAAGTCACGCAGCGTCTCGTCGACGCGCTCGACCTCCCCGCTGGGAAAGCTCCCCAGGAACAGAGAGCGTTCAACACGCATGAGTGAGAGGCGGGAGCGGAAAGAGCCCAAGGGGGACAAGCTCGAGTTCGACGGCGTCGTCCAAGAGGCGTTGCCGAACGCGATGTTCCGGGTGAAGTGCGACAACGGGCTCGTTGTCCTCGCGACAATCAGCGGAAGGATGCGTCAGTTCTACATTCGCATTCTCCCCGGCGATCGCGTCACCGTCGAAGTCAGCCCCTACGATCCCAGCCGCGGCCGCATCACTTACCGTCACAAGTAGCCGAGTAGACAGCCAGCGAGAGAGCCATGAAAGTCCGACCGTCCGTCAAGAAGATCTGCGACAAGTGCAAAGTCGTTCGCCGCAAGGGCGTCGTCCGGATCATTTGTGAGAATCCCCGTCACAAGCAGCGTCAAGGCTGAGGAATAAATAGAAATGGCTCGTATTGCCGGAGTGGACCTTCCCCGTCACAAGCACGTCGCGTATGCGCTTCCGTACCTCTATGGCGTGGGCAAGAAGCTCGCGTTCGAGATCTGCGAGAAAGCGGGCATCGCGCCCACCAAAAAGACCGAAGAGCTCACCGAGAACGAGATCAAGAAGATCCGTGAGCTCCTCGAGACGGTCTACAAGGTCGAAGGCGATCTGCGCCGCGAGGTCCAGACGAACATCAAGCGTCTGATGGACATCGGCTGCTACCGCGGCCTCCGTCACCGCAAGGGTCTGCCGGTCAACGGGCAGCGCACGCACACGAACGCGCGCACGCGCAAAGGTCCGCGCAAGGGCATCCTGTCCCGCCGCAAGCCCGTCACCTGAATCCAGAATTCGCGGACGAATTCTGAATTCAGCCTTTGTCTAGTGGACCTCCGGTCCCTCAAAACGTTCCGTTTTGAGCGTCCCCGGTCTCGCCTTCGGCGAATCGTGCTTCGCACGAGTCCCAGATCCCTCTCCAGCCACCCCGCTTCGTAGAAAGAATTAGATATGGCGACTGCAAAGACTGGCGCGGCGGCCCCGAAGGGGAAGCAGCCCAAGAAGAAGGTAAAGAAGAACATCTCGACCGGGATTGCTCACATCCAGTCGACGTTCAACAACACGGTCGTGACGATCACGGACGTGAACGGCAACGCCGTCGCCTGGTCGTCGGCCGGCTCGCGTGGCTTCAAGGGCTCGCGCAAGTCGACCCCGTTCGCGGCGCAGCTCGCCGCCGAAGAGGCCGCGCGCAAGGCGATGGAGCACGGCATGCGCAGCATCGCCGTCTTCGTGAAGGGCCCCGGCGCCGGCCGCGAGAGCGCGCTTCGTGCGCTGCAGACCGCGGGCTTCAAGGTCACCCTCATCCGCGACGTGACTCCGGTTCCTCACAACGGTTGCCGTCCCCCCAAGCGCCGCCGCGTTTGAATTCGTCGATCTCTCGCGCCTTTCGGCCGTAGCGACGCTCGTCGCCCTTCGTCAGGCGGTCCACTGCGAGGTACGGTCGTACGCTTCCGGGCTCCGCCCGCCGCTACGACCGAAATTCGCTTCGGTCTCGACGGATTCAATTGGGACGTTGTTTCATTCGCCGCCGCCGCAACGACTCGTTGCTGCGGCGTTCGTGTTTTGTCGGATGTGATCGAGGCTCTGGCCCGTGCAGCCGCTCGGCGCGACCTTCCCGCAGTCGTCACGTGGCGCGCGCGCAGGACAAGGACCCGTGCGAAAGTGCGGCCCATGAACCTTTGCGTCACCACGGTTGTCGTTCTTGCGTGCGTAGCTTCGGCGTGTGGCGGGGATCCTCCGAAGGTCGCGGCGCCGACAGTGCCTGTCGACTCCGCGGCGCCGGCGGAATCGGCGACCGCGGCCCCAGCGAGCGGCGTAGCCCCCTCGAGCAGCTCGAGCCCCTCGAGCAGCTCGAGCAGTGCACCCACCTCGAGCAGCGAAGCCGCTTCGAGCGCGGCGCCTTCGAGCAGCGTGAGCGCGGCTCCGATGGACGCCGGCACGGGCCCGCACGCTCCATCGCTGCGGCAGGGAGTATCGACGAACAGCAGCGAAGCGGATCTCTCGTCGGAGGTGATCCAGCGGGTAATTCGTCAGCACTTCGGCATGTTTCGTAAGTGCTACGAGGACGGCCTCGGTCGCGACAAGGCGCTCGCGGGCAGGTTGGTCGTTCGCTTCGACATCGCCGTGGACGGCAAGCCCGCCGCGATCGCGAAGGATCCATCGACCAGCCTGAAGGACGACAAGGTCGTCACGTGCGTGACGCAGGCCTTCGCGAGCATCACGTTCCCCACGCCGAAGAAGAAGGTCACCGTGACCTACCCGATCATCTTCGCTCCCTGACGCGGCGACAGCCTTGCTCCAGCGCACTTCGAACGCGCAATTTCACCCGGGTAGTATTGCGTAATTTTACCCGGGTGTTATTGTGACGTCATGGATGACGTGACCACGTACACGGCGTTTGCCGGCAACCAGCTCGTCGCGACGGGCGATCTCGAGACGATGTTGCGGCGCACGAAGGCGCGCCTCGAGAAGGAGGCCGACGCGGCGGTTCTCATCTTCGACGACCGCACGGGGCAGCAAGTCGACTTCGACTTCACCGGTACCGCCGACGAGGTCGTGCTTCGCGTCGCTCCGGTAGCCAAGGCGCAGGCGGGGCCGGGGCGTCCCAAGCTTGGTGTCGTGTCACGCGAGGTGTCGCTGCTGCCCCGTCACTGGGAGTGGCTCGAGCGACAGCCCACGGGCGCATCGGCGGCACTGCGTCGTCTCGTCGAAGAGGCGAAGAAGAACGAAGGCAGCGAGGCACGCGCGCGCGCGCACCGGGACGCGGCGAGCCGCTTCATGTGGGCGATGGCGGGCAACCTGCCCGACTTCGAAGAAGCGACGCGTGCTCTCTTTGCCGGCGATGACGTTGCGCTCGCGCGCCGCATGAAGAAGTGGCCGCAGGACATTCGAAAGCACGTCCAGCGTCTGCTCGTCGTCAGGGCGTGATCGCGAGGCCGAAGTCGACGCCGCTGGCCCCGCCGGCTCCGACCGAGATGGGCGTGGCCATGCTGCGATCGACGGTAGGTGTCTTCACCGTGCCGCCGCTGTAGCCGTCGAAATCACCGCTGCCGCCCACCGTGCCGTCGTTCGATTGATCGACGCGCATCTGCACGATGTACTGACCCGGCGCGAGCCCCGTGATCTCGTACGCGACCGTCGTGCCTGCGGTCGCGCCCGCGGGACCGACGAAGTCACCAGAGCGCACGCCGGCGGCGGTGACACGAAGCTGAATGCCGCGTCCGCTCGACGTCGCAGGCAGTGTGACGAGACCACGGATCGACGCCGACCCATCAAAGACCGCCGACGCGTCGAGCGTGTGCTCGGACGTGCCGCCAGCACCGCGCTCGGCGGACGCACATGCGCTCGATGAAGCGGCGAGCACGAGAGCGGCGAGTCGCGCGCGGAGCATCGCGACGAGATACCACGCTCGCGTCAGGGGGCGCGGCCCCGGTCGTTTTCGAAGCCCCAGTCGAACCACTCGGTGGCGCGCTCGGTGTAGGGGCGCGGGTTGCAAGCAAAGGTCGCGCTGCGCGTGACGTCGCGTGAGTACCGACCGCCGGTGGCGTTCGCCGTGACCGCACGTGTCGCTTCCATCTGGCGCACCGTGAGCGCGGCGTTCTTGCCAGGCTCGTCACGATCGCCTGCGCCGGGCCTTGGCGCGGGCTGCGTGAGGTCCGATCCCGAGGGCACCACCGAGGCTGTGTCGTTGCAGTCGTGCGAGGCAACGTCGAGCGCGTCGCGCCCGGCTACTCGCTGCGTCTCCATCGTCACCGAGGACGCGGCGTACGCGAACTGCATGACGCCGAGGAAGATCACCATCACGGGCAACACAATCGCCGCTTCGACGAGCGCGGCACCGCGTGAGCGCACGCGCGCTCGCATGCGTACGATCGACGTGCGTGTTTGAAGGCGGGTCACCATGGTCGCTTCTCCTCTCAGTGGTAGATGGTCGTGGGGATGCGCGCGCCGCCCTGAAGCGGCCAACCCGCACCGCCCGGCGCCGTCGCGGCTTCACCGAGCGCTTGCCCCAAGAGCGTCGCGCCGGCCGCGGGCGCGTTCGCGAACGTGGTGGGCAACGTCGCTCGCACGTCCGGCGCGATGTCCTGACCGAAAGCGCGTGTCGTCGTTCGCTTCAAGCGTGCGCGCCACCGCAGCGAGAACATCGCGAAATCCTCGCCGCCGTTGCAGGTGACGTCGTCCCATTGTTCGGCGCAGTCGAAGTAGAACTCGGCCTGCGCAACGTAGGAGTGGTGCTCGACGCGTGTCGGATCGGCGTCGAAGCGGTAGCTTGCGAGCCCGATCTTTCTCACCGAGCGATCCTGGAGCTCGGGCCCGAATGCAAACCCCCACACCCCCATCCAATCGGAGCCGTTCTTCGCCGAAGGGATCACGCGCTTCGGGCCTGCCGTTCCCCAGAAGGGGTTGACCGCCTCGTCGCAGTAGCGCGCCACGCGATTGGCCGCGGTAAGGTTTCGGAGCCGCGTGAGGAAGCTCGTGATGAGCGGCTGGCCTTGCTGGCGCAGCGCCTCGAGGCTCGGCATTCCAGCGACGATCTCGAGCATGCGATCCTCGATCTGTGGCGACGGAAACTTTTCGCAAAAGCGCGAGAATGGTTGGCTCTCGACCGGAAGACCGAGCCGCGCGCCGTTCGTCGGAGGGGCGCCCGCCGGATCGGTCGACGCGAGAACGAGCGAAGGGCTGTAGCTCGCGCCCGCGAACCCCGCGTTGGACGCGAGGCGCACCCCTTCGACGTCGGCGGTGACTGGGACGCCGGCCGCCACCGCAGCTTGCAGGTCCGACAAGCCCGTCACCGCGGGCTGAAGGTTCGAGCGCCACGAGCGCAGCTGCGTGCTCACGTCCGCGAGCGAGCCCTCGATCTCGGCCGCAGCCCCGCAAGCGCCGACGGGGTTGGTCACGACGTTGCGCAACCCGCAGGGCAGACCGTTGCCGCTACCGCCGGTGGTGCCCGTGACGAGCAGCGAGAGGAGGAAGAAGTTCTTCGCCATGACGAGCACCTGGTAGATGGAGAAGATCGCCACCATCATCAGGTTGATTGCGGCAATGAAATTCATGCCACGCGCGTGCGTCGCGGCGGACGAGAACGCGATCGCGTCGGCCGTTTGCTGCGCGTGCTCGCGGTAGATGAGCGCGTTGCCGATGCCGATCAAGAACCAGAGACAACCAATCAACCAGAGCGACGCGAAGAGGCCGATGATCATGATGGCGCCTCGATCGTCGTTACGCAGCTTGCGGTGTCCAATCATGCTCACTCAGCAGTGCAAGCGGTGGTCCGCCTCGCGTACCCCGCGAAGGTGCCCTTTTCGCAACTGCCGCCCGGTCGTCCCGGTGATGCCGTTCGAAACAGCCGTAGCTTTCGACAACGCTCACTGCGCGGAAAGCGCCGCGAATATCGCGTAAGTGCGCGCGGCACCGAGGGTGTAATGGCGGTTGTCATGGAACTGCGCCTCTCCAGCCACGACCCCTCGAACCGGAAGATCAAAACCCAGCGCGCGGCCGTCGCCGTCGTCGTTGCCCTCGCGGGCGTCGTCGGCTGCAGCTCCGCGCCGGACGACGCGCTCGGCACCGCGGAGCAAGCGAGCTCCACTTCGCCCATCTACGACGTCGTCCCGCAAGACGTAACGGCGGTGTGGTGGATCGCGACCTTCAATCCGTACTCGTACATCGAGCCGTTGTGTCAGGCGTTGCCGGACTGCAAGACGGTGTGCGACCGCGCGGCGGCCGCGAGCATCTTCGACCCTACGGCCTTCCTCGACTACAAGGAGTGTGACTGGCGACACTCCGTGATCGAGGGGATGCTCAACGGGCTCGCTGCGTCCGCGAACATCGGCCAGGACCCGCAGTCGCTCTACAGCAACGACGACTGGAACGACCTCACGTGGCGCCGCGACTACCGTGGCTACCTCAAGATCTCGAACATGACGCTTCGCTGCCAGGACGGGCAGACGATTCCCTGGGACGACGGCTCGTACTTCCACCCCGTGATGGAGCAGAGCTCGGGCTACACGCTGCTCATGCCGAGCGAGTGGAGGCAGGGGTTTCCCCGAAACCTCGACGTCACGAACAACGGCTCGTGCGTCGACTTCCACCAGGCCGTGTCCTCGCGCGTCGCCACCGCCGAGCGCGCGGGTCTGTGGGCCACGCTCGGCTTGAATGCGCCCTTCGTCTACGCCGACGCCAACGTGCACGTCTGCTGCGACGGGCGCGTCACCGTCGACATCCAGCGCTCGGTCTTCCCGACCATGGCGGTGTTCAACGGCGGCGCGCCGGTGACGCGCGTGGCCCAGGCCGACCTCATCGGGTTCATGGTGAGCCCAGGTACTCCACCACCAATACCGCCGTTTCAAGGCGTCGGCGACGGCGTTACGGCCCCCGCGGGGCAAGGCGTCTCGTACAACGCGACGGCCGACGTCTACAACGAGGACCAGGCGGTGACGCCGTGAGCGCCCTGCCCTGCCGCACCCCGGTCACGCGAACCGCGGAAGAGCGAGCCGAGCGGGCCACGCGGCTCCGCCAGATCCTGGGATCCATCGACGGCTGGTCGGTGGAACAGCGGTTCGAGCTGCGCGAGCGCATCGCCATCGCCGTGATCGATCG
>CAXSGV010000325.1:0-4660 GCA_964236615.1 uncultured Polyangiaceae bacterium
ATGTTGTTCGAGAACTTGGTCGCGAGGCGCGTGCCGAGGATCTCGTAGGGCTCGGATGCAGCGCAGCCCTCGAGCCTCTCGATGACGACGGCGGTGCACGCGTCGCCGAAGATGAAGTGACTCTCGCGGTCGCGGAAGTTCAGGTGCCCGGTGCAGATCTCGGGGCTGATGACGAGCACGCGCTTCACGCTTCCCGCGGCAACCATGTCACGCGCCACGTTGATGCCGAACGTCGCCGACGAGCACGCGACGTTCATGTCGAACGCAAAGCCGCGCGTCCCGAGCGCTTCTTGCACTTCCACGGCGATCGCCGGGTACGCCCGCTGGAGGTTCGAGCACGCCACGATCACGGCGCCGATGCCGTCCGGTGTGACGCGCGCTTGCGCGAGCGCTTCTTGCGCGGCAGCGAGCGCCATCTCGCACTGGATCGAATGTTGGTCGTTGCTACGCTCGGGGATCCGCGGCGCGAGGATCGCAGGATCGAGGATGCCTTCGCGATCCATCGCGTGGCGGTGCTTGATGCCGGACGCGCTCGCGATGAACTCGGCGGTCGAAGGCTCGAGCGCCTTCACCTCGCCGCTCGCGATCCGATCGCGGTTCTTGGTGTTCTCTGCGGCGACGTACTTGTTGAACGCGTCGACCAGCTCGTCGTTCGAAACCATCTGGGGCGGTGTGAAGAGACCCGTTCCCGTAATCGCAACGGCGGGCATCGTGGAATCGGGCGCGACCATTTCGGCAGCATGGCACGGGAACGCCCGCGTCGTGGCGTCTGGCGTCGGGTGACGAGCGACGCGAGCGTCGAGGCTTCGTGACGCTCTGCGTCGTTCGCGCTCCGGTGCTTGGCCTCAGCGCTTCACTTGGCAAGCGTGCGTCATGGGATCGCAGGTGGCGTTTCGGCCCATGCAGGGGCTCGCCACGCCGCAGTTTTGTGGGGCACTGCCAGCGGGGCATGTGTCCGGCACTTTCGCGGAGGTCAGGATCGGTCGACACGAGCAGTCGCACGCGTTCAACCAAATCGTGCATTCTGCATCCGTCGTGCATGGCCCCGCCGCCGGTGCGAGGGCGGGCGCGGTGGATGTGGACGTGGCCATCGGCGCCGACGACGTCGGAGTAGGAGTAGGCGTCGGCGCTTTCTTGGAGCACGCTGCGAGAAGCGCGCTCGCGAGGATGAAATGGGCGACGCGCGTCATCGTCCGAGCCTAGCGGCCTTCCTCGTCGCAATCGACAAGTACGCGAAGAAGACGTCACCATGGAGTGATCGCTTTTTCGCGCCGTGCCTACTTGGGCAGGTGATGTTCCTCCCCAAGCCCTCCAGGTCTCTCTTCGTGGCGCTCGCCGCCGCATCGATCGCGTCGGCCTGCTCCGATGCTCCGGCGCCCGGGCCCGAAGCCGCGGCTTCCGACATCGTCTCGACGGAGCTCGCGGGTGTTCCGACGCGCGCCGACAACCCGACCAGCCCGCAGAAGGTCGAGCTCGGCAGGCTCCTTTTTTGGGATCCGATCCTGTCCGGCAACAAGGACGTCGCCTGCGCGTCCTGCCACGATCCGGCGTTTGGCTACAGCGACGGACGGGCCATCTCGCGTGGCACAGGGGGGCAGGCGACGAAGCGCGGCGCGCTCACCGTCCTCGACGCCGCGTGGAATGGATGGACCGCGAGCACACCCGCGCCGGACGCCGCGGACGCGCCGATGTTCTGGGACAACCGCGCGCGCTCGCTCGAGTCGCAGGCACGCGGCCCGATCACCGGCGAGACCGAGATGTGCGGCGGCACGTTCAACGAGCACACGATCTTTCCCGAGCTTGCGCGGCGACTCGCTGACATTCCGGAGTACGCGACGAAGTTCGAGGCCGCGTTCGGAAGCCCGACCATCGACGAGACTGCGGTCGTGCGCGCGATCGCGACCTTCGAGCGCACACTCGTCACCGTGCCGTCGTACGAACGGTGGCTCGCGGGGGACGAGAGCGCGATTAGCGAATCTGCCAAGCGCGGCGTGCGCGAGTTTCGGCAAGTAGGCTGCTCAAGGTGCCACTCGGGTCCGATGCTCTCGGACTTCACGTTGCACCGCTTCACGCGCAACGGAGAGGCCATTCGAACGGCGTCGCTACGCAACGTGACCCGAACGGCGCCCTACATGCACGACGGACGCGCGGCCACGCTCGACGCCGTCTTCGACATCTACCGCCGCGTCGACGAGGACGCCGACCCTCTCTTTCGCGATCTCCGCGTGCCCGACCGCGGTGACCGCGGCGACGTCGAAGCCTTTCTCCAATCGGCGAGCGACGGCGACTTCGACAAGACGGTCCCCGACTCCGTGCCGAGCGGCCTCCCCGTTGGCGGACGACGTTCGACGCGCTAGCTCACCGCCCTGATCGCGCCCCGCGCTCGGCGAGCCTGCGCTCGGCGGGCCCTGCGCTCAGCGATCCTGGATGCAGAGCAGCTGACGGCGCTGCGTGCACGCAACGAGCGTTGCGCCTTGGTTCGTCGAGCCGGTTCCGTCTTTCGACCAGCCACCGCACGACGTCGAGCCGTCGGTGGCGCCTCGCCCGACCCAGACGCCGCCGGTGTTCGCGATGCCGTACTCGTCGAAGCCCGGGTACTGCGAGAACTGCGTCCGAAACGTCATCTTCCGGCCGAACGCGCGCTGCACCGCCATGTAGCGATGGCCAACGTAGTCGAAGCGCAGGTACGGCTCTTCGCCCATCGCCGAGAGGTACGCCTTGAAGTTGCCCTTGATGCTGCCACGCGTGGCGCTCTGCTGGCAGGCCTTGTCAGCTCCGTCGACGCCGAAGAGATCGCTGCCGCGGTACGCCGTCTGCGTGACGAACATGCGACGGGGCTCCGCCTGCGCGGGGATCGGGAAACGAAGAGCGTTCGGCAGCGCGACACCGAGCATGTTGTGCGGATCGACGCGCCAGTTGAGCGACGTCTGGATGTCGCTGTCGAGGTACTGGGTCGTGAGATCGTTGTAGCCAGGCTTGGCAGCGAGAAACGAATCCTTCGCCGTCGTCGGACGCGGGGTACCGCCGCCGAACTGGCGCCACTCCTCCTCGCTGAAGAACGGGTCCTCGCCCCAGGAGTTCTTGATGCGGAAGAGAGTCACGTGCGCCTCGGGCGAGAGAGCTGCCTCGAGGGCCGCCGGGTTGTTCACCGGCACCCCGACGGGGAGCTGACCGAAGCCGGGCACGTTCTCGACCTGGTAGTCGACGATGAGCGATTCGTGGAGCCCGCCGGCGTAGGTTTGGTCGCCGCTGTACACGCCGTTCTGCGACGTGCCGACGGCCCACGCGACCGGGATCGCGAGCCGGCGATGAAGTGTATCTTGCACATTTCGGACGATCGCCTGGCGGCGCGCCGCGCCCTCCGCGTCGCTGCCCCAGAGGTACTGGACCTCGCTCCATGCATCGGGGCCGGCGCGGCGACCTTCGGCCGCGCTCGATCCGATCTCGCGCGTACCTACGACGTCGGCGAGCGTGATGGTGCGGATGCCGTCGGCGGACGGCACCTTCATCTCCGACGCGCGGTGCACGATCGTGGACTCGGTTTCGGTGAGCTTGCTCGCGAGGTTCCGTTCGACGTGCGCGCCGCAGAGCTTTTCGAGGTCGGAGACCGCCGCGGGCTCGAGCTTCCAGATGCGCGCGAGCTCCTCGAGGACGAACTTCTTGTCCTTGCGACGAAGCACGTCCTTGAGCGGACCCGAGCGGAGCGACGCGTTCACGGCGTCGACGGCTTCCTTGTGACGCGCGGCCTTCGCGTCCTTGTCGGCGCCCGGGAAGAAGTCGGCTTCGTTCATCCAGCCGTAGCGAACGATCAGCTCGGCGCCGATTCCCCACCAGCCGCCTTCGCCGACGGTCTTGTTCTCCGCGATGCCCCACTGCGAGCTCAGTCCGAGATCGCCGCCGGTGATCTCTTCGAACCAGTACCAGAAGGACCAGTAGCCCTCGGAGACGTCAATCGTCTCCTTGGTCGCGACGAGGTGCATCGACTCCACCCAGCCTGCAGTCGCGTAGAGCCAGCAGTTGCCGATGCTCTGGTTTTTGACGGCGGTGTCGTCGACGGTCGTGATGGGCGCGTCGTTCGTCGGCTGATCATCGGCCGAGCCGATCGAGCAGGCGGCGAGGGCGCCAAAAGCGATAAGTGCAAGCGGGCGTAGAGCCTTCATAGGCCTACATGTCAGCAACCTTCGAGCCAGCGTTGCGGCGCAGCTAACTACGGAGAACCGTTGTCGACAATAGCCCGCCCGCCCTCTCGGCTCCGAACCTGATTCCGTTCATCCCTGGGGCACCGCCGATCCAAACCACACCGCCGGACCTGCCCATCGATGGATCGGGGGATCTCCCAGACGGTACCGATGGCGTCCACCTTGCGGGTCACCGCGCCAGCTGTTTCGTCGCTCGTTCGCGGTGATGTGCTCTGGCACATGGAGTGCTCTCCTCGAGCTTCAGAGGACTCGATCGAATGCCGTTTCAAGACACGCTGCTCGATTCGAGCGAAGCCGAAGAAGTCGGCTCCGGTCGTCGGCTACGCGTGCCGCCGCCACATCCCTACGCGAAGATCGAGAGCGTCTCGCTTCACGTCGAGACAGCCGTCGAGACAGCCGGCGAGGAAGCCAGCATCGACGAGGCCAGCGTCGACGAGCTGCTCGCGCTCGTGATCGCGGTG
>CAXSGV010000325.1:4670-8170 GCA_964236615.1 uncultured Polyangiaceae bacterium
TGACCCACAACCTGAACGACGCGGGCCGTGCCAAGATCGCCCGCCGCGCCGCGCGCACGACGTTCGCGGTCGCCGCTTCCTCCGCCGCCGTCGCCGACGGGGCGCCACAAAGTGATCCCGCCGTCATCTCCGGTCGGGATGCTCGCGCACCAGCTCACGCGCCAGATCGAGGAGCACATGACCGCGCGGACGTGCTCGATCATGCTGCACGATGCGGACGTGGTGTGCGTCGAGGACGACGACGACCCGCGCGCGCCGGGGCCGATCTTCTTCACGCCGGTCGTCGCGCCCCCCCCGAAGATGCGCGCGCCGTCGCGGATTCGCCGCTCGGTGATCCTGCCGTGGCCTGCCGCCTTGATGCTTCTCGCCATCGTCGGCGGCTGCATCTACGAGCACGCGCATCGTGGCGATCTCCGCCAAGTGGTCGAGAGCAGCGTCCACGCCGCGCACCTCGCGAGCACCACCGTGCTCGCGCGCATCTCGAAGTAACGTGATCGTCGCGAGGCGCTGAGGCGCGAACGGCGGCGATTTGAATGCGCGCGAGGGCACCCCCGTCCATGGCGCCATGCGAAACGCGCTTGCGGCTTGTGGTCTCGTCATCGCCCTTCCTCTTCTCGCTGTGTCTGGCCTGTCGGGCTGCTCCGCGTCGGGCGACTCGTCTTCGGTCACGAACGGCGACGGGGGACCCACCGGCAGCGACGGCGGCACTGTTGGTCAAGACGGCGCAAGCGGGAACGCATGCACCGCGGCACCCGCGGCCGAGATCACGTTGCCGCCGTCCGGCACGCTCGTCGACATCGCGGTGGACGCGGCAGGCGCGTGGATGCTCGTCAAGACATCGGGCAACGGGCTCGTCGTCGCGCGAACCGATGGCACATCCCACGCGCTCGAAGCGTCGGGCATCACGTCGGCGGCGCTCGCCACGCGACCGGACGGCGTCGTGTGCGCCGCCTGGGGCCTCACGGCCGGCGGCGTTCACACCGCGTGCGGGCCTGACTTCAGCGTCGTCGACACCAAGCTGACGTCGAAGATCACTGGCCCGATCACTTACGCAGACGACGGCACGAGTGGCGCGCTGCTCTTCGAAGGCAACTACGCGTCGCTGGACAGCGCGATGCGCGTCGAGGGGAAGTGGGGCGAGGTCGACCTATCGGAGTCGTCCATCTCCTACCCCGGCCTGCGAGGGCTCACGGGCGCGAAGGAACGCTCGTCGTATTACTGCTTCATCGCCGACGAAGGCGGTCCTCGCGCTCCCGTCGTCGCGCGGACGCTCGGCGCGAGCGGCAGCGCAAACACGCTCGGCAGCGTGGCGCTCGACAACGCCACCGCCTCCGATTGCAGCATCGTCGTTGCGGGCGCCGAGATAGCGGTCGTTGCGTTGTCGACGAGGAGCACGACCGCGAAGCTCGCGTCCGCGAAGATGGCGCCGAACGGCATTCCCGGCCTGCTCGCCCCGCTGAAGGACGAGTCACTCGATATGTCGGGCGCAGTCTCGGTGGCCCTCGGAGGAAGCGCCAAAGGTCTCGTCGTCGTGTACGCGACGCCTTCCGGCATCACACGCGCAGCGCGCTCCACGGGCGGCACCTGGGCTACGAAGGTTCTCGACGGTTTCAACGCCGTGCCGAGCGCTCACGTCGCGCTCGCGCTCGGCGCAGAGCACCTCGTCGCGCAGAACGGCCCGAAGGTCATCTACGCGCGCTCGTGTCCGTGACGCGAGGAATCGGATCCGATCGCTCTCGTCTACGCCGCGCGCTGGGGCGACAGGCCTTAGTCGGCGACGTCGATTCGCACGGGGTACATGCCCAAGATGACGATCTTGCCCGTGACGCCTGCATCGCCGCCAACGACCTTCGCGTTGTTGACGATGTTGACCTCCATGAAGCCCGGACGGTCTTTGGCTTGCGACGTGAAGACCTTCGGTGACGCGGTGAACGTCCCCTTGGTGCGCCCTTCGAACGGCCCTCCCGTGATCGGCTGGACGCTGCCCTCCTCGTTCACATACGAGAGCCGGTAGAACACGCTGTCGCCCTCGCGACTCTTGCTGCCGTCGTATTCGATGGTGATCGTCTGCCCCTTGCCGAGGACGGCGCCTTTCGTTGGCGGCTTCGTGATGCTCGGATCGGAGAAGTACTTGTACGTACCGTCCGGATCCTTGATCGCGGCGGTGTCGAGTGCTCCTTTGCCAGCGCTCGACTCCGACGTGCCGGGCGCGGCGTCCTTCTTACAAGCCGCGAGAGCGATGCCGACGATCGCGGCTAGGAAGAGAGGAGCGATCCAAGGGGCTCTCGTGCGCAATGCATCTCCGCGTGGATTCATACGCCGTTACGAGAAACCCTTTTCGGTGGAGCCGAGGGGGATCGAACCCCTGACCTCATGCATGCCATGCATGCGCTCTCCCAGCTGAGCTACGGCCCCGAACTTGCGCCCGCTAACTACTGCGGCGGCGCGCCGTTGTCCCGTTCTTTTTTCGTAACCGCGGTCATCGCGCAGCGGAAGCCGGTGCTCAGGTGCGCCCAGGTCCGGCCGAGCGGGAGGCGCGAGGTGCTCTTTGCGGCGGCGGCCGAGTAATCCCACGACCCGCCGCGGAGGATCCCGCGCGTTGCGTTGAGCGGCACTTGAGGATCGGTGACCTCGCTCGTGGGGTAGACCTCCCAGCCGTCCGCGACCCACTCCCAGACGTTGCCTGCCATGTCGAACGCGCCGAAGGGGCTCTTGCCGTCGGCCGTCGTTCCGACCTCCCACGTGCCTTTGCGCGCGCACGATCCCGATGCGCCCGTGACGACCGCCATCCAGCAGGTGGTCGGCGCGGTCGACCCCCACGGGTAGACGCGGCCGTCGGTGCCGCGCGCGGCGAGCTCCCACTCGGCCTCGGTCGGAAGGCGCTTGCCGTTGCTCTTGCAGAACTGCGTCGCCTGCTCTTGATCGATGCAGTTGACCGGGTGCCGCACGGTGGCCGGATCAAGGCCTGTATTGCACACGCTGTTTTGCAGTGCGCCCGTCTCCTTGTCGCCGCTGTGAACGCGGTTCAGCGTGCAGGTCTTGCGGAGGACGCACGCCGCGTATTCCTTGGCCGTGACCTCGGTGCGATCGATGAAGAACGAGCGCGTGATCGTCACCGGGTGCGCCGGCTTCTCCGACGCGCTGTCCTTGTCGCTGCCCATCACGAACTTCGCGGCCGGCACGGCGACCATCCCCGGCGGCGCGACGAGCGGCTCGGCCACCGGCTCCGAGACTCGCTTCACGCTCGCGGCCGGCGGCGCGTGCGCGCTGCTCACGGTCGTGGTTGTCGTGGTTGTCGTCGTTGTCGTGGTGACCGAGTGGGGCGGGTCGGTGCGTACGCCGAGCCAAAGGAACGCGCACGCGCCGATCGAAGCGAGCGCGAGGGCGACGCCGAGACCGACGCGCGTGACCTGCTTTCGCCGGTAGCTCATCGTCGAGCCGTTCATCGTCGACGGGATGCCGTTCGTGGTCAGCGCCAGCATCGGCTTGAACCGCTGCCG
>CAXSGV010000326.1:0-3733 GCA_964236615.1 uncultured Polyangiaceae bacterium
GCTCGGTCAGGGCTTCTTCGGCATCTCGCGGCGGCGCCGTGGCCGTGCGTTTCCCGGGTCGAGCGGGCGCGGCGGCGCGGCGAGGTGAAATCGGCTGGAAGGCCGGGCGGCTGCGTCCGCGGTCTTCACGCGATCGCGTGCAATCTCCATGAATCGCGTCTGGCTTCGGACGAGTGGCTGTCCGGGCTGCGGCTGCACGCGGCGGTAGCTTCCATCGCTGCCGAGCACCCACGCCTTCATGTTGTCGGCGCACTGGATCTGGAGCAGCTCGACGAGGCGCGAGCGAAGCACGACGTCCTCGATCGGCACCATCACCTCGACGCGGCGGTGGAAGTTGCGCGGCATCCAATCGGCGCTCGCGATGTAGACGTCGTCCTTGCCGCCGTTCGCAAAGTAGAAGATGCGACTGTGCTCGAGGAAGCGATCGACCAGCGCGCGCACCTCGATGGTCTCGCTCACCCCGGGCACGCCCGGACGCAGGCAGCAGATGCCGCGCACGAGGAGCGTCATCGGGACGCCCGCTTGCGACGCGCGGTAGAGAGCTTCGACCACGTCCTCGTCGACGAGCGCGTTCATCTTCGCGACGATGCGCGAAGGACGACCGGCGCGCGCGTGCTCGGTCTCGCGTGCGATGAGGCCGAGCACCGCCTCGTGCAGGCCGAGCGGCGCGACGATGAGCGAGTTCCACTTGGGCGGCGCGCTGTAGCCCGTGAGCAAATTGAAGAGCGACGAGGCGTCCTCGCACAGCGCGGGCTTCGAGGTGAAGAACGAGAGATCGGTGTAGAGGCGGGCGGTCGTCGTGTTGTAGTTGCCGGTCGAGAGGTGAACGTAGCGGCGAAGCTTGCCCTTCTCGCGCCGCACGATCAGCAGGCATTTGGCGTGTGTTTTGAGGCCCATGAGGCCGTACACGACGTGAACGCCGGCTTGCTCGAGCGTGCGCGCCCACTGGATGTTCGACTCTTCCTCGAAGCGCGCTTTGAGCTCGACGATCGCGGTGACCTGCTTGCCCGACTCGGCCGCGCGCGCGAGCGCCTTCACGATCGGCGAGTCGCCGCCGGCTCGGTAGAGCGTCTGCTTGATGGCGAGAACATCGGGGTCATCAGCCGCGCGTGTGACGAGATCGACGACGGCGTCGAACGACTCGTACGGCTGGTGGAGAAGGACGTCGCCTTCGCGGATGGTGGCGAAGATGTCCTCGGTGTCGCGCAGCGGAGGAACGGCGAGCGAGACGAAGGGCTCGTCGCGGAGATCGCGGCGCTCTTCGCGCGAGACGATCTGCATGAGATCGGAAACGTTGAGCACGCCGCTCGGCCCCACGCGGTAGACGTCGCGATCGAGATCGAGCTTGAGCGCCTTCACGAGCTTGGCGAGGGAAGCGGCAGTGGGCTCGCCGGCGACCTCGAGCCGAACGGCGTTGCCGCGTTCGCGACGACGAAGCTCCTGCTGGATCGTCTGGAGGAGATCCTCGGCTTCTTCCTCGTCGATTTCGAGGTCGAAGTTGCGCGTCACACGGAAGGCGTAAACGCCCTTCATGCGCACGCCGGGGAAGATGGTGCCGACGTGGCGTGCGATCAGATCTTCGAGCAGCACGAACGCGTGCTTTGCCGGCGTGCCCGCAGGCGTCTTCACGCCGACGACCTCGAGCAACCGCGGGAGCATCATCGGGACTTGGACGACACCGAACCCTGCCTCGTGACCGCTTTCGCGCGTGAACATGACGCCGAGGTTCAAGCTCTTGTTGCGCACGTGCGGGAACGGGTGTCCCGGATCGATTGCGATCGGCGTGAGGATCGGGAACACCTCGTTGTGAAACTGCGCGTCGAGCTGCGAGAGCTGCTCCGGCGGCAGATCCTCGGGCTTCACGAGCAAGATGCCGATGTCGGCCAGGCGCGGAAAGAGCTGCGTCACCATGGCCGTCGATTGCTCGGCCGACAGCTCGTGCACGCGCGCCGCGATCGCCTGCAGGGCCTCGGCCGCGGTCATGCCGTCAGGCGGGAACTCGCCGACCTCGCCCGTGAGCTGCTGCTTCAAACCGGCGACACGCACCATGAAGAACTCGTCGAGGTTCGACGACACGATCGCGTGGAACTTGAGTCGTTCGAGGAGCGGCACGCTCTCGTTCATGGCCTCGGCGAGGACCCGCGCGTTGAACTCGAGCCACGAGAGCTCGCGATTCAGGTACAGCGACGCCGCGCGGAGGTCCGGCCCTCCCTCCGAGGTGACAGCCGGGATGGCGGGCGTCGAGGACGTGCGCCCCGAGGCGGGACCGTTGACGGACGGCGTCGACGTCGGTGCCGGAGGAACGACGACGGTGCCGCCAGGAACAGGAGTGGTGTTGGAGTGAGGCTCGTCCATGGTGGCGATCGACCACTCTAGCAGGAGGAGGTTCGGCTCAGGGATTTCCGCCCGCTCGCGCTACACCTTCGGCGAGATCGTTTCGCAGCCAGACGTGGTCTTCGCCGAAGGCCGCCGTTTCCTTGTAATGCTCACGTACCCACGCGCCGCTCTGTGGGCAGTGCTCGACGAAGTCGGCAAATGCGTCCTCGCTGCTGATGAGCGGCGCCTTGTCGAAGAACACGAAAGCGGCCGGCGGCGCCTTTTGGAGGCGCGCGAACATGTCCGCTTCGTGCGCGCTGCGCAGCGCCTCGATCTTCGCGCGCTGCTCTGCGTTCGGTCGCACGCCGGTCGGCATCCACGAGCCACCGAACGCGGCGTCGGCGTTGAGGTCGTACGCGTAAATGTACGGCGTCGCGCTGTGGCGCTCGGCAAGAAAAAGGACATACGGATCCATCCCGTAGGTCTGCACGCGATCGGTCGGCTTCGTGTGCTCCTTCAAGTAGGCCGCAGTCTGGCGCATCTCCCACGGGAAGAAGTCGCGGTCGCGGAAGTAGACGAGGTAGTCGTGGCTCGCGCGCTCCTCGGCGTCGCCCGCTTTGCCGAGGATCCAGATCGCCTGAATGTGAGGTGACGCTTCCATACCCGAGGCGATTTTCGTCGTGAGGAGGCCGGCCGCGAGGAACGGGATCATGCGCACGAAGAGGCGCGATCGCGGCGCGAGGCGGTAGCGATCCCAGGCCCACGCGACCAGGACGAGCCACTCCACGTGGAGCGACGCGCTCACCGGATGAAAGTGGTACGGAAAGCCCTTTCCCTGCGCGAGCACGCCCACGATCGCGACCAGGGGACACAGCGCGATCGCGATCGCACGCCGTGGCATCTGGCGATCCCAAATGAGACCGAGCATGAAGAGGCTCGTTCCGAGCGACAGCGCTGCGATCGCACCGGCCCACTGGAGCGAGAGGATCTCCTGCGGCGACCGCGGCATGATGAAGCGGTACATCGTCGGCACGTCGACCAAGTAGATCTTGAGGAAGACGCCAAGGTCGCCGTAGACCAGCAAGAAGCCGAGCTGCGTTGCCGCACCGAGCGCACCGCCGATGGCAAAAACGAGCAGCGCCTTGGCGCGCGGGATCCCGAGCTCGTCATCGAGCACGAGCGCGAGAACCTGCACGATCGTGAAGAGCGCATAGGTCGGCTTGCCGAACCAAGGGATCGCAGAGAGCGCGCCGACGACGAGCAAGAGCGGCGACCGTTTGACGATCGCAAGCAGGGGGGCGTTCGCGCGCGGCCCGCGGAGCTGGCGCTGCGCCATGCCCGCGACCTGGACCTGTCCCGCGCGGTGACGGCCGCACGCGCCGCCCTCGACGTCGCCGACCCCGCCGGGTGGCGCGCA
>CAXSGV010000326.1:3743-7234 GCA_964236615.1 uncultured Polyangiaceae bacterium
CGCGGAGCTGGCGCTGCGCCACGAGCTGGAGCGCGACGCTGCTCAGCATGAACCAGTTCGCGAAGGTCTCGCGCTGGGCGAGATCCCAGTAGAGATAGAGGAGATTCTGGCCGCTCAGGATGACCCAGCCCGCGAAGCCCCAGGCCGCGCGCTCGACCAGAGGCACGCGTGCGCGGCGAGCGATCCCCGGCAAACAAGCGCCGACGAGGCCGAAGGTGAGGCCGGTGACGAGGAGATCGAGCGAGCGAAACCGATGCTCGTCGGCCCCGCCGAGGGCGAGGAAGATCATGTGAACGATGTGCGTGAGCGGTCCGTTCACGTCGCGAACTTCGCGGTAATCGACGTCGCCGTGCGCCACCGCCCACGCGACATACTGGAAAATCCCTTGATCGCGGCCGAGCGTCGTCAGCGAGGCACGGCGTGTCGCATCGACGATCCAGAAGAGCGGCGGCAGAGCCAGGATCAGCGGAAGCGCAACCGCACGGACGTGACGATGGGCCGCGTGGGCAAGCCAGTTGCTGCGCTTTGCTGTCGCTTCGGTCCCTGGCATCGGTGAGAGCGGAGCCGAAGCTACCACTTCGCTCGACGCCCGGCCCCAAAAGGGGCCACAATTGCCCCATGTCCGATCCCGTCAGGCGCCTCCAGGTGCCTAGCGTCACGCCCCCCGATCGTGCGCGCGCGTTCTCCGAGGCGCTTGCACAGGCCAAGGGGAAGCAGCTGCTCATCGCGCTTCGCGGTCATCCCGATCCCGATGGCATCGCCAGTGCGCTCGCCCAGGCGCACATCGCTGCGCGCATGGGCGTGGCCAACACGACGATCGCGTATTGCCACGAGCTGAGCCATCGCGAGAACCGCGCCCTCGTGAAGCTGCTCGGGGTCGATCTCCGGAAGATCAAGAGCGTGAAGGAGATCGGTCACGTCGACTTCCTTGCGCTCGTCGACGCCCACGACATCGATCCGGAGCTGATGGACGCCGAGGAAATCGAGGTCCTCACCATCGTCGATCATCACCGCGCACCGTTTCCGCCACGCGCGCGCTTCGTCGATCTTCGCAACGAGGTCGGCGCAACAGCCACCATCTTCGTCGAATACCTCGAGCAGCTCGCTCCGCTCGACGTCGACTCCGAGGACGATCGCCGCATCGCCACCGCGCTCATGCACGGCCTCTCGACCGACACCGACGACTTCATGCTCGCGCGTGGCGCCGACTTCCGCGCCGCCGCCCAGATCGCCGACGCCGTCGATCGTGATCTCCTCACCGATCTCAGCCGTCGCCTCATTGCGCCGAGCGCGATGGACGTCATGGCGCGTGCTCTCGGCTCGCTCGTCGTTCGCCGCAACTTTGCAATGGCGGGCGTTGGCTTCGTGTCCGAAGGCGATCGCGACACGATCGCGCAAGCCGCTGATTTTCTCGTGCGGCGCGAGGACATCGACACCATCGTCTGTTACGGCGTCGTCGGCGAGCGCTTCATCGAAGGCTCGCTCCGCACGCACTCGCCCAGCGTGGATCCTGCCGTCTGGCTCGAGCAGGCGTTCGGCCATGACGACAAGGGGCGCGCTTACGGTGGTGGCCGTCGCGACAAGGGCGGCTTCCGGATCCCGATCGGGTTCCTCGGCCGCTCGACCGATCGCGGCCAGCTCTGGACGCTCGTCGAGCACGCGATGCGCACGGCGCTCATGCGTCAGGTGGGCGACGAGGCGACGACCGGCGTGCACGTTCAGGCGACCAACACCTGATCGCCCACGCGTAATCGTGCGAGCGAGCTAACCGTGCGGGTCGCCTTCTTCGGGCTGCCGCTCGCTGCGCTCCTCTTGCGGAGCGACGGTCACGAGCTCGTCTACGCGGGGATCTGCCGGCGTGGCGCGCTCGGCACGCGTCGTCTCCTGCGCGCGCTCGGGCCGGCGAACGTCGATCTCGTTCCGAACCTCGACGATCCTCAGATGCGCGTGCGTGTCGCGGCGGCGCGCCCCGATCTGATCGTCAGCTGGTTCTGGACGAAGCGCATTCCGCCGCCGATCCTCGCGCTCGCGAAGCTCGGTGCGCTCGGCGTGCATCCGTCGTTGCTCCCGCGCCACCGCGGTCCCGACCCCTACTACTGGGCCATCGCTTCGGGTGACGACGAGACCGGCGTCACCGCGCATTGCCTCGACGCGACCTACGATACAGGGGCGATTCTCGGGCAAAAACGGCTGCCGATCGATCCGGCCTGGACCGCGTGGACGCTCGCGAAGAAGCTCGACCGACCCTCCTTGTCGCTCTTGCGCGAGGTCGTGAAGGCGCACGCCGAGGGCCATGCGCCGGCCGCGGTACCTCAAGACGCGACGCAGGCCACGGAGGCGGGCGAGCCCACCGACGAGGATCTCGAGATCCGCTGGAACGAGCTCGCAGACCGCGTCGTCCGGCGTGTACGTGCGGCTTCGCCGTGGCCCGGCGCCTTTACCGAGATCGCGGGGAGGACCGTCGCCATCACCCGCGCCGAGGCAACGACCGAATTTCCACGCGCGCTCGAGCCGTCCGAGGCCGCCGTCGTGGGCGATGCCGTGGTCGTTCGCGCGCGAGACACTGCGGTTCGGCTGCTCGAAGGCAGACTCGAGGGCACGATTGAACGGGACCTCGCGCGCGCGGATTTCGTGCGCCTCGTCCGGGACGATTCGTTCTAGGATCGAACGCCTCATGTCCGATCCCGCTACGACCGCGCGCACCGCACGAGAGGCCCTCTCGCGTGGGCTGAACGCTCTCCAGTCCGATCCGAGCATCCCGCCCGCGCTCGTCGAGCTCGCCGCGCCGATCGCGCAGTCGATGGGTGCGCTCCACCAGATCGAGCGTACGAACGGCGCGCAGCTACTGCCGCACGCGAACGTCGCGCTCGAGAACGTGCGCGGCGCGCTCGGAAAGCTGCAGCTCGATACGTCGGCGCATCCGGCGGTCGCTGTCGCGATCGAGGCGGTCGCGTCGTCGCTCGGTCTCGTGCACGCGCTCAGCAAGCTCGCCAACCCGGCACCCGCGCAGGCGGCGCCGATCCCGCTCGTGCAGCCCGTGGCTCCCCAGCAACCGCCGCAGCAAGCGGCGCCGGCGTACGTGCCGCAGCAACCGCCGCAGCAAGCGGCGCCGGCGTACGTGCAGCAGCAAGCGCCGCAGCAGGCGTACCAGCCGCCTCCGCAGCAGCAGCCACACTTTCCGCCGCCGGCCCACCAGCCGCCGGCCCACCAGCCGCCCCCGCAGCAACCGCCTCCGCAGCAGCAGTTCCAGCAGCGCGATCCGTTCGCCGCGCCTCCGCCGCTGCAAGCCCAAGGTGGCCCATCGCCGCTCGCGGCCACAGCGTTCGCGCCGACGGCACCGCAGCAGGCGTACGCGCAACCGCCCGCGCCGGTGCCTTCACCTGGCGTTGGTGGCGGCGCCGCTGGCGACATGCCCGTTTTCAACGCCGACCTCGGCGCGCAGAGCACCACGAACTTCTACAAGGGGCTCTCCGGCAACGACATCATCGACC
>CAXSGV010000326.1:7244-8113 GCA_964236615.1 uncultured Polyangiaceae bacterium
CAGCACGATCCGCACGAAGACGGCGACGTCGGAGGCGCCGTCGACCACGGCGGCCTCTTCGTATCGACCTACATGATCCCGAAGATCGGTACGCCCGTTCGCCTCAAGATCTCGCTCCCGGGCGGTTACGAGTTCGAAGCCAACGCCGTCGTCCGCTGGCGCCGCGAGGCCTCGGAATCATCGGGCAGCGACGCGCCGCCCGGCTTCGGTGCACAGTTCACGCAAATCACGCCCGAAGCGCGCCAGCTCGTCTACCGCTACGTTCGTAACCGCGAACCGCTGTTTCACGACGACCTCTAGCCTTCGGTCGTTCTCTGATCGATCTCTACGCGCGCCTCTTCCCGCGGTGGCTACCGCGGCGTGACGTTCGGCCAGTGAAGGACGACGTCGTCGCGCGAGACGCGGGCGTCCGCGTTCGGTGGCTCGGGACCGCGGGTCACGTGATCGAGACCGCGTCGGCGACGCTGCTCATCGATCCGTTTCTCACGCGGCCAAGCCTTTTGCGCACCGCCACGACGCGGCTCGTGCCCGACGAGGACGCGATTGGCCGACATGTGCCGAATCGAGTCGACGCGGTCATCTGCGGTCACAGCCACTACGATCATTTGCTCGATGCGCCGCGCATCGCCGTCCGTACCGGCGCGAAGATCATCGGGTCGGAGAGCACGTGCTCCTTTGCTCGCGCCGCTGGTGTAGCTGACGACAAGCTCGTGGCCATCGGACCCGACGGCGGGGTGGCGGTCGTCGGTGACGTCGAGGTTCGCTTCGTGCCGAGCAAGCATGGCCGCATCGCATTCGGTCGCGTCCCCTTTCCGGGCGTCGTGCCGTCTCCCCCGCAGCTACCCGCGCGGCTGCACCACTACAAGATG
>CAXSGV010000327.1:0-1296 GCA_964236615.1 uncultured Polyangiaceae bacterium
GGATCGTCGCCGTGGCAGCCGTCGTTGCGGTCGTCGTGCTGGTCGAGCCGGTCGTGCCGGTCGCGCCGCCCGCGGGGGGATCGCTCTTCTTCATCATCGCTGCGCCGCCGAGGATGACGAGGCACGCAGCCGCAAGCCCTGCGATGAGCACGACAGGCTTCTTCTTCGGCGCGCCAGAATCGGTGATTGGGCCATGCGTGCCCGAGCCTGCGCCCCACGACGCCGCAGTCGATGCACCAACGACTTTGCTGGCGGACGAGGCCCTGAGCTCGCTCGCGTCCGCCGGCAGGGCCGCGGCGATCTGGGACGTTCCCGCGCTCGTGGGTTGCGGCTGCGGCTTCGAATCGCCAGTGGAGGGGCCGAGGATCGAGAGCGAGGCGTGGAGCCCGTACGACGCAAGCGACTCGGTGCCGAGCACCCGCGAGATGCGCTCGGCCGAGATTTTCGCGGAGCGTCCGGTCGAGAACTCGGAGAGCGCGTTTGCGAGCTCGCCCACGTTGGCGAAGCGCTCCTTCGGATCGCGAATCAGACAGCGGTGAATGACGTCGGCGACGGCTTGCGGGAGGCTTGGCTCGACCTCGCGCACCGGCTTCGGTGCCGCCGACAAGATCGCGGCGACGATCTCGGGCATGGTGTCGGCATAGAAGGGCGTGAGCCCCGTCGTCAGCTCGTAGAGAATGACGCCGAGCGCCCAGATGTCCGAGCGCGCGTCCACGGTCTTCACCGACGTGAGCTGCTCGGGCGACATGTAAAACGGCGAGCCCATGAGCGAGCTCGTCTTCGTCTCGACGCCGTCGCTCATCGCGCCAACGGCGTTCGTCGCCTTCGAGATGCCGAAGTCGAGGACCTTCACGATGGATGTCTTGTCGGCGCGCTTGGCGAGAAACAGGTTCGCGGGCTTGAGGTCGCGGTGCACGATCCCGACGGCGTGCGCCTCGGCGAGGGCTTCGCAGGCCTGAAGCACATAGTCGACTGCGTCGCCGACAGGGAGCCGCCCGACGCGCTCGAGCGCAGCGGCGAGGTCCTCGCCTTCGAGGTACTCCATCACCATGTACGGCGACCCCGACTCGAGGGTCGACACGTCAATCACCCGCGCGACGTGCTCGCTCTGCACCTTGGCGGCGGCGCGAGCCTCACGCGCGAAGCGGCTCACGACCTCGTCGATGAGGAGCGCCTCCGGAAGCAGGAATTTGATCGCGACCTTCTGATCGAGATGGATGTGGGTCGCCGCGACGACCACGCCCATTCCACCTTCTCCGAGCACACGCTCGATACGGTATTTTCCGGCGAGGATCT
>CAXSGV010000327.1:1306-8093 GCA_964236615.1 uncultured Polyangiaceae bacterium
TTGCGATTCGCTGGGCAAGCGTTGCGCGTTGTCGTATTTTCCGGCGAGGATCTCCCCCTCGCGCACCGGCGACGCCATCAGCCCCATCCCTCCAACCTGCCCTCGGCTGCAGTCGCAGACGACAGGAAGCTCAAGTTAGGCAGAATAGCTGCAGCTCTTCCGAGCGTCCAGCACCCTCATCGCAGGGGAAAACAGCAGTCTTCTGGCGTTGGGTGAAGCGACTTTCCAATGTTCACGTGGTTACCGGTCATGACGTCGGCGTCGACCGATTCGACGATGCCTTCTTCGCCGTCCTTGGTGACCATCCGCTTGCCGACGAGATCCTTCACGTGGACCTGCCGCATTCCGGCGAGCGACGGCGCGTCGACGTACTGCTTCTCTTCGCCTTGGGTCGCGCCGAAGGAGAGCTTGAAGCCACGACCCGCGCCGCGCTTGGGCGTGACCTTGCCGAGGCAGTCACCGCGCGCGAGCCGCTTCGTCACGTAGAGAACGTCGGAGTCGGCTTCGACCTTGATCAAGACGAGAGGCAGCACGATCAAGATCAGCACGACGAGCGTGGCCGGCGGCATGAGCAGCGAGCTCGCGAACGAAAGCCCAATCGCTTTGTTCGCGACCTGGTTCACCGTGAGCAGCTCGCGCCGAAGATGGTCCTCGTAGCCCTGGAGAATGTGGTGCTGGCGATGCGTCGCGCGCGCGACCGCGGCGGCGGACACGACGTTGTCGGCACCGCAGTGACCGCACCGCGCCACCGCGGTCGCTTGCGCCATGGGAAGCGGTCCGCCGCAGACGTGGCAGCTGCATGGCTCGCCCGGTGCGGCGGGAGGCGAGGCGGAGCACGCGTCCTCGAGGAGCTTCCTTCGTTTGCGCATCCACGACCAGAGCACGAGCCCCACACCGACGACCGCGAAGAAGGGCGTGATCATGAACACGCCTCCGAAGACGGCGTCGTCGTGGACCTCGTCGATCGTGATGCCCACTTGGGCGATCGCGAAGCACATCGTCGGCAAAGCGGAGATGCCGAGCACGAGGAAGAATGCGAGGGTCTGCGAGCCGCCCGACGCGAGGCTGCGCTGCTGCGCGAACGTGAGCTGCCGCTCGCGCACGTTCGCGTGAAAGAGCATTTGCCCCGCGGCGACGAGGTGGTGTGCCGCGTCGTGCGGCATCGGCCCCACGAACCGGCAGGCCGGGCACCGCAGCACCGTGGGCGACGCGATGGAGACCGGCGCCGGCCTCCCGCACTGCGGGCACAACGCGGAGAACATCCGAAGCCGACTGTAGCGTTTGCGGCCGCGCACGGTCGCGCTAAATACGAGCGGTGCCGAGGACGATCGCTGTGCTTGCTCTCGGCCTCGCCAGCGCGCTGGGCGTAGCGTGCGCGAGCACTCCCGACGCGGGCAGCTCCGTGCCGGCGCGCTCGTGCACGCTCACCATCTGGCATCACGCCGCGGGTCCGCGCGCGCACGTCGAGATCGTCTCGAGCTTTCACGCGTGGACGCGTCCGGGCTATGTTCTCACCGCCGATCGCGCCGATGGCTGGCGCAGCGTATCTTACGAGCTCCCGCCCGGCGAGCACACGTACGGCATCGTCGAGGACGGCGTGTGGATCGCCGATCCCAACGTGCCGACCAGCGCATTCCACGAAGGCCACGAAGTGGCGCGCGTCGAGGTGGCGAGCTGCGCCGTGCCCGCGGTCACGATCGACGAAGCACACGGATCGGCCGACGGCTCGGCGAGCGTGAAGACATCCTTCCTCGCGGCGCAAGGCGGACGCGCGCTCGACCCTTCCTCATTTCGGGTGACCGACCGCGACGGCGCGTCCGTCCTCGTCGATGTCCTCGCGAGCGATCCCGCGCATGGGACCGCCGAGCTCGTCGTGCACGGACTTGCGACCGGCAAGCACACGCTCGTCATCGCAGCGCGTGACGCCTCGGGCAACGAAGCGGAGACGGCGCGCGCCACGGTGTGGATCGAGCCGCGCCCCGTCGGCCTCGAGGATCTCGTCATCTACCAGGTCGTCATCGATCGCTTCCGAAACGACGCGGGGCCCGTCCTTCAACCCGAGCTCGCCTCCGCGCGCGCGGGCGGAACTATCGCGGGCACGCGCCGCGCGATCGAGTCCGGCGAGATCCAATCGCTCGGCGCCAACGCGATCTGGTTGAGCCCGCTCTACACGAACCCCACCGGCATGTTCCCCGGCAAGGACGGCCGGGAGTACTCGAGCTACCACGGGTACTGGCCTATCGATCCGCGCGGCATCGAGCCTCTGCAAGGCGACGAAGCCGAGGTCGATCGCCTCGTGCGAGCCGCTCACGATCGCGGCATCCGCGTGATCTTCGACGTCGTGCCGAATCATGTTCACGCACAGCACCCGTACGCACGTGCGCACGCAGGAGACCCTGCTTGGTTCAACCATGCGAACGCGATGGGCGTGACGGCCTCGAATGCGCCGGCGAGCGCGAGCTGCGTCTGCGGCACGTCCTCATGCGATTGGTCGACGCACATCCAGGATTGCTGGTTCGCGCCCTACCTGCCCGATCTCGAGTGGAAGACCGACGAGGTCGCGAAGACCGTCACGTCCGACGTCCTCTGGTGGCTCGATCGCTTCGACGGTGATGGCCTTCGGATCGACGCCGTCCCCATGATGCCTCGCGCCGCCTCGCGCCGCATCAGCGCCGCGGTGCGCGGTCGCTACGATCACAAGGGCAACCGCACGCTCGTGCTCGGCGAGAACTTCACCGGACCCGGCGGCTATGATCTCTTGAAGTACGCGCTCGGGCCCTTCGGTCTCGACAGCGAGTTCCACTTCCCGCTCATGTGGTCGCTTCGTCAGTCGATCGCGCAGGGGACGTCGCCCATGACCGACGTCGACGCCGCGGTCCGCGCAGGTGAAGAGGCGTGGCGCGGCTCCGGCGCGGTGATGGGCCTCATGATCGGCAACCACGACGTCTCGCGCTTTTCGTCCGTGAGCGCAGGGGATGGCGATGGCGACGGTTGGACCCCTGCGGTGCAGTCGCTGAACCCGCGCGTCTACGACCTGCTCGTTGCCGCCGCGGAGGAAGAAGGCATCCCGTACACGGTCGAGGCGACCGGACGGGGGACAGGCACCGACGCCGACGCCGTCGTGTTTGGGCTCGTGTTCACGCTGCCCGGTGCGTTGGTTTTTTATTATGGCGACGAGGTCGGGCTCGCGGGCCGCCAAGATCCCGACGCGCGCCGCGTGATGCCCAGCGACGCCGAGCTCATGCCCGAGCAGAAAGCGCTGCGCACCAAGGTCGCCGCGTACGGCAAGGCGCGCGGCTGCATCGAGGCGCTGCGCCGCGGGACTTACCGCTCGCTTTACAGCGACGCCGAGCAGCTCGTGTTCGCGCGCGAGATCGCCCGCACGTCGTCTTCACCGGCGTCGGCCGCGATCGTCGTCGTAGCGCGGCAACCGTTTGCTCCGCTCGAAGCGCCGCTGCCTGGAATCGAGCCCGGGACCTGGGTCGACGTTCTCGCCGGGACCGAAGCGTCACTCCGTCCTGAGTTGACAAAACTCGACGTCGCGCCATTCTCCGTTCGCGTCTACGTCCCGCGCGGAAGCTCCTGCGCGCCGGCACGCTGACCCACTTCACATCGAGAGAGCCCCCAGCCCGCACATGACGACTCGACGCTTTCTCGTTCTCCTCTGCGCCGCGATCGCGCTCGCCTCCATGAGCTCTGGACTCGCGGCTTGCGGCGACGACGCCGTGAAGAACAAGGACTACGGCGAGCCACCCGACGCCGCGGCGTTCGACCCGGGCAAGGGCGGCAACGGCGACGGTTATGGCTCGGGCGGCAACGACGCGGGCGAGCCGCCAGTGCCCCCCTCCGGCGTGTTCGATTGGCGTGACGCCGTCATCTACTTCGTGTTCGTCGATCGCTTCTTCGACGGCAACCCGAGCAACAACTGCAACGTCGGCACGTCGGACGGGCCGGGCAATTACCAGGGCGGCGACTGGGCTGGCGTCACGCAGAAGATCAACGGCAACTACTTCAACGACCTCGGCGTCAACACGCTGTGGATCACCGTGCCGCTGCAGAACGCCGACACCGTGGCCGGCAACGGAACCGGCGGTGACACGCACAAGTACAGCGCCTACCACGGCTACTGGCCGAAGGAGCCCGACAAGCCCGAGGGTTGCTTCGGCACGATGCAGGAGCTCAAAGATCTCGTCACCGCGGCGCACGCGAAGAAGCTCAAGGTGCTCTTCGACTACGCGATGGTGCACGTGCACATCTCGAGCACCATCTACGCGCAGCACGCGGACTGGTTCTGGCCGAACAGCTACAACAATGGCGACTGCATCTGCGGGCAGAACTGCTCGTGGGACACGCAGTACGAGCGCTGCTGGTTCACCGACTACCTTCCGCACTGGAACTACACGAACAAGGCGGCTCGCGATTTCTCGGTCGCGAACGCCGTGTGGTGGGTGAAGGAGACGGGCATCGACGGCTACCGCCTCGACGCGATCAAGCACGTCGACACCACCTGGCTCACGCAAGTGCGCTCGCAGATCGACGCGCAGATCCTCGCCACGCAGACGCCGAAGCAGCGTTTCTACATGGTCGGCGAGACCTACGATTTCGAGAACCGCGGCTTCATCAAGGGCTTCGTCGACCCCGCCACCAAGCTCGACGGGCAGTTCGACTTCCCACTGCGCAAGCGCATCGCCGAGGCGGTGCTGATGCGCAAGTACACCGGCATGAACGATCTCGCCGGGTACATGGATGGCAACGACGCGTTCTACGGATCCAACGCGGTCATGAGCACGTTCATCGGCAACCACGACTTGCCGCGCATCATTCACCTCGCCGAGGACAACCCGCGCTGGACCGATCAGGGCTCGGACGGCAAGAACCTCGCGTGGTTCGGGCAACCCGGCTCGCCCGGCAACCGCGCACCCTACGAGCGCGTGGCCAACGCGTTCGCGCTCTTGCTGACGAACAAGGGCGCGCCGCTGCTCTACTACGGCGACGAGATCGGTCTCCCCGGCGCCGGCGATCCGGATAACCGCCGATTCATGAAGTGGTCGGCGCCGTCGGCCGACGAGACGTACCTGAAGGACCGCATCAAGAAGCTCGCCGAGATCCGCGGGGCTCACCCGGCGCTCCGCCGCGGCCGTCGCGCGACGCTCGGTAGCCCCTCCGCCGATCTCTGGGTCTACTCGCTGACGACCACCGGCGACACGGTGTACGTGGCGATCAACCGAGGCGATACGGATCAGTCGACGACCTCACTGCCCGCGGGGTCTCTGACCGAGCTCGTGACCGGCGTGACGGTCGCCGGTCCGAATGCCACGATCCCGCCGCGTCAGACGCGTATCTTCGTCCTGAAGTGAGGACGACGCGATTCTACCGAGTGCGGGCAACCGCCGACCGCAGCGCGACCAACGTCGCCGAAGTGATCGCCCAGCTGTCGCGCGCCGCCGCGGACGGAGCGCCGCTCCCCGTGTCGGTCGATGCGGGCGGCGTGCACGTGACGCTCGACGCGGTCGATCCGGTTTGCGCCGAGTGCGGCCGCCCGTTCGAAGCGATCCACCTTGCGGCGCAAGTGATGAAGCATCGCTACCGCTACCCCTGTCCGCGCTGCGACCGCGGCGTCTATGTGCACGACGGGGGCTCGTCGCTCGCAGGCTCGTGGTGCGGTCGCCTCGAGCTCGTGGTCACCGACGACGAGTTCTACGCCGCCGCCGACGGCCTCGTTCACTGCGTGCGCTGCGACCGCGGCCTCGATCGCGCCGCCGTGGTGGCGGACGAATCGACGCCCGCCCTCGAAGCCCACTCCCCATGCCCCGTGCACCCGGTGCAGCAGAGGAACCCCGAGGAAGCAGAGCTCTTCGCCCTCGGTGACCTGGAGAGCTAGCTTCCGTCGTTGGTGGCGACAGGGGAGTGAGGTTTCCGGGCCGCGCGGGACGTGAGTCGCGCGGCTGGGACGCTGGACGTGTCCATAGTTTGGTGGCGGCGGGGGAGGTGAGTCGCGGGCTGGGACGCTGGACGTGTCCATAGTTTGGTGGCGTCGGGGGAGGTGAGTCGCGGGCTGGGACGTAGCTCGGTCCATTGTTTGCGGGGAGGGCACCTCCCCCACCCAAAATTGTCGCGCCAGAGGACGCGCGACAATTTTAGGACCCTACCCCTCCGGAGCAGCTCGCATTGAGCTCGCGAGGCGTACCCGGACGCTGGGCGGTGAGGCTCCAGCGCGACAGAGAGAGGTTACGCGTTTCCGCGGATTTTTCGCGCGATGCGGCGGTGGCAGCCGAGACCGTGCAGCGGGAAGACCGCGAAAGTCGCGACGCCGCCCACGAGGATGGCGGCCGAAAACACCGGGCCGAGAATCGAGAAGAGGTTGTCGAACACGAAGCGTCTCCTTGCGTCGGGCGATCCCGACGCACCCCATGTTTGTATCACGCCGTGACACAGTGAGGGCAAGTGTGTCACGCGTCAAGGCGCGCTCGCTCCTCTCCTCTGGAGCCCCAGTGCCCAAGCGACCGGGTACGCGTCGCGAGCTAAATGCGAGCTGCTCCGGAGGGGTAGGGTCCTAAAATTGTCGCGCGTCTTTTGGCGCGACAATTTTGGGTGGGGGAGGTGCCCTCCCCGCAAACCAGACCGAAATACGCCCCAGCTCGCGACTCACGTCCCCCGAGGCCATCCAGCGTCCCCGGCTCGCGACTCACGTCCCTCGAGGCCATCAACTATGGACGCGTAATACGTCCCCGCCTCGCGACTCACGTCCCCCGTGGCCATCCAGCGTCCCCGCCTCGCGACTCACGCC
>CAXSGV010000328.1:0-8024 GCA_964236615.1 uncultured Polyangiaceae bacterium
TCGACGCGGCTCAGACCGCTCGTTCACTTCGAATTCTGCACCGCCGTGTAGCTAGGACGAGCCGATGCGGCGCCGCGACGAGCCGGGGAAACGAAGCTTGTCCATCGCGCGCTGCTCGATCTGACGAACGCGCTCGCGGGTGACGTCGAAGGTCTCACCAATCTCCGCGAGCGTGCGCTCTCCGCCCCCGTCGAACCCATAGCGAAGACGAAGGACCTCCTCCTCCTTGGGTGACAGCTCGCGAAGGAGCGCCGCCGCTTCGCCCACGGCTCTCTTGGCGAGGAGAGCTTCGAGCGGACTCGGGAACGCGGAATCTTCCATGCGATCGGCGATCGTCAGTCCGTCGTCGTCGTTCGACGAGAGCGGCGTCGACAGGCTGATTGCATCTTTGACCGCGAGCAAGGTGAGCGCGACCTTCTCGTGTGAGAGGCCGGACTCCTCGGCGAGATCGGCGATGCTCGCGTCGCGTCCGAGAACCTGATCGAGCTTCGTGCGCCGACGCAGGAGCTTGTGCGCCGAGTCCACGACGTGCACCGGGGCGCGGATCGTCTGCCCTTGGTCCGCGCTACCGCGCGAGATGGCTTGGCGGATCCACCACGACGCGTAAGTGCTGAATTTGTAGCCGCGCCGGTAGTCGAATTTTTCGGCCGCGCGCATCAAGCCGATGCTGCCCTCCTGGATCCGATCGAGCAGGGGGAGCGTGCTCTTGAAGCGACGCGCGAGGGTAACGACGAGCCGCAGATTTCGCTGCACGAGCTCTTCACGCGCGGCGTCGACCTCACGCGATAGACGTACGATCTCTGGGGCCCCGCGTGCCTTTCCGGCGACGCGGTCGAGGACCGTGCGCGCGAGCCGCGCCTCCGCAAGGGCGACTCCGGCTTTCTCGCGCAGCGCTTCGCGCTTGTCTGGCGCTGCCAGCGCGAGCGCGCGCACGACGTCGAAGTGCGCTTGGATCCGTTTGCGATGCACGACCTCGGCGTCGAGCGCGCCGACCGCCTCGATCGTTTCGTCGCCGTCACCGGCCACATCGCTTTCGGCCGTCGGACCAACCCCCGACCGCGTGACGTCGCCAAGCGCGATGTCGCCCGCCGCGATCTCGTCCGCGATGACCACCAGCTCCGTCACCGCGCGAGGTACACGCAGGAGCGCGCGAGCAAGCGACGCCTCCGCGCGCTCGATGCGCGCCGAGAGCTCGACCTCTTGCTCGCGGCTGAGCACCGGGATCTTTGCGAGCTTTTGGTAATAAGCGACGAGGGCTTCGTCCGCCGGACCTGCTGACTCTTCGTACTTCGCCAAGACGTGGGGGAGAGCGCCGGGGAAAGGGGCGCTGCCCGTGTAAATCTGGCGCCCACGCGAAAGAACCGCAAGGGGGTGTGGCTGCTCCTCAACGTTTTCCTGCAGCGCGAGCGCGAGCCCATTCGACGGCCGCGCGCGCCCGAACCACGCCGGCCCCTTGTTGCGCGCGGTCGATCTTCGCGATGGGAACCGCCGTGCCGAGCAGCCCTTCGCGGAGGAGAGCGGGTGTGAGCGACGGGTCGGCCTCGAGCATCTGCGCCGCGATGGCAGCCACGATGGGTGAAGCGAACGAAGTGCCGTCGACGTGCTGCGTCTCGGGCGCAATGTACTTGCCTCGCTCGAGGCGCGCTTCGACGCTCGCGGTGAAGGCGAGCGCGTCGTCGCGATCGTCGCAGTCGATTTGTGCGCCCGACTCCGCGCGGTAGGTCTGCTCGGCCGTGATCTCTTCGAGCACCGACAGCACATGAAAAAGGGCGGTCGCTTCACGGGCGACGAGCGTTCCTGGAAGCATCGACGCCGGAAGCCAGAACGCGGGTGCGAGGAGATCGGGCTTGTGGACGCCAGGGTGCACTGCGCCGTAGCTCGAGGGCCACGGCTGATCGTCGTCCGTGTCCGAAGTGTTGCCGTCGTTGCCGCCGCCGACGGTGATGGCCTCAGGGCAGCACCCCGGCGGCTCGGGCGGATTGCCTGGCGAGTTCCCCGCGGCAGCAAACACCGTGATGCCCGCCGCGACGAGATCGCGCACCGCCTTCTCGACGTCCTTCACGTGCGGATCGTCGGCCTCGACGCCCATCGACACGTTGACGATGCGCACGCCGAGCTCGTTGTGGTTGAGCACGTACCGCATCGCCGCCGCCACGTTCTTACCGAGGATCTCGCCGGCGTCGGTCGACGCCTTGATGAGCACCACTTCCGAGGCGCTCGCGAGGCCGCGGTAGCGCCCGCCGGACATGTAGCCGTTGCCCGCCGCGGCGCACGACGTCATCGTGCCGTGCCATGCGCGCGGGTGCGGCGTGAAGAACTCGCTCCCTTGCGCGAGATCGCGCGTCACGTCGACGAACGCACGAATGCGCTTTTCGGGCCGCATCAAATCCGGGTGCGCGAAGAAGCCAGCGTCGACGAACGCGATCGTGACACCGCGACCTTCGAAATCGGGGTGCGCGTCGAGGCGCTCGGGGACGGACAGGACGCGGGGTCGCGGCATGCTCGCGAGAGTACGCGTCGAATCGAAAAGTGGCTTACCCTCTCGTCCCATGAGTGGAGGCAATCCGGAGCTGCGGTTCAAGGGAATGCTGGCGCGTGTCTTTTCGGACGCCGTGCTCGAAGACGCCGAAAAGGCCGAGCTCGAAGAGGCCGTCGAGAACAGCGGCCTCACGCGCGACCAAGTGACGCAAGCGATTCATGCCTTCACCGCCACGACCTTCAAACATGCCGCCGCCGATGGCGTCGTCACCGCGCGCGAGCTCGAGCGCCTCCGCGCCATCGTCTCGACGGTGAAGGAGCTCGGTCTGCCCGACGATTGCATCCCCGCCGACGTCCGCAACGCGGTCGCCTGATCGCGGCGTCACGCGCATCGCGCTCTTCGGCGATATCCCGCGCCGCGCCACCGCGTTCCAGAAGCGCCATGCCTCTCGCCGGACGCGGAGCCCACTACACGCCGCTGCGTGGCGCCATCGAGGGCGTGCTCGCGCGAGCGTATGGTGACGGATGGCCCGCGCGCGTCGCGCACCGTATGGGGTGGCAGCGACGCGTGCGTGTGCTGGAGCACGTCGTGTCCTCCGCGGCGTGGCCCGAAGCCGCACCGCCGCTTCGCATCGTCTTCGCGTCGGACTGGCACGCGGGGCCCACGACGCACCCGACGCTGCACGAGCGTGCGGCCCTGGCCATCGCGGACGCCAAACCGGACGTCTTGTTGCTCGGCGGTGACTTCGTCTTCTTGGATGCAAAATACATCGAACGTCTCGTGCCGCTCTTGCGCCGCATCGAGGCGCCGGGCGGAAAGATGGCCGTGCTCGGCAACCACGATCTCTGGGCGGACGACCGCTTCATCGTGCGCGCGCTGGAGAGCGCGGGCGTCGAGGTCCTCATCAACCGCACCGTGCGCGTCGCCGCCCCCTTCGCACACGTCTCGGTGTGCGGCCTCGACGAGCCATGGGTTGGAAACCCGGACGCGCGCGCCACCTTCGCCGGCGCGGGCGCGGCCCGCGTTCTCTTGATGCACGGACCGTCCGGCCTGCTCTCGACACACGCAGCGGGCGAGCCGTTCGACGTCGCGTTCTGCGGGCACACCCACGGGGGCCATGTTGCGCTCCCCTTCGGCGTCCCCGTGGTGGCGCCCGGGCCGCTCGCGCGTACTTACTCCCACGGCCGCTTCGCCGTGGGACCCGACGGCGGCAGCACTCTTCTCGTCAGCCGCGGAATCGGCGGAATCGAAGTGCCCTTCCGCACTTTTGCCGATCCCGACATCGTCGCGTGCACGCTAGGTCACGCCGCGCCGCGCCGCGCCGCGCACGCATCAACCCACTTCGCGGTGACGTCCGCTAGCGGAGCCCGTCCCCATAGCGCGGAGAGAGCGGTGAAAAGGACGGGCACGGGCACGGGCACGGGCACGGGCACGTGAGGCGGAGAGCGCTGTCGCGAAGTGGGGCAACTTGCGAGGCTCGTCGCCGATGAGCGGGCATGGTCCTCGATCACGAGCGTCTCGACGTGTACGTCATTGCCCTCGATTTCCTGGTGTTCGCAAATGACGTCATCGAAGGTTTGCCGCGCGGTCGAAGCCACCTGGCGGATCAACTCACGCGAGCGTCGACCTCAATCGTCCTGAATTTGGCCGAGGGCGCGGGCAAAGTATCGAGGGCCGACAAGCGACGCTACTACCTCACGGCGCGAGGATCGGCGACGGAGTCGGCCGCTCTACTCGACGTTTGCTTGCGGGTGAAGCTCATTGGGGAGGCCGATTACCGAATGGGCAAAGCGATGATCGTGCGCGTCGTGTCGATGCTCATCAAGCTCGCCATGAGCTTCGAGGGCACATGATGCGTCCCGGCTAGATTCGAAGGGACAACAGAGCGCAGCCGATCGCGACGACGGCCGCGTAGTTGCGCAGCGTCTTCTCGAACGTTGCAAAGCGACGGGCCTGCTTGAGCAGTGCTTGCAGTATGCACAGCAATTTCCGCTCGCCACACAACGTGAGGCCCGCGAATGTCGCCCTCTGCTCTCCACGTGCCCGTGCCCGTGCCCGTGCCCGGTCTCACTCTTCGAGCGTCACCGAAAAGAGGAACGGCCTCTAGGGAGCGCGCGGGGTCCACGCGCGGCCCGTTTCGCAATCGATGTGCGCGAGGCGCGCGTCGCTCGACGTGAGCTCAATCGTGCCGAACAAGATCGGGAGCTGGAAGCGGCGCGGCCCGACGGAGCCCGGGTTGAACACCGTCAGGTTGCGATCGCGCCCGATGAACGGCACGTGCGAGTGGCCACAGACGACGACTGACGCGTCTTCGGCCAGCGCGAGCCGCGCGACGTCGGCGCGCAGCCGCGGGCCGTTCACCGCGATGTGCACGAGAAGGATCCGCATGGCCACTGCGTTCGAAGGCGAAACGAGATCGAGCGTGAGCACGTCGGGGAGATCGGGCGCGTGCACGTCGATGTTGCCGCGCACCGCGAAGAGCGGAGCCAACGCCGAGAGGCCATCGAGCACGGCGAGGTTCCCAATGTCGCCGGCGTGAAGAATGACGTCGGGCTTCAGGGCCGCGAGGTGCTCTTTCATCGCGGGGTGCGGCATGGAGTGCGTGTCGGCGACGACCGCGAGCCGCAGGGAGCCATCGTCCTTCAGCGCGAACGACGCGGTCTTCTTCACGAGCTTCGATGGCACACGGACGTTGTAGCCACTCGACGGGGTCTTGGCTCGCGGAGCGTGACAGGGCGTGGTCGAATGGGGCTGCGATCGTTCAGTTGGTCATCGGTCTTTTTGCGTGTGGGTCCCGGCGAGCGCGAACCTCTCTTGGCTGACGCGCCAGCGCATGAAGTTGAACGTCGCCGGGATGAAGAGGACGCCCGTCACCGCGACGATCATCGGCGGGATCCCAAGCGCGATGATTCCAGGGACGCAGCTCGCGAGGATGGTCAGGCCCCACGCCGCCCAGGGTCCGCCCGGCGCGTCTTCACGTTCGTGGTCCCACGCACGCAGCTTGTCGGCGTAGCGCCACCCGAGGAGCGCCAGCGTGATGTGCGCGACGCCGGTGAGCACGAGGCTCATGTCGATCCAGTCGTCGAAGGAGCGCACGCACTGCGACCACGACTCGGCGCGCGCGAACGCCACCAGCAAGTGAAGCGTGAGCGGCGTGAGCAACGCCCACCCCGCCAGTGTGGCAGCCACGCTCGCATGTTCGAGTCGACTCGCACGCCGGATGATCGACGTGCGGCGGCTGTCGTGCTCGAGATGCCCGAGGTCGACGATCGCGTTACCGGTGAGCTCGAAACCGACGCGATGGAAGCGAAAATGCACACGGGCGATCGCCCAGCCCAACACGTAAGCGACGGGCGCCAGCAAGACACTGCCGAGCAGAACCGGCGTGAGCGTGATGTGGCTCGCGTCACGTTCGGCGTAGCGTCGCACGGCGAGCACGACGAGCAACGCGGCGGCCCCGATGGCGAACACCCCTGCGCTGATACGCCCCACGCGGCGCGCGTAGACGCGCGCGACGTCGGGCCATGCTTGCTCGAGCTCCGCCTCGCGCTGCGCGGCGAGCTCGTCCCGGCGATCCCTCAGATAGAGCTCAGCGTCTCGGTAGCTCATGTCCCTCACGTACCATGTAGGACCACCGCACCCGCCCGCCAAGCCAGGTAATGTGGACGAGCCCTCGTGCAAGAAGAACAGCGCACGCCACCCGAACGTATCGAGCTCCTTTTCGTCGACGAGCACATCGTCGTCGCGAACAAGCCGTCGGGGCTCCTCGTTCACCGCGGCTGGGACAACGACGACGACGTCGCGATGTTCCGCGTGCGCGATCAGATCGGCCAGCACGTTCACCCGGTGCACCGGCTCGATCGCGGCACGAGCGGTGCGCTCTTGTTCGCGCGCAGCCCCGCGGTCGCGGCGACCTTGAGCAAGGCGTTCGAGAACGGGCTCGTCGACAAGACCTACCTCGCGCTGGTGCGCGGTAACCCGCCCGACGACGGCGTCATCGACTACGCCATCCCGAAGAAGGAGGGCGGTCCAAAGGTGCCCGCAGTGACGCGCTTTCGTTGTATCGCGCGCTCGGAGATCGATCGGTGCTCGCTCGTCGAAGCGATGCCCGAGACCGGACGCCTCCACCAGATAAGGCGGCACCTCCGGCACATCAACCACCCGCTCGTCGGTGACGTGCGCCATGGCTCGGGCGAGATCAACCGCCATTACCGTGCACAATACAACTTGTGCCGCCTCGCTCTCCACGCCCTGGCCATTGGCTTCGAGCACCCGGTGACCGGCGAACGCATCCGCGTGACGGCTCCCCTCCCGGACGATCTGAAGAACCCGCTCGTGGCCCTCGGTCTCCCAGTATGAGTCTCTTCGTATGAGTCGGCGCGACAATGCGGACCTTCGCTGCGCCCGCTGCCGCATGCACGAGAGCCTCTGTGTGTGTGCGCTGATGCCGCGCCTCGTGACGCGCACACGCCTCGCGCTCGTGATTCACCGTTACGAGGAGCGAAAGCCCACCAACACCGGGCGGCTCGCCGCCGAGTGCCTCACGAACAGCGAGGTGTTCGTGCGCGGGCACAAGGACGTACCGAGCGCCCCGTTCACCTGGGATCCCGAGACCGAGCCGCTCCTCCTCTTCCCTCACCCCGACGCCACCGTGCTCTCGGCGCGTGCACCCGGGTCGCGCCCCGTGACGTTGATCGTGCCCGATGGCAACTGGCGTCAGGCGTCGAAGGTTCGCAACCGCGTGCCGGGCCTACGCGACGTCGCGTGCGTCACGCTGCCTGCAGACGTGCCGTCGATCTACCGCCTGCGCTCCGAGGCACACGCAAGCGGGCTCGCGACGGTTGAAGCGATCGCGCGCGCGCTCGGGATCCTCGACGGGCCGGAGGTGCGCGTCGCGCTCGAGTCGGTCTTCCGCGCGATGGTCGAGCGCACGCTGTGGTCGCGCGGCGAGCTGGTCACGGAAGGTGTCACCACGGGCGTGCCACCGGGCGCTTTTTCATTCTTCCGGGAACTCCACAGCCGCCGCGAAGTCTGACCCCGCATGGCGATCGACGTCGCGGTAGTCAGGCAAGCTGCGCGTCCGGGCGCGATGACCGCCGTGATGCGGTCGGTGCGCGCGCAAGCGGGGCCGAAGGTGCTGCGGATCGCCGAGGTGCAGGGCGGCCGGATCCTCAGCGAGCGCGTGCTCGAGCGACGAGCAAGCTTCGAGGCCGATGGCCTCACGCTCTTCGAAGCGCGCGCCGGAAGCTACGACCTCGTGGTCACGGCGGAGATGACGGGGCGCCTCGCGCTCGAGAGCGGCGTCTGCGATATCGCGACTCTTCGTGGCACGCGGGCGCGCCGATCGAACGGCACCTGGCAGATCGCGTTGACCGACGACGCTCGCGGCAAGGTCACCGTCGGCGCGACGACCTACCTGTTCCAATTCGTCGTGCCACCAGCCCTACCGCCGCGGCCGCAGCTCCCATTGAGCGTCAAAGATGGGCTCACCAGCCGCATCGATTGGAACCTGACGATCATCGCGGCCTTCAGCTTCGTGCTGCAT
>CAXSGV010000329.1:0-7977 GCA_964236615.1 uncultured Polyangiaceae bacterium
GATTTTGGTGCTCTACCTCTTTCGCCGGAGCGGCGAGCGACCGTGGCTGCTCCACGCCACGGGTACGCACTACACGACGCTTGGACCTCTGCTCAAACCCACGCAGATGGATAACTTCCAGACGACGGTGCGTCTGGTGCGCGAACGCGCGAGCTCAGCGAGCTACGACGAGCGGTTGCTCCAGGTGCGGTCACTTTCGGAGCGGGCGACGCGCAGCGACGCGGCCGTGCACGAGCCCACGCCGCTCGCCGAAGGCATCGACGTGCTCGCCCACGTACTCGCCCTCTGGTACGTGGACCGAGGTCCGTCCGCGTACCGCGGTTAGCCATCACGCGCCGAGCGCTTCCTGCGTCAAGGCGACGCGAATCGCGGCGGTGAACCACACCTCCGCGGCCGCACGAGCGTTCTCGGCGCGCACTCCACGCAAAGCGCCGGCGACGTCGCGGACATGCTTCCCGACGACCTGCAGGCCCGCCGCCTCGAGCGCAGCAATCGCGTGGGAAGCACGATCAGACCACTCTTGACGAAGGCGCAGCGCCCCGTGGTGCGGGACCTCTTCCAGCAGGCTAGATGCCATCGAGAGCGCGGCCGCAACCGGCGCAGTCGTCGATGCAAAGGGCACGACATGCTCGGCGAGCGCGCCCTTGGCGGCTTCGAGGTCGGGGACAATCACGCGATCGGTGACGATGGCCGTGGGGTCGATCTCGAGGCCAAGGTCGCCACGGCGGACGTCGCCACTCACGAAGCGCACGCCGCCACCGGCGAGCGCGCGCGCGATGGCCTCGAGCGCGTTGGGCGCAACGCGGCGGTATCTGCGACGCAGCAGCATCTGGTTTCCGCCGCTGTCGCGAAGCTCCGCCACGAGCTCCTGGGCCCCCGGCTGGTACATGATTCGGCCGATTTCGCCGCCGTCGAGCGACAGCACGCGCATCGACGCCGCGAGCACGCGCGGTCGCAGGAAACGCGGGGGAAGCGCACGCAACGCGCCGTCGAGCTCGTCGAAATTCGAAATCAGAATCTCGCGAGGGAAGAGCGACCAGTCGCCGCTCTGAGGCGTAATTGAAGTCTGCCCCGGACGCGGACCTGCGAGCGCCATCGCGCGGTTCGCTTGCCGCTTCACACCGCGCGAAACCATCTGTCCGCGCGCAAGCGTGGCGAGACCAATGCGTGCGGCGATCGCGCGCTCGCCGAGCGCAGCGCCGTTGGGTGACTCTTCGCCCTCCGCGAACGTCCAGCGCTTGGCGAGGACCAGAACGACGCCGGAATCGGGATCGGCGAGGTACACCTCGGCCTCGCGCGACGTGCCGTCGGCCTCGAGGCGAGCGCCGAGCGACACCAGCCGCACGTGATCGAGGCGCGTCTCCGGCGCCTCTTCGGTTCCGAGAATCACGCCCGCCGGAAGCTCGCAGTGACCCGCCGCGGCCGCGGTCGACGCGCGCGCGCGTGCCGCAAGCTCCGTAAGGTGCTGGACGACCAACGCCGACGAGTACCGCGCGCTCCGGGCGCGGTATGCCTCGAGCGACTGCTCGAGATCATCGATGATCGCTGCGGGCCACGCGAAGCTCGCCGCGGTCAGCGCGATCCGCACGCGTGTAAATTGCTGCGCAACTTCCGACGGAAGGTGCGCGACACCTTCGAGGAGGACGGTCGATGCGAGACCGAGCGCAGCCTCGATCGGCTTGGCATCGGGGGCGACCCGCGCGGTGGCGCGTGGGCTCGCAGGCTCGAGCTCGAGCGTCTTGGGCGTCGCAAGCGTCTCACCCGCCTGACGGAACGCCCACGCCGCGATGACGACGTGCTCGCACGCGGTCGCCATCTGGCAATCGCAACGCGCGTAGGTCATGTCGCGCGGAACGAGGAAGCGAACGCTGCAGGTCGGCAAACGCGCAGCCGGGATGTCGCCGGGCTCGACCTCGACCGTCACACCGTTCCTCGCGATCGCGTGAGCCCGAAGCATCGTGCGCTTGCCGACGAACGCGAGCAGTGCGTCGTCGGTGAACGAGCCCGGTGACCACGGCGATCCGGGGGACGGCGTTTCGGCGATCGTGCTGTCGACCTCCGCTGGTCGCGTCGCGCGGTGCCACGCGGCGTAGGCGAGCGCGACCGCCACGCGGTGACGGCACACTGCCACCGCGCCACAGCTGCACGGCGCGTCGGCCAAGCGCACGCCGGGCGCGAGCTTCGTGACGCTACCGTCCTTCGACGTTCCGGTGACCACGCCCGCAGCGTCTTCCTCGAGAGCGGGGCCTTCGCCCGCGGCAATCTCGCGGAGCGCGCGCTTCACGAGGCCCATGTTCGCGAGAGCCGCGATGGTCTCTGGCTTCAACGCGAGGAGATCGGCCCGCGCCATCTCAGGCCCGCACCTTCTCGGCGATCCACGCGACGAGCTCGCCCGGCGTCATCGCACCCACGTGCGCACCGACGCCGACGAGGCGGCCTGCGAGCTCCTTGTCGTAGGTCGGGTTCGCTTGTTCGTCGAGCGCGGCAAGTCCGAGCACGGTCGCGCCCTCGTCGCAGAGCGACTTCACATGACGCACGAGAGTCTCGGGGTTTCCACCCTCGAAGAAATCCGTGATGAGGACGACGATCGTACGTCGCGGCGACTCGACGAGGTTTCGTCCGTAGCCGACGGCTTTGCCGATGTCCGTGCCGCCGCCGAGCTGGACCTTCATGAGCACCTCGACCGGATCGGTGACGGTCTCGGTGAGATCGACGACCTCGGTGTCGAAAATACAGAGATGCGTCTTCACCGCGGGCAAGCCCCACAGGCACGCCGCGGTCACGGCCGAGTGAATGACCGAGCTCAGCATGCTGCCGCTCTCGTCGACGAGCAGGATGACCTGCCATTTCTCGCAGTGACGTCGCGTGCGCGAGAAGAAGAGCGGCTTCTTGATGAGGAGCCGCTTCTTGTCCTTGTCCCACCCCGCGAGGTTGCTCCGGACGGTGCCCTTCGCGTCGAAGTTGCGCGCGAGCTTGATCGGCGACCGACGGCGGCTCTTCGAGCCCGTAAAGCTTCGTTTGATCTCCCGCGCGAGCTTTTCGATCAGCTTGCGAACGACCTCGGCCACGAGCTGCCGCGCCATCGCGAGCACATCGGCGTTCATGAGGTGCTTCGTGCGGAGCACGGCCTTGAGCAGGGTCTCGTTCGGCTTCACCCGTTTCAACACCTCGGGGTTCGTCACGACCTCGTGGATTTGGAATTTCTCTACGGCGTCCTGCTCGATGCGCTCGATGGTCTCCTTGGGAAAGAGGCGGTGCACCTCGTCGAGCCACTCCGGCACCTGGAGCTGCGACGGGCCGAGATCGCCGCGGCGATCTTGGATGTCGCGATCCGCGTAGCCCTCGTCGCGGTCATACAGCCACGACAGCGCAGAGTCCGCGGCGAGGTCATCGGCCGAGAGCGAAGTGCTCTGCATCGCGTCGTCGGCAGCGGCGCCGAGCACGAGCCGCCAGCGAACGAGTCCCTCGTCGCCGCTCATGAGGGCTCCGCGTCCTCGAGGCCGAACCGCAGCGCAATCGCGTCGACCTCGCGCTCGAGCGCCATTCCCTTCAACGTGACGTCGGCCGCGACGTCGAGGTGCAGCAGCGCGCCGGCATCATGCGATTCGTGGCCGCGGAAGCGCAGAATCGAGCGCGCAATCTGCTCCTTTTCCCGCGGGGGAAAATACCCAAAGGCGAGGCGCAGCGCTGGGATGGCGATCAAGAAATCGTGGCGCGTCATCAACGCGACCACCTCGTCGAGCGCGGGCAGCAGTCCGGGGGCGTGCACGAGCTCTTCACGTGCGAGCGCGAAAAGCCCCGCCAAGAAATCACCGAGCACCTCGGGCCGTGAAGACGCGCGGAGCGAGGCGATCGCCTCGGCCGGATCTTTTTGCGCGGGGTCGGCGAGCGACCAGATGCACCCGAGCGCCGCACCGCGCAGCGCCGGCGGCGCCGACGCGTCATGCGCGCGCCGGCTCATGACGGCGAGCGCACGCGCGCCATCGATCGCCAGCCGCGAGCCCACGTGGAGCACGGTGTCACGTAGCGAAATCACCGCCTGAATCTGCGCCGGCGACGCGGGGGCGGTCGGGCCCTGAATACCTTCGTAGAGCCAGAGGCCACGGTCGAAGGCGGCGTCGATGGCCTCGCCGAGCAGACGCGCACCCGCCGCGCCGAAGAGCGTGTCGTGACGGAACGACGCGAGGATACGCGTGAGCGCACCGCCAAGCTCTTCGAGCGAAGGCTCGATCGCAGCGAGGTGGCGGATCTGCATCGCGAGCCGCGTCGCCATCGTGTGAATGCCGACGAGCGCCGCCTCTTGGAGGATCGTCGCCAGCATCGTCAGCCCCTGCGCGCGGGCGAGCGATTCCTCGAGCCGCCCCGCGGCAGCGTCCTCGAGCGTCGCGCCGTACGTCGCGGCCTCGATGAGGGCGGGATCGGCATCGAGCGCCTGCTGCACGGTCCATTTTTCGACGAGTTCGGTCGTGTCGCGGCCCCATTCGGCGGCGCGACGCAGGTTGAAGCCGGGCACGCCGAGCACACGCAGGCGGTGGAGAACGCGGCTCTTCTCGAGCTCCTTCGCCTCGACCAGCTGGAGATCGAGGTTGGTCGCGGTCTGCGTTGGCGTGATGCCGACGCGCGCGAGCTCCGCGACGGCGTCGTGCACCAGCGGCGGTCTGGGCGTCCCCGGCGCCAGGCGCCCCACGCGCTCGCCCGAGAATGCCGCGACCATCTCGACGAGCATGGGATCGGTGCGCGGCAAAATTCTTCCGCGACGACTCCACGGGAGCGGCGCGTCGAGTGCGTCCTTGAGGAGCGCGCCCGCGAGGCCGTCCAGCACGTCGACGCGCGACAGCTCGCTGTGACCGCGGAGTGACATGAGACCGCGCGCCAAGGTCACGGCCGCAATCGAATCGGCGACGCTCACGTGCTGCTTCTTCTTGCGAAGGCGCTGGACTGCCTCGAACAGCATCACCTCGCCCGCGCGGTCCGCGCCCGTCTCCCAGACGAGCTGATAGAACGCCGGCGACGGCATGCCCGACTCGTAACCGACGAACGAGTCGAGACGATGAAAGGAATAAGGCACGAGGTAGCTGCCGATACGGACCTCGGGCTCGGTGGTGGGTACATCGGGTCGCTCCGTACCGTGCTCGGCGGAGGCGCTCCACCGCGTCAGCACCGGCGCATGAAACCCGCCGCACACCGCGACGACATCGCCGGCGGCTTGAGCCATGGCCCAGCGAATCCACGAGCACATGTACGCCTCGCGCGGCGTGTCGCGATCGCCTGCGTGCTCGCCGGCGCGAAGCTCCTCGAAGTACACGGCGAGGCGCGCGCGCAGCGTCTCGATGGGGAGCGGCTGCTCGAACATGTGATCCCAGAGCGCGTCGCTGTCCTCGATACCCAGGCGTTCGCAAAGCGCCGCAACTCGGTCGCTCGCCTTGCTATGGCGATCGGAGTAGCGGTTCTCGATCTCGCGAAACGCGCCGTGCCACGCCGGAAGATCCATGAAGAGCACCTCGGCGCCGACCTCGCGCGCGGCCGTGATCGCTACCCACTCCGGCGAGTACTCGCAGAACGGCGACCACGACGCGTAGTGCCCGCCCGGCGACGAGGCATAGCTGAAGATCGCGAACGGCAGCTTGTGGCCGAGCGTGAGCTCGTCCATCCGCGCGCTCATGTCCGACGGCCCCTCGACGAGGACCCAGCGCGGACGCTTTTCGCGGATGGTCTCGCCCACGAGCCGCGCACACGCGGGGCTGTGGTGCCGAACGCCGACGACGTGCAGCGCGGGCTTCATCGTCTCAGCCGGGCAGCCGGTGACGCGCCTCGTAGTACGCGCGCCAGTGGGCCCCCTCGCGTCGCGCCACGCGCTGCTCGAAGTAGCGGCGGAGGCGCTTGAGATCTTCGTCGTTGCTCTTCACCGCCGCGCCGACGATGCACTCGACGAGATCGGCAGGCGTCGCGCCGTTGCCCAGGTAGTAGCCGCGCACGCCGACCGCATGCGCGACCGATACCGCTTCCGCGGTGCTCATCGCGGTCGTGAGGCGCTCCATCGCATGACCGTCTTCGGACTCGCCTGAGCGCAGCTCGCGAAAAGTCGTGACGAGCAGCTCGAGGATGTCGTCGCCGAGCTGCGCCTTCACGCCCGAGCGTTCGAGGAGCCGCTTCGCTTCGTCGCGCACGAGCGCGATCTCCGTCTTGATGTCGGCGATCGGAAAGACGGTCTCGAAGTTGAAGCGGCGTTTCAGCGCGGCGCTCATCTCGTTGACGCCGAGATCGCGCGTGTTCGCGGTCGCCACGACGTTGAAGCCGTCCTTCGCGAAGAGCATGCCGGCCTCACCTTCGAGCTCGGGGATAGCGAGCACGCGATCGGAGAGCGCGGCGAGGAGCGAGTCCTGGATCTCGAGAGGGCAACGCGTGACCTCTTCGAACCGCACAATCGAGCCTTCGCGCATGCCGTGGTAGAGCGGCGCGGGTACGAGCGCGCGCGTCGTCGGGCCTTCGGCGAGGAGGAGCGCGTAATTCCACGAGTACTTGATCTGATCGTCGGTCGTCCCGGCGCTTCCCTGGATCGTGTACGTCGAGCGTCCGCTGATCGCCGCCGCGAGCAGCTCGGAGAGCAGTGACTTCGCGGTGCCGGGCTCGCCCACCAGCATGAGCCCGCGGTTCGTGGCGAGCGCCACCATGGCGCGGTCGACGAGCGAAGGGTTGCCGACGAACTTCTTCCGAATGCCGAGCGTCGCGTCGCCGAGAATGAACGAGCGAACTGCACGCGGAGACAGACGCCACCCGGGCGGACGCGGCGCCTCGTCCTGGGCGAGCAGCGCTTCGAGCTCGGCGGCGTACGTAACCTCTGCCGGCGGGCGCTGCATGGATGTCGCGGGCCCGGCGGACGGTGACTTCGGCACTTTCGGCGGCATGGCGGTCCGGAGATTACGCGCGAAGCGTCTCGACGTCGCGCACGAGCTCGCTGAAGACGATCGGCGAGAGCGTCCCGAGCGGCTTCGGCATGCCGTGCGAATCGCGTATCCAGAGACCGTTGAGCGATTGCTCGCGTGGGTCAGTCGGTGTCGAGGCGACGAAGCCTGGGCTGATCCCCAACCTGACGGAGGCTTGTCCGTCACCAGCGCGCACGATCTTGTCGAAGCCCTCGATGACCTGCCCGCGATCGCGTCGCCATCCGCGGTAGTCGAGCGAGAACAGCTTCGCCGACTCGACCGTGATCCCGTTGAAGCGCGCGAGGTGCTCCGCCTTGCTCTCCTCGTCGGTCATCGCGAAGGTCTCGCGGCCGAGCTGCGCGAAGGGCTGGAGCAGCTCGTAGTCCGCGAGCACGCCGCCCCACGCGCGCTGCAGATCGCCGTCGAGCTCGAGTGGATGCGGAATGCCGATCACGAATTTTTCTTCCCTTGGAAGGGTCCACGGCGCGTCGGTCGCGTCGGCGAAGGTGCGGTCTTCGGCGACGCGGAACGTCGTCACGAGTCGGCCGTCTTCGTACACGGCCCAAACGAGCCGCCGAACGACGTGCACGAGCAGCGCGTGTTTGACGAAGAGCGTCTCGAAGTCGGTGCACGTCCAGCGACGGCTTGAGCACATCGCAAGCTCCAAGCGCGCGATCTGGCCGCGCGCGATCGACACGAGATCGGCCTTCAGCGCTTTCCACGCTTCGTGAGCGAGCGCGGCGGCCTCGGCGTCATCCTTCGAGCTCGCACGCGGCAACGTGGTTGCGGTCGCGCCGCCTTCGTCGCGCACGAATGGAACGAGGTGCTCGTCGAAGCCGACGGTGAAGCTTCGAGGACCAAAGGAGAGCGTTTTGCCGCTGCTCGGATCGAGCCCGAGATCGGGCACGAGCCGATCGCCGAGCTCCTCCATCGTGAAGCCGCGGCGCGCCGCCGCCTCGGCGACGCGTGCCCGCGCTTTGGCCGCGAGGTCCTGGTAGCGCGATCGCTCCGCGATGTCGGCGAGGTGCATCAACGCGACGTCGGTGCCGATCCG
>CAXSGV010000330.1:0-7971 GCA_964236615.1 uncultured Polyangiaceae bacterium
CACGCCGCTCGTCGACATCACGCTCGTTCTCCTCATCATCTTCATGGTGACGGCGAAGCTTATCGTCAGCCCAAAGGCGCTCCACGTGGAGCTTCCGAAGGCCGCGAAGGGCACCGAGGTCCAAGAGATCTTCAGCATCGTCCTCTTCGAGAACGGCACGACGCGCGTCGACGGCGCCGAGCTCGCAAGCGAGGACGACATCCTCGCGCTCGCCCAGAACGCAAAGGCCAAGACGGCCGATCTTCGCGCGGTCATCAAGGCCGACGGCGCGGTTCCGCACCGTCGGGTCATGCACGTGCTCGACCTGCTTAAGCAGGCCGGTGTGGCTAAGATTGGGTTTGGCGTCGTCCCCATCCCCGCCGCCTCGTCCCAACCCGCCAAGTAAAATGCCAAGCGTCGTCCACGTTCGCGACCAAGATCCGCTGCTCGAGCTCACGCGCGCGAGCTCGCGCGAGAAGCCGTGGCTGCTCGTCGCGCTGCTGGTCGCCGCGTGCTTTCACGTCGCGATCGCGTTCACGGCGCCGCGCCTGATTCGGCATCGCGCGCGGATCGTCGAAGAGGCCACCGAGGTCGTCGACATCGACATTCCGAAGCCGCCTCCCGTCATCGAGCCGCCGAAGCCCGAAGAGCCTCCGCCGCCGAAGGTTCCCGAGCCCGCGAGCGCGGTTGCTCCTCCACCGCCGCCCGCACAAGCTGCCGCGATCGTGACGGCCCCGCCCGATCCCAACGATCCGGTCGACTTCACGGGCGGCTTCGTCACCGGAAACGCGCAAACCTACGTCGGCGGCACGACCGCCGCCACGGGCACGAGCCCGATCGCCGTTCGCACGCCGCCTGCCGCCACTGGCGTGGTTGGTGGAACGGGACTGCCGAGCGCGCCGCCCGCGAAGGTCGGTCCCGATCGCTCGAAGCGCCCGACGCTCGCCGGCGACGCCGAGTGGCGCTGTCCGTTCCCGTCCGAAGCAGATTCGGATCAGATCGACAGCGCCGTCGTCACGATTCGTGTCGAGGTCGCGGCCTCCGGGAAGGCGGGCGCCGTCACCGTCACCAAAGATCCGGGCCACGGCTTTGGCCGTGAGGCGCGTCGCTGCGCCCAAGACAAGACGTGGAGCCCCGCGCTGGACCACGACGGTGTGGCAATCCCGGGCACGGCTGTCGTCAACGTGCGCTTCGACCGCTGAGCCTGAGCGGCGCAAGCCCTGCGCGGTCACGCAAGCAGGTCGCCTCTGAGGTGAGCAACACGCGGGGATTGCGTGCCGCGCGGGTTTTGCAAAAGAATCGCCGACGGTTGTGCCGGTTCTGGCGCGCAACGTGCTGAGCGACAGCCTCATGCAAGCGAATGTGACGGAAGACGAGCTAGCGGGGCTCGACGCCTATTGGCGTGCCGCGAACTACCTGACCGTGGGGCAGATCTACCTGCGCGCGAACCCGCTGCTACGCGAGCCGCTGACCAAAGAGCACATCAAGCCGCGCTTGCTCGGGCACTGGGGGACGTCGCCGGGCTTGAGCTTGCTGTACGCCCACTTGAATCGGCTGATTAAGAAGCACGACGTCAACGCGCTGTTCCTTGCCGGACCGGGCCACGGTGGGCCCGCGGTGATCGCCAACGTTTACCTCGAGGGCACCTACTCCGAGGTCTACCCCAACATCAGCTCCGATGCCGCGGGGATGGGTCGGCTCTTCCAGCAGTTCTCGACGCCGTTCGGCGTGCCGAGCCACGTGAGCCCGCCAACACCGGGATCGATCCACGAAGGTGGTGAGCTCGGCTACGTCCTCACGCACGCGTTCGGCGCGGCGTTCGACAACCCCGATCTCCTCGTCGTCGCGGTCGTTGGCGATGGCGAAGCCGAGACCAGCCCGCTCGAGGGCTCGTGGAAGGGCATCAGCTTCTTGAACCCGGCACGCGATGGCGCGGTGCTGCCGGTGCTCCATTTGAATGGCTACAAGATTGCTGGCCCCACCGTGCTCGGTCGCTCGAGCGACGACTCGGTGCGCAGCCTCCTCGAAGGTCACGGCTACGACGTTCACTTCGTCGAAGGAACGGATCCGAAGCGCGTGCACTGGGAGCTCGCGAACACGCTCGAGACCTGCCACGCCAAGATCCGCGCGATCCAAAAGAAGGCGCGCGAGACGGGCGTCGACGGACGGCCGCGTTGGCCTGCCATCGTGCTCCGAACGCCGAAGGGATGGACCGGCCCGAAGGAGGTCGGCGGCAAGCTCGTCGAAGGGACCTTCCGCTCACACCAGGTGCCGCTCGCACACGTGCGTGAAGAGCCAGCAGAGCTCGCCATGCTCGAAACGTGGATGAAGAGCTACGAGCCCGAAAAGCTGTTCGACCGCGACGGACAGCTGATTGCCCCCCTTGCCGCGCTCGCTCCCAAGGGCGAACGCCGCATGGGCGCGAACCCACACGCCAACGGCGGCCGTCTCCTCGTGCCGCTCGACCTCCCCGATTTCGCCAGCTACGCGCTGCCTGTCGAGAGCCCCGGCGCGACCACGCGTGAGTCGACGCGGCAGCTCGGGTCGATGCTGCGCGATATCTACGCACGGAACCGCGCCGCGAGGAACTTCCGCCTCTTCTGTCCCGACGAGACCAATTCGAACCGCCTCGGTGCCGTATTCGAGGTCGAAAACCGCTGCCTCGTCGCCGATAGAACCGAGGCGCTCGATGATCGCGTCTCGCCCGAGGGTCGCGTGATGGAAGTGCTCAGCGAGCACAACTGCCAGGGCTGGCTCGAGGGCTATTTGCTCTCCGGGCGCCACGGCATGTTCGCCAGCTACGAAGCGTTCGTTCTCATCGTCGCTTCGATGGCCACGCAGCACTCGAAGTGGATCCAGGCATGCGAGGAGATTCCGTGGCGAGCACCGGTCGCCTCGCTCAACTACCTCCTCACGTCGACGTGCTGGCGAAATGATCACAACGGCTTCAGCCACCAAGGGCCCGGCTTCATGGACACGATCACGTCCAAGAAGGGCACGGTCGCGCGCGTGTACCTGCCGCCGGATGCCAACTGCTTGTTGTCGGTCGCCGACCACTGCCTTCGCAGCAGGAACTACGTGAACCTGATCATCATCGACAAGCAGCCGCAGCTGCAGTGGCTCGACATCGACGCCGCACGAGCGCACTGCGCGCGCGGTGCATCGATCTGGCATTGGGCGAGTCACTTGCCCGACGAGGAGCCCGACGTCGTGCTCGGGTGCGCCGGCGACACCGCGACGCTCGAGACCATCGCGGCTGCGGCGTGGCTGAAGCAGCATGCTCCGACGCTCGCCGTGCGCGTGGTCAACGTGGTCGACCTCATGACGATCTTCTCGCCGGACGACCATCCGCACGGCATGCAGCCCGACCGCTTCGCCGAGCTCTTCACCAAGGAGACGCACGTCGTGTTCGCGTTCCACGGTTACCCGGGGGGCGTGCACCAGCTGCTCCATCATCGGCCGAACGCGTCGCGGTTCCACGTGCGCGGCTACATCGAGGAGGGAACGACGACGACGCCGTTCGACATGGTCGTCCGCAACAAGACGAGTCGGTTCCATCTCGCGATGGAGGCGCTGCGTCGCGCACGGCGTAAGCCCGCGAACGCGGACGCCCTCATCCACGAATGCGAGGTCGAGCTCCAGCGTCACGACGCGTACATCCGGGAGCACCTCGAGGACCCGCCGGCGATCCGCGATTTCACATGGCCAGTCGCTCCCAGCGTTGCTCAGCCCGCCTGATTCGCCGGCTGAGCTCCCCGCCCGCAGGTCGAGTCATCGATGAGTGGTAGTCTGTACTCGCGGGTCGCGGCCCGGGAGGATGATGTTGCAGAAGACGAACCCGGTGGTGTCACGCCTCGATCGCGCGATGCTCCACCTCTCGACAGCTCTGACCGTGATGATGCACCTCGCGTGTCTGTTCGTTTTCGTGGTGCCGACCTCGTGGAAGCTGGTCGGCCTCTTCGCCTTTGGTTACGTGCTCCGCATGTTCGCCATCACCGGCGGCTACCACCGCTACTTCGCCCATCGCTCGTACAAGACGAGCCGGGTGTTTCAGGCCGTGCTCGCGTTCGTCGGCACCACCGCGATGCAGAACGGACCGCTGTGGTGGGCGAGCTGGCATCGCCATCACCACAAGCACTCGGACACGACGCTCGACGCACATTCCCCCGTGCAGGGCGGCTTCTGGCACGCCCACATCGGTTGGTTCTTGAGCGGAAGCGGCGATCACCCGGATTTTTCGAACGTGAAAGATCTTTTGGTGTTTCCCGAGCTGCGCTTTCTCGAGAAGCACAAGTGGATGCCGATCGTCCTGTACGGCGTCGCGTGCTTTGCCATTGCGGGTACGCCAGGCCTCGTGTGGGGCTTTCTCTTGAGCACCATCGCCGTCCTTCACGCCACGGCGCTGATCAACTCGCTCGCGCATGTGTGGGGCTCGCGCCGATTCGAGACGAAGGACGACTCGCGCAACAACGCGCTGCTCGCCGTGCTCACGATGGGTGAGGGCTGGCACAACAACCACCATGACCAGATGGGCGTCGCGCGCCAGGGCGTTCGCTGGTGGGAGGTCGACGTGACCTACTACGCGCTTCGCTTTCTCGCGTTCATCGGGGTCGTCTGGGCCATTCGCGAACGACGGCCGCGCGTGAACGTCTTACGGCGCCAGCCAACCCAGGTGTCTTTGCCGCTTCCTGAGTCCGTCGTCGCCAACGCAGCGGAATAGGCGTTTGTGCCGCTCCTGCGGGCCCGGTCGTCCCTTGACGGAATATATTACGTTCGTAATATGACGAGCATCATCGGTCGGACCCACCAGGAGAAACTCCATGACCACGAGCTACATCCTCGACGCCGTACGGACCCCGCGCGGACGCGGCAAGATCGGCAAAGGCGCACTTTCAGCAATTCACCCGCAGGAGCTCGTCGCCCAGGTGCTGGTCGCGCTCCAGCGACGCACGGGCTTCGACGCAAGCCACGTCGACGACGTGATGATCGGTTGCGTGTCGCAGGCCGGTGAGCAGGGCGCCAACCTCGCCCGCAACGCCGTCCTCGCGGCGGCGTGGCCAAACGAAGTTTCGGCGGTGACGATGAACCGCTTCTGCGGCTCGGGTCTCCAGGCCGTGCACTTCGGCGCGATGGGGGTCGCGTCGGGCGCGATCGATCTCGCGGTCGCGGGGGGCGTCGAGAGCATGTCACGCGTGCCGATGGGCGCCGACGGCGGCGGCGTCGACGGCAACAACCTTCATTTGCGCGAGCGCGTGTTCCAGGTGCCACAGGGCATCAGCGCCGATCTGATCGCAACGCTCGAGGGCTTTTCGCGTGAGCAGCTCGACGGGATCGCGCTTCGCTCGCAGCAGAATGCAGCGCGTGCGATCGAAGAGGGTCGCTTCACGCGCTCGCTCTTCGCCGTTCGCGATCCGAAGACCGGCGCGGTGATGCTCGAGCGTGACGAGTTTCCGCGACCCGACACGACGGCCGCTGGACTCGCGGCACTGCAGCCCGCGTTCGTTGCGATGGGCGAGGCGGTGGTCGGCCCCAACGGCGAGACGCTCGATCAGATCGCCCTCGCGGCTTACCCGAAGGCCAAGGCGATTCAGCATCTGCACACGGCAGGCAACTCGAGTGGCATCGTCGACGGTGCTGCGGCCGTGCTCATCGCGTCGGAGCGTTACGTGAAGGACAAGGGCGTCAAGCCACGGGCCCGCATCCGCGCGATGGCGACGATCGGCAGCGAGCCCGTGCTCATGCTGACCGCGCCTGCGCCCGCGAGCGAAAAGGCGCTGCGCATGGCCGGCATGAAGGCGAAGGACATCGACCTCTGGGAGATCAACGAAGCCTTCGCCGGCGTCGTGCTCCAGACCATGCGCACGCTTGGCATCGATCCCGAGCGCGTGAACGTGAATGGCGGCGCGATCGCCCTCGGTCATCCGCTTGGCGCGAGCGGCGCGATACTTCTCGGCACTGTTCTCGACGAGCTCGAGCGCGCGGACAAGCAGACCGCGCTCATCACGATGTGCATCGGTGGCGGTCAGGGCATCGCCACGATCATCGAACGCATCTGAGATGTCTCTCCCCGTGAACCAGAAGACCGAGCAGAAGGAGAAGTCGCACGAGGCAATCCTCGCCTCGGCAGCTTCTCTGATGCGGGGACGCGGCATCCGCGCGAGCTCGGTAACGGACGTCATGAAAGGCGCCGGGCTCACCGTGGGCGGTTTTTACGGGCACTTCGACTCGAAGGAGCAGCTCTTCGCGGTTGCGCTTCGGAGCGCCACCGGGGCCATGTGGACGCGCATGATGGCCTCGGCCAAGGGCGCATCCCCGCGCGAGCGCGTGCTCGGGGTCGTCGGCGCGTACCTCTCACGGAAGCACCGCGACAACCCGGAGGCGGGTTGCGTGCTGCCGAGTGTGGCGCACGAGGTCGCGCAAGAAGGAGAGCCTTACCGCGGTGTGCTCGAGCCTCAGCTCGATGCGCTCGTGCGTTCGCTCGCAGCGATGTTCGGGCCAACCGCCGCACGCCGCGAGCAGGCGCTTGGTCTCGTGTGCCTGATGTACGGCGCACTCTCGTTGTCGCGTGCGGTCGCGGGGACGAAGCTGAGTGACGAGCTGCTGCGCGCCGCGCGCAAGGCGGCGGAAGGCCTACTCGACGCGGAGTGAATCGCGGCAGTCGGACGCCGTCGCCGACTCCTGGATCTTCCACGTCGCGCCGTCGTGAAACGGTGCGGCGTAGAGGAAGGTCCAGGGGCGCGCGTCCATGCACGCGGTTGCCCCGGGTGGGAGCGCACGAAGGTGTGTCAGCGTCTCGGGCGAGGCTTTGACCGTGAGGAGCGACGGGAAGGAGCGCCCCGTCGGCAGCACGTAGCTGCCGCGGGTCAGCGCGATCACGGTCGCGAGGGAAAGCACGCTCCCGAGCCCCACGAGCTTCGGCTGCGCGCGCGCATGGAGCACGAGGTTGATCGACACGAGCACGATCATCCACACCGCGTAGTAGCGAAGCTCGTGCGACTGCGGCATCACGGACACCATCGCCGTGAGGGAGGCCGCGACGACGCCCGCCGTGCGCACACGGCGTTCCTTTCGCTTCCAGAGCGTCCAGGCAAAAAGCGCCAGATTCAAGACCACGTAGGGGCCGAAGAAGCCGCCCATGCGGTAGCCCGGATCGTCAGGGGGCGTCCATTGGTCGATGGTCCAGCGGGTGGTGGTGCGGATCTCGAGCACCGAGCACGCCCAGCGCACCGGCCGCGGCGCGTCCACGAGCCAAGTTGGTGAGGCGACGTACTCCGATTCCGGCCCTGGGAGTGTGTGGCCTAGGACCTTCACGCTCACCGGATAAACCGGGTTTCCGTGCACCGCGACGTTCTTGAGCGGCGTCGCGAGCACGAGCGGCAGCGCCACGGCGACGGCGAGCAGCCGGCGGCGCGAACGCCCGACGAGCCACGGAAGGAGAGCCGCGAGCGACAACACGACCAGCGGCACGAGCTGAAACTTCGTGTTCACCGTCGCGGCCGACGCTGCCAGCGCAATGGCGAGCGTGCGCGCGTCGCGTGGCGCCGTCGTGCCGTGGAGACGCCACACGAGGAGGACGAGGATCGAGGCCCACGCGTTCGCCGGCAGATCGAGGTAGCTGCTGGTCGCGTGGATCATCACCATGGGGATTGCGACGAGGGCGATCACCGTCGTCGGCCATGGCACGTCGAAGGTGCGGCGAAGGAACCACGCATGAACGGGGATGGCCGAGAACGCGAGGAAGTTCGCCGCTGCCGGAGTGCCCGTCGCTTTCCAGAGCAACCCTTGAAGCGCTTCGCCAAAGAGCGGAAACCCTTCCCAGCGCGGCACGTTCTCCGCGTGGAAGGCGTAGGCGTCGGCCGGGACGATGCCCCAAATTCGCGCTGCGAAGGGGAGGTGGTAGTACCAGACGTCCCACGCTTGGGAGACGTCGTGCACCGCTGCCACGAAGAGCGAGGCGAGGAGCACGCACGCGAGGAGGCGCAGCGCGCGCGT
>CAXSGV010000331.1:0-7952 GCA_964236615.1 uncultured Polyangiaceae bacterium
CCCCGCCTCGAAGACCACGCCGGCATGCTCGGCAAACACGAGCACGTCGAAGAGGGGAACGTTGCCCGGCGCGTCGGCGTCGGCGAGCACATGGCGCTCGAGTGTTCCCGCGAACGACCCTTCGAGCTCGCCGTCGAGCCGATCCTCGGGCGCGAGGTCGGCGCCGTCCCAGGTCTTGCCGGCGATCCGAAGTTGCTCCTCGGCGACGGATCCGCCGTCGAGCACGTCGGCGTCCTTCGTTACTTCGAGCGTCCGAAGGCGCAGCGGATGGAGCGGCAGCCCGAGCGCCACACGCGCCGCGTTGTCCATGCGCTCGACATCGGTGAGCGGTCCCATCCACGAGGCGAGCGCGTCGCGGACGACGTCGCGCGGAAGCGCATCGAACTCGGCGAACGCTTCGAATACTTCGTCCGAGCTGGGCTCGCCGACGCGGAGCGACGACACGATCGCCTCAGCGCGCGCCGCGGCTGCGTCGAGCACGCGCGGGCTGACGGGTGGACGATCGTTCTTGGTCATGAAGCGCACCTTACGTTCTTCTGCGTTGCAGCACATCGGTAGTCCGCTTCTGCTGCGACGCGTGAGTGCTCGCGCACCCGACGAGAGCTAACCTTGCGCGCGTGAGCAACCCTCAGCCGCCTTCGCCCCCCAAAGACCCCAACGCCAGCGCGCCCGGCTGCATGCCACCCGCTGAAGGCACCGCAGGGCGGGGGAGGTACTGGGACTATCTCCGCATCCCCGAGCTGCTCGGCGCGCAGCGGCCGGTGACCGAGCACCACGACGAGATGCAGTTCATCATCGTGCACCAGGTCTACGAGCTCTGGTTCAAGCTCACGCTGCACGAGATGGTGCACGTGCAAGCCATCTTCGCCAAGCGCGACGTGAGCGAGCTCGCGCTCATCCGCGCGCACCATTACATGACTCGCGCGAACCGGATCTGGGGGATCATGGTCCAGCAGATTCATGTCCTCGAGACGATGCGTCCCATCGATTTTCTCGGGTTCCGCAACGCGCTCACGCCCGCCAGCGGCTTCCAGTCGCTGCAGCTTCGCCTCATCGAAACGCTGTGCGGTCTCACCAACGATCAGCGCGTCACCTATGGCGGCAAGGACTACCGCGAGTTCGCTGGGTTCCCTCCCGAGATGATCGAGCAGATCGATCGCTTGTCGAAGACGGGCTCTCTCCGCGAGCTGCTGCTGCCGTTCCTTGCGGAGGTGCCGCTGCGCAGCGCCGACCGCGAGTGGGTCGTCACGCGTGCGCTCGAGCACGGGATGCACCGCGAAGCGCGGCTCGCGCAGATGTTCACCGGCGACGAGCTCGAGCGCGACGCCATCGTGCGCGAGCGGGTCGACCGTGAGACCAAGCTCAAGTTGCAAGTGGCGGCGCCCGGCTTCCAGGTGATGCTCGCCGTGTACACGTGGCCCGAGAAATTCGCGAACGTCTACGAGCTTTGCGAGGATCTCGTGCAGTTCGAGCAGAGCTTCATCCTGTGGCGGACACACCACGCGCGGACGGTGGAGCGCTTCATCGGCAAGAAGATCGGAACGGGAGGCTCGACGGGCGTGCCCTACCTCGAGAACACAGCGCGCTACCGGATCTTCGACGAGCTCTGGTCGGTGCGCACGCTGCTCGTGCACCCCGAGGAGCACACGGACAACCTCGCGCTGCCACCCGAGGAGGGGCGAGCCACGATGATCGACGGCAAGCCGATCGAGTAAACCGGGACGTAGCAGCACCCTCGACGTGCCGCCCGGCAAGGCGCAGCCGAGCAAAAGCCCTCCCGGCAAGCCGACTTGAATCGGCAGTAGATACGGGCGCTATCTTGGGGCCATGCCGACGCCCTTCCGGAGCTGGTCCCTACGCGCCCTCGCCATCCCTGCGCTCCTGCTCGGCCTGTGCGGCGCGGCGCACGCGCAAGATGCGGGCGGCGATCTCGCGACGCTGCAGAAGAACCTCGCGGACGAGCAGGTCGCGCTCTCCACTGCGGATTGCTCGACCGCATGCCGCGCGCTCGGCTCGATCCGTCGCGTCGCCGATCGGATCTGCGCGCTCGATCCCGGCGAGCCCTGCGCGTCGGCCCGCACGAAGGCGGAGGACGCGACACGCCGCGTGCGCGAGGCCTGCCCCGATTGCGCTGTCGCCGCCATCGCGCCGCCTTCGCCGATGCCCGCCAGCCGAGAGGCCACTGTCGCGACGACGGACTCGGGCCCGCCCGCGGAGTCGAAGCGCGGCGGCTGCGCCGGCTGCACGACGGCGTCGGGCACGACCGATCCGGCGAACGCCGGCGGCCTCGTTTTCGCCGTCGCTGCGCTAGCGGTTCGACGCCGAGTGCGCCGTCGGAAGACGAAGTAGAGGCCCCTTCGATGCCGTCGCCGCCGAGCCCTTGCCACTTGTTCGTGCTCCTCGCGCGCGAGGCGGAAGCTGCGGTGATCATCCGGCGCGGCCCCGCAGGGTGGACGCGTCTCATCACGTGGAACACGCGGAGCGACGTGTTCGAGGCAGGGCAGTGGTTCCGCGGTGCGTTCTACGAGCGTCGCTGCGATCTCTCGCCGTCGGGCGACAAGCTGATCTACTTCGTCGCCAAGCACCACCTCGCCAAAGTGGATCCGTCGTACACGAGCGCGTGGACGGCGATCAGCAAGCCGCCGTACTTCACCGCGCTCGCGCTCTGGCCGAACGCCGGCACGACCTACCATGGTGGTGGTCTGTTCGACGCGGAGGACGCCGTGTCGATCAACTCGGTCGAGCATCGCTGGTCGAACCCCGAGCGCGACGCGCCGGCACACGTGCATCCGCGCCATGCTCCGCCGCGCAACGTGCGCGTCGGGTCCGTCGCGTTCACCTCGGGCGATCAGCTCTTCGCAAAACGCCTCGCACGTGACGGCTGGACGCTCGTCGACGGCGGTCCTGTCGACCTCGACATGGCGGCGACCAGCGGGCGCTTCGTACGCGAGGTCGGCGACCAGAAGCTCGAGCTCGCGTTCGGCTACCACCAGGCGGACTACACGCTCTCGGAGAGGAAGAAGAAGGGTCCCTGGTCGAGGCTGCCCATCGACGGCATGACGTGGGCCGACTGGGATCGGCGCGGCCGCCTCGTCTTCGCGAAAGAGGGGAACCTCTATGCGCTTCGGCGAACGCAGGTTGCCAATCTCCACGAGGTCGACATGCTCGCGAGCTTCAACGACCAGAAGCCTTCGCGTGTGATGACGCCCCCGCACGCCAAGCTGTGGCGGTGACGGAGATCAGGGGGCCGCGCGGAGCTTCGCGGCGGACGAGTACTGGTCGTTGAAGTGCTTCACGTAGGCGGTGAAGAGCGCGTGGTTGTCGGCCATGCGCACGAAGATCTCGTCGTTGAGCTCGAGCGCCGACGAGGTCCAGTTGTGCGAGCCGGTGAAGACGACGTCTTGCACTTTGCTGCCGATCTGGCCGTGCACGAGCACGAACTTGGAGTGGATGTTGTCGCGCGACCGAACCGTGATGCCCGCGTCGTGCAGGATCTCGAACACCTGCGGATCGATGTCCGGCTTGCCCGCTTTGTCGTGACCGACGACGACGCCCACTTTGCACTTGTGCGCCTTTTTCGAGGCGAGCAGCGTCGCGAGGTTCTTGCGTCCGTCGTGGAAGGTCGCCTGCGCCACGCGGATCACGCAGCCCTCGCCGGGCACCACCGCGTTCAGCTGATCGTAGACGAAGTCGGTTTCTTTCTCGGGTGAAGCGAACACCGTCGCGGTGGGCGAGTGGTAGTAGCCGAGGCCGTTCTTCTGGTCGAAGAAGTTGTCCTTCACGTTCCGCTGACTCTTCAGCGTGTCGAAGTAGACGACGAAGCTGTCATGAAGCTTCTTGTCGTCGTAGACGGTGATCGTGTTGTTGAAGCTGTTCTGGCCCGTCGCCCCTGTGAGGTTGGCCGATCCGAACCAGCTCACGTTCTGGTGCATGACGCCGCTCGCGTCCTTCGCCGACGTGATCGTCATCCACTTCGAATGCATGATGCTGGTGTCGTTGCGCGGAAGGCACCCGAAGCCGCCGCTCGCCTGCTGACAGAACTTGTGCGACGCGATGTTCGCTTTGAGGTTTACGACGGCGGGCGACGACGAGGCCTCGAGCTGCCCGTCGCCGACGATCTGCACGATCGCGTGGTTGATGTTCTGCGCATCGATCAGTGCCTGCGCGACGTCGGGCAACGTGAGGTTGAAGATGCCGATACGAATGGTCGCTCCGGCGGGGGCGCTCGAGACGAGGCGCTTGATCTCGTCGGTGATGGGCGTCTTCGCCTTGTCCGGATTCACGAACGTTGCGACGACGAGCGAGCCGCTCGAGTCGACCGCAGCCTCGTTTGTCGAGGTGAGGCTCGAGTCCTCGCCGTCGAGATCGTCGTCCTCGTCGCCTGCGTCGGCGGAGCAGCCGGCGGCAAAAGAGCACGCGACGATCGCAGCGAAGAGAGACCCGAGCTTGCCGACGGTTGCCATGCTTCCCTCCAGTGCAGCCCCTGTGCCGGACGTCGCGACGTTCACCCCTTCGCCATCGCTCGCGAAGCCTTCGCGGCCGGTCACGGATTCCGTTCGCGCTCGCGAGTCGTTCAGGCAAATCGCCGACTTTCTCCGAAGCGCGCCCTGCGCTCGATGCGGGTTTTTTGATCCAGAGCGCGGCCGATCATCGTCGCCGTTTGCAGGAATGCACACCCCCTCGAGCGAACTCGCACATGGCGAACCTACGTGTAGGCGTTCAAAACGACCGCATGAACATCACGCGCTCGTTGTCGGTCCTCATGCTCCTGACGGTCGCTGCTTGTTCGCAGGGCGCTGACTCCTCGAATGCCGCCGGCGCTGGCGACGCGACGGGCGAGTCCGACGACGAGCTTCGCGCCGATCCCCTCGGCCCCACGCCTTCGGGCTCGCACACGCGTTACCCGATCGTGCTCGCGCACGGCTTCGACGGATCGCCCACCAACCGCTGGGGCTTCTATGGAATCAAAGAGGCGCTCGAGCAGGATGGCCACCTCGTGCACGTCGCGTCGGTGCCGCCGTACGACTCGCCCGAGGTTCGCGCCAAGGCGCTCGCCCTCCACATCGACGCGACCTTGAAGGAGTCGGGCGCGAAGAAGGTCAACATCGTCGCGCACTCGATGGGCGGTCTCGACAGCCGCGTGCTCATCAGCTCGCTCGGGTACGGCGACCGCGTCGCTTCGCTCACCACGATCTCGACGCCGCATCGCGGAACCTTCGTCGCCGACGTCGCGCTCAAGATCATGCCCGGCAACGCGGACGAAGCGGTCAACGCGCTCGCGAAGGCGTGGGCTCGCAAGTTCACCTCCGACGATCTCGCCAACGACACCCACGTGCGCGCCGCGATGAGCGCCATCAGCGAGAAGAACGCGCCCGCGTTCAACGCCGCGCACCCGAACGACGCCCGCGTCTTCTACCAGTCGTGGGCTGGTGTCTCGAGCTTCCTCGGTCTTCCCAACGGCAAGGACGACGACGCGTGCGATGGCAAGGTGCTGCGCCACGCGTTCCGCAACGACGTGATGGACGGCTCGCTCGTCGCCGGCGCCGCCGTCGTCGCGCATGGCGCCGAGCTCCGCCCGAACGACGGCATGGCCACGGTCGAGAGCGCCAAGTGGGGAACGTTCCGCGGCTGCGTGCCCGCTGATCACCTCGACGAGGTTGGTCAGCCGAAGCACGACGGTCCGGTGTCGCACACAGGCTTCGACGCCACGCGCTTCTACCGCAACGTGGCCTTCGACCTCTCGCGACGCGGGTTCTAACCTGAGACGCCAAGGCACCCCTTCGCGTCGCGGGCGGAGTAGGGCGCACCTTTTTCGACGTCGTTCAGCCAGGTCTTCTTTGCCTTCGAAGCACGAGCGCCAAGTGCCATACGCGTAGTCGGCCCGACGGGCAGCGTGGCGAAGTCGTGGCTGGCGAAGTCGTGGCTGGTTGCGTCGCCGCCGGGTCATCGGAACAAGCGACAGCAAGCGTCGCAGCGAGACCCGCCACGCTGCCCACGCGACCGAATCGAAAACCGGAGCTTCTCAATGTCTGCACTTCGCCAATCCTTCCGGAATGGCGCAACTCTGGAGGCAGAGGAGATCAGGCAAACGTGTTAGAGGTGGGAGTTTAAGTGCCGAGTCGATTCGGCACGCATGTCCTCACTCATCGCTTTGCAAGGAGCAGCATGTCCCTCTCCAGAGCAGCATCGGTTTTTGCGATCTCCGCGTCGGTTCTCATTGTCTCCGCGTCGGTCGGAGCGTGCACCGACGACGACACGGCGACCACGCCGGCCGAAGACAGCGGCACATCGGATGCGACCGCGACCGACAGCCAGGTGGCTGACACCGCGACGGACACCGCGACCGCGGACACGGCGACTGGCAAAGACGCAGCCCCCGACACGTCGAGCACCGACGCGGCCTCGGACGTCGACGCAGCGACCACGCCGATCCCGGCCGGGACCTGGGTCTGGAACGTGTGGACGTGCAGCGACGGTACCCGGACGACGGACATCAAGGCGTTCGCGGTGAGCCTCGGAATCATGTCGGTCGAAGAGGTCATCGCCACCTCGACGGGCACCGTCAACGTGATCTATTCAGGCGCGCCCGCGTGCACGCGCTCGACCAACTTCACCATCGCGTACCCGAGCTCGGGCAAGGTCACCTCGACGAGCGCTGCGACGTACTCGTGCAGCGCGACCTGCGCGTCCGCAAAATGCACGGCCGGCACCCAGACGGTCTTGGTCGACACGTACTCCTACACGGCGGGAAGCAACGCTCTTGCCTTCACGCGCCCGCTCGACGCGACGTTCATCTCGCAGATCACGTTGCAGAAGGCTGCCGGCTGCCAAGCTGGCGACACCGAGGTCGCGACCTTCACGAAGTAAGCGCGCTCGGAGTAGAGTGCCGCCATGGCGGACACGATTTACGATTTCACAGTGAAGGCGATCGACGGCACGACGAAATCACTGTCCGACTACAATGGTCGGCGAGTGATGATCGTCAACGTAGCTTCCGCGTGCGGGCTCACGCCGCAATACGCGGGTCTCGAAAAGCTTCACGAGACCTATGCGGCGAAGGGCTTTGCGGTCCTCGGCTTCCCTGCGAACGAGTTCGGCGCACAAGAGCCGGGCACCGACGAAGAAATCCAGACCTTCTGCACGTCCAAGTTCGGCGTGAAGTTCGACATGTTCTCCAAGGTCGTCGTGAAGGGGGAGGCCATTCACCCGCTCTTTGCCTTCCTCACGACCGCCAAGGGGGGCGAGATCAAATGGAACTTCAACAAATTCCTCGTCGGTAAAGACGGCAAGGTCGTCGCGCGCTTCGAGCCGCCGGTCGAGCCGACGAGCCCCGACGTGATCGCGGCGATCGAGAAGGCGCTGTAGCGCTTCGCGACTCGGCCACTGGCGGCATGCCGTTCAGGTCGAGTCTATGTCGCCCCAGTCCGGGTGGCCGTCGTCATCGAGATCCATCAAGTCGGGCGTGGAATCCGGGAACACGGGCATCGCATGCTCGACGGTCCCGTAGACGGGCGACGGCTGTGCGTTCTCCGGCGAATAATCAAAGAGCGCGGTGTCGAGCAACCCATGCCGAAACTCGCTCATCACCGCCTTGAATTGCACAATCGCGGCCGCGCGCTTCTCGGCATTCGACGGCCAGCAGAGATCGGTCAACGCGCGCCCGGCGACATGCGTCCCCAGCCCGGCCTCGACAATCACGGTGAACGCATTGGAGAACCGCGCCTTGCCCGCGCGTGTGAACGCAAGCTCGCGGCGTCGCCGATCGGCCTCCATCACGCGCTTCACGAGAAACCCGCGCTCGACGAGCGACTTCAGCATGCGACTGATCGTTTGCGCGCTGACGCCGAGCAGCTCACGAAGCGCGCGCTGCGGAAACCAATCCCGCTTCTCGCTCTCGATCGCCGACAACATATGAAATCGCGACGGCGTGAGCCCAAACTGCGTGGTCATCC
>CAXSGV010000332.1:0-259 GCA_964236615.1 uncultured Polyangiaceae bacterium
GGCGGACGCGAGCGGCGCCAGCGCGATCGATGCAGGCGCGCTGCCCCAGACACGCGATCGACCCGAGGCGAAGGGCGCGGCATTCGACGCGCGCGTCGCCGCATTGTGGGACGGCATCGTGAAAGACGATCCGGAACGCGCGCTCGACTTCTTCTTTCCGCTCGCGGCTTACGCGCAAGTGAAAGACGTCGGGAGCCCCGCGCGCGACTGGCGCTTCCGTCTCGTTGCCGCGTACGCCGCGGACATCACGTACGGCACG
>CAXSGV010000332.1:269-736 GCA_964236615.1 uncultured Polyangiaceae bacterium
GCGGACATCCACGAGCTGCACAAGACGATCGGCAAAGGCGCGATCTTCGTCTCGCTCGACGTACCCGATGCGCGCGCACGCTGGGTCGAGCCCGGCGAGGAGTACAACAAGCTCGGTTACTGGCGCGTGTACGGAACCAAGCTGCGCTGGGACACTCCAAGCGGCGCGCACCGATCGGCGGATGTGAAGTCGCTCATCGCGTGGCGCGGCGAGTGGTTCGTCGTGCACCTCTCCGCGATCAAGTGAAGCGGGGCCGCGCGCTGTCTACTCCGCGCACGCCAGCCGGGCGCTTGGCGATGGCCTCTTTGGAGATGAGCGCGGCGTGCGGCACGGAGCCTCCGGTACCAGCGAGGAAATGGATTGTGGGCCGAGCGGGACTCGAACCCGCGACCTACGGATTAAAAGTCCGCAGCTCTACCAACTGAGCTATCAGCCCGATAGCAGTGTTGTTCCGATACTTTGAGCGT
>CAXSGV010000332.1:746-7948 GCA_964236615.1 uncultured Polyangiaceae bacterium
TCTGATCAACCCTTCTCGTGTCGGCTGCCAGCTCGACGCTCCGCTTCTACCACTCCGGGCGACGCGTCGATACCGCTTCACCATCGAGCTCCATCAATTCGCGCGAACGGTTCCCAGGCGAGAAGCTCGAGGACACGCGTAGAACGCACCACACACGGGTCCTTTTGATTCGGCAGATGTGACGCGCTCGTGGATCGACGTTCAGCCAAGCCGCGTCGCGTTCGTCCTGACCGAAAGCGCGTTCACCGCGGCGAAGTGGGCTCGAAACTACGGTGAAGTCGCGGCATCCGTGGCGGCATGGCTCTTGTAAGTGTCTCGACTTCATGTCCTCCAAAAACCGACACCCCGCGTCCTCGACCACGGTGGCCGCACGGGCCCTGCCCTTGTTGCTCCTCGCTCTCCTCGCGATCGGCACGGCGGTCCAAGTCGGCTGCGCGCCGATGGACGCCACGGATGACACGACCTCCGAGGACGAGCTCAACGACAAGTTGGGCTATGGCCACCACGGCTACGGCTACTCGACGCACAAGAACTGAAGGCTGAAGGCGCGTAGCATCGCGCTACGTGCGTTTGCGCATCGAGGCCGATGACGCGTGGCTGCTGGTCGCGGCCGTGTTCACTGCGGCACCGCTCTTTCTCGTCACGTACCCGCCGTTCACCGACTTGCCGGAGCACGTCGCCGTCATGGCGTCGCTTCGCCATTTCTGGGATCCGGCGTGGCGCATTCAAGAGCACTACGTCATCGTCGGCCGCAGCCAGTACGCGCTTTACCATCTCGCCGGCGCGCTCCTGACCTTCGTCGTCGGCGATGCCGAGACAGCAAACAAGCTCCTGCTCGCCGCGACGGCCTTCGCGCTCCCCTTCGCCATGCGCGCGCTGCTCCGCGCCCTCGGCCGTGAGCCGCGGCTTGCACTGTTCGCCGCTCCGCTCTTCTGGAGCCGGCCGCTCGTCGTCGGCTTCTTGCCCTATGTGGCGTCGCTTCCGGCGTTGCTCGCCGTCCTCGCGCTGGCGACGCGACAGGCCGATTCTCCGACGCGCCGGCGTGGTGCTGCGCTCGCGGTCTTCGCGCTGCTTCTCTTTTACCTTCACGCAAGCGCCTACGCGCTGCTCGCCGTCATCGTCGTTCCCCTCGGGCTGATCGACGCGTGGAGAGCACACCGAGCGGTCGCGCTCGGAACGCTGCGCTCGCCGCGATCGCGTGGTGGGTGCTCGGCCGCGTGACGATGCACGGCGAGTCGCTCGCGGACGCCGGCGAGATCGGCCACATGAACGCGCTGCGAGCGGCGCGCGCGATCGGTTTGTGGTCGCACGACATCTGGCGGTCGCACACCGACGAGGCCTGCGCGGTCGCGTGGTGGGGTGCGCTCGTCGTCCTCCTGGTCGCCGGAATCCGCGCGCGCCGCCCGGGCGGCGACATACGCGCCTACGTTCCGCTCGCGTGCACCGTCGTTCTCTATTTTGCCGTGCCCTTTCGCGTCGGCGCAGGCGCGATGCTCAACGTTCGGATGGCGCCCGTGCTTGCTCTGTTCGCCATCCTCACGCTCGACGCGCCCGATCCGCTCAGCCTCGTGTTCCGGGGCGCGCGTGTAGCCGCGATGCTCGTCGCGATCGCGACGGGTGTGAATGCGGCCGTCGTGATGCGCACCGCGGAACGCGAGGACACGACCGGCCTCGACGAGCTCTTCGATCACACGCGACCGGGGGCGCGCCTCGTGTCGCTCGCGTTCGACGGCGAGTCATCGGCCACCTACTTTCCGCCGTGGCTCCACGTTGGCGCGTACCACCGCGCGCGAAAGGGCGGCGTGTCTTCGTTCTCGTTCACGGAGCTCCACCACTGGTCGCTCAACTACGTGCCGGAGAAGGCGCCGCCCAAAAAGGCGGAGGCGTTCTGGGATTTTCAGCCCTGCCTTTTCAAGAACGCGGAGGACGGTCCCTATTACGACTACGTGCTCGTGCGCGGCACCATCGACCCGTTCCGCGACAAGCCCCCGGGACCGGCCTGGAAGGTCGCCGCGACCGCTCGCCTCTTCACGCTTTGGGAGAAAATTCCCGGCGAGCTCTACCCCGCGTGGCCTGCGCCGCTCGTCGATCTGGGGCCGTGCACAAGCAAGGCCGACCTCGAGCGCGCTGCGGTTCGCGGCTACTCGACGACTGTTCCGTGAGGTTCCCTCACTTCGCGCTGGAGATCCTCGAGCCAGAGGCGCGAAGCTTCGTCCGCCTCGAGGCGTTCGAGGTGCGCGAGCGACCAAAGATCGATGCAGCTGGCTGGCGCGCCGAGCCACGCGAGCAGCTCGTCTTCCGACGTGAACTTCGCGTCCGGCAAGCGGGCGTGCTCAGCGGATGTGTAGACTGCAACGAACGTCACGGCGTGGCCGTCGACGTATTCGGTGCGCACGAGCTCGGGAAGCGGCTGCAAGAGGGAGTGCGCGGGGTTGCGAAGCCGATGCACTGCGGCGAGCTCGACGCCGTGCGGGCGTAGCTCCCAACCTTCGTCGGCGATGTACTCGCTCGTCCACGCGCTCATGGACCACGCGGCCTCGGGTGGAAGCGGCCAGCGTCGCCGTACCCAATGCTTCACATCGACGAGGCGCAGTGGACGGGGCGCGTGTGCCGGAAGCCGTGCGTGAAGCAGAGCGCGATGCAGCTGCACCGCGAACGTCTCGAGGCGAGTCCCCCGCCGTGAATCGTCGAACATGTCCGACTTCCCTCCCCTCCGACCTCGTTACCACACGACGTGCAAGCCATGCGAATCGGCGGCGGATGGGCTTTCGTATTCTTGCCGTCTGGCTCGGCGCGTCATACCGAACCGGTTCGCGCGAAGTCGATGAAGCCCTTCGAGGGCTCGGTGGCGACGAGCCGAACGCGCGTCGAGTCACCGACGTCGAGCCCTTGCTCGCCTGACACGACGCGACCTTCCGCGGGTGGTGAGAGCAGGCGAACGAACGTTCCCTTCGGTGTGACGCCGGTGACGATCGCGTCGAATTCTTCGCCGATCCGTGTCGAAAGGAGATCGGCCGCGGCGACCTTGCGCATCGTGCGCTCGACCTTTCGCGCGTCGTTCTCCTTCTGCGTGCACCGCGTGGCGATGGCTGCGAGCTCGTCCGGCAGGTAGGGGCACGGCGCTCCCACCGTGACCGCCTTCAAGAGGCGCTGCGTCACGAGATCCGGGTAGCGGCGGTTGGGCGCCGTCGAGTGCGTGTAGTCCTGCACCGCGAGACCGAAGTGCCCTTCGTCGCGTTCCGGCTCTCCAGGCTTCGGCGGGACCGACAAGAGGTACTCGCCGGGGCCGAGCAATTTCACGACCGAGAGCGAGAGGTCGGCGAACCGCGCGCGATCGACGCGGCGTCGCTCCGCGAGGAACTTCGACAGCGCGATCGAGCTCGGCTCGACAGGCAGCTCGAAGCCGAGGCCGCGCGCGAGATCGACGATGCGCTCCCAGCGCCGCGGCGTCTTGACGATGCGCCGGATCGACGGGAAGCCCTTGGCTTCGAGGTAGCGCGCGGTCACGCCGTTCGCGGCGATCATGAGATCTTCGACGAGCTCCTTCGAGCGGCTCTTCACCTGGACCTCGAGATCGACGATGTGCCCATCCTTGGCGACTGGCCGGGCCTCCGTCGTCTCGAAATCGAGCGCGCCCTTCTCCTGACGGCGGCGCTGGAGCCGCTCGCTCGCCTCGTTCTGCATCATCACTTGCTCGGCGAGGAGGGGCGCGTTCGCGAGCTTGCCTGGGATCCCGCCCGTGCCCTCGAGCCAAGGCGCGACGTCGGGGTACGCGAGCTTCGCGTGGTTCTTCACGAGCGCGCGGTAGACCCGCTCGCCGGTGAGGGTGCCGTCCGGCATCACGATCATCTCGGTGACGACGGCGAGGCGATCTTGCCCTTCGTTCAGCGAGGTTCGATCTTCCGACAGCGTGTCCGGGATCATGGGAAACACGGCGACGCCCGTGTAAATCGACGCCGTGTTCTCGAAGGCGCGCTGATCGACGAGCGAGCCCTTGGGGGCCCAAGCGTCGACATCGGCGATGGCGATCGAGAGGCGGATACCGCCGCCTTCGACGCGCTCCGAGACCTCGATTTGGTCGAGGTCCTTCGACTCCCGGTTGTCGATCGACGTCCATGGCAGCTCCCGCATGTCGAGCACGCCCGAGGACGGAGTCGCTGGGTTGGCGACGTGCTCGATCTCGGCGGTCACCTCAGGCGGAAACTCGACCTTGAACCCGTTTTCCCTCAACACGCGCGCGGCGATGGAGAGGAGGTCGCTCTCCGTCTTATGCTGCTCGTCCTGCCCATGTCTTCCCATCCCAAGAAGAAAGCCGCGAAGAAGCCGGTCGTCAACGCCCGCGGTGGACGCGCCCGCTCGCGAACGGAGCTCGACGAGGTCGAAGCGCGCTCCCGCGCAGGTAACCGCGAGCGCAGCAACGCCGGCGAGCGCCAGGCGAAACCTCCGTCGAGCGCGGGGCCGCGCTTGCGCACGAAGGGCGCGACGCTCGTCGTCGACGATGCAATCCGCGACTTCGCGCCCATCGTCACCGAGGATCAAAAGCTTCTCGAGAAGAATGGAACCGACGATTTTCGCAGCACCGATCCCTGGCGCGTGATGCGGATCACCGGCGAGTTCATCGAGGGCTTCGACAACCTCGCCTCCGTCGATCGCGCCGTGACGATCTTCGGATCGGCGCGCACCGCGCCAAGCGATCCCGATTACCTCGCCGCCGAGCGCACGGCGTCGCTGCTCGCGAAGGCGGGCTTCGCCACAATCACCGGCGGCGGCGGCGGCATCATGGAGGCGGCCAACAAGGGGGCGCGTGCGGGTAAGGGGCGATCGATTGGCTGCAACATCGAGCTTCCGTTCGAGCAGGTGCCGAACCCGTACCTCGATACCGTCGTGAACTTTCGTTACTTCTTCGTGCGCAAGACGATGTTCATCAAGTACTCGGACGCCTTCGTCATCTTCCCGGGTGGCTTCGGGACGCTCGACGAGCTGTTCGAGGCGCTCACGTTGATCCAGACCGGCAAGATCTCGCACTTCCCCGTCGTGCTGTTCGGCAGCTGGTACTGGTCCGGGCTGCTCGATTGGATGCGCAGCACGGTCCTCGCGCACAAGAAAATCGCGCCTGCGGATCTCGAGCTCATGACGATCACCGATGACCCCGACGAGGCCGCGGCGATCGTCATCAAGGCGTGCTCGCCTACTTCGCCTCGATCTTCAGCCCACCGCCGGTGAGCCCGTCGAGCACGTGGGTATCGTCGACCGGCGACCCACCGATGCTCAGCGACTTGAGCTTCTTCAGCCCCATGAGCGGGCGGAGATCTTTCACGTGCGTGTTCTTGATGCTGAGGCGCTCGAGCTTCGTGAGCTTCGCGAGGGGCGCAACGGACTCGACGCCGGTGTCGTCGAGCTCGAGCTCGGTGAGGTTCGTCATGCCGGCGAGCGGCGTGATGTCCGTCACCGACGTCTTGCCGAGGTCGAGGCGATCGAGCTGGGTCATGTGAGCGAGCGGCTCGATGTTCTTCACCTTGTTGATCGACGCGCGCAAAGACACGAGCTGTGTGAGCGAGGTCAGCGCGGAGAGATCGTCGAGCTCGCCCTTGCCGAGGAAGATGTCCTTCACGCCCTTGAAGTAAGGGAAGACGCACATGTCGAGATCGTCGACCGACACGGCGGTGAGGTTGATCGATCTGATCTTGGCGAGCTCCGCTTGCGTGATCACGCCCTCGGGCTTTGCGAGCTTCTTGCGCACCTCGGCCTCGAGGCCCGGCATCGTGAAGGTGACGTTCGGCCCGGGCGCGCAGACTTGCGCCTGCTTCTTCACAGGAGCGGCCGAGGCGGAAGCGCTCGCAGCGACGACCGGCGCCGAGGGGGCCACGGCCGCCGTGACGGTCGCACTCGGCGACGATGCGATCGGCTTCTTCTCCTCGTCGCAGGCGACGAGGAGCGAGACCAAAGCGAGAGCGGAGAGCCCAAAAGCAGCGGCGCGTCGGATCATGGCGCGGGAGTCTAATGAGTTCAGGGTTTCCGCAAAAGCTTATCGGAGGCGCCGCCGTCCTCGAAGTCGGCGAGATCCCACGCGACGTCGTCGACGTCGGGCTGCACGGCGATGCGGATCCTCTGCTCGACGCGCTCGTCGCGCTCGCGGGCGACGATGGCCTCGATGCGCGTTCGCGCTTCGGGGCCGCGTGACGCGAGCACGCGCGCAGCGGCAGCGCGGATGTTGGCAATCGCGTCCGGGTTCTCGAGCGCCGACCACAGCTCCTCTTCACCGAGCGCGCCACCACGGTAGCCCGCACCCGCACCCAGCGCGGCGGCGGCGCTGTCGAGGCGCTCGAGCCACGCGCGGTACGTCTCGTTTTCGGCGCGCGCGAGGAGCTCGACACCCGCGCTCACCTCGGGCGCGAAATCCCCTTCGCCGCGCGCGCGGCGTGCGGCCGTGTCGATCTGCGCAGCGATGTGCTCGGCCTGCGCGCGCGTGAGGCCCCAGCCACCTAGCGACCACCTGCGAAGCGGCAAGCGCCATGGGTTCTTCTGCTTGTTCGTCCAGACTTGAAGCCCGTCGGTGACCGAGGTTGCCACGATGTCGGCGAAGTCCACGCGCGTCCAGTCGTTGCCGCGTCGCCAGTGAAGACCATCGGAACGCAAGAACAGCATCGGCACGATGTCCGCCGGTCCGAAGTGGATGATGAGCCCGCCAACCGAGGCGAGCATCATGCCGAAGAGGATCATCGTGCTCGGCTCGTTTCCGCCATGCAACCCGAGCCCGCCGACGAATAGCCCCGTCGACAGAAGGGCGGCGCCCATCATCCGCACGAGCACGTTGCCCACGGGCGCCGTAAGCGGCCACCCGAGTGAGCCGTGGCCGAAATGCCCGAGACCAAGCGCTTCACGCGCGGCGGTCGCGTCCTTTTCGCTGTCGAAGTCGAGGGTGAGCGGGGGCTCTACGGCACGCGATTTTCGCCCGAGCGCGAGGGAAACCTTGCGTTGCCGCCGCGCCGTCGACGCGGCGTCCACGTCCCTGCCCTTGATGCTCCACGTCACGTCGCCCTCATGCACGTCGAGCGCCCCGGGCCGCGCGGTGACCTCGACCTCGCGACGTGCGCCCGTCCGGGGGAAATACCGAAAGAGCGAGAAGAGAAGCGCCCAAGTGCACCAAAAGGCGAGAGGGATGTAGGAATTGCGAGCGATGGCCGACAGCACGACCAGCATCA
>CAXSGV010000333.1:0-2667 GCA_964236615.1 uncultured Polyangiaceae bacterium
TGATTGATTGGAGTATGAAGGTGCAGATTGGCTCGGACCAGGCTTGCTCGCTCGCGACCTATTTCTACGGTGGGAACGACAACACCGGCATCACGATTCAACAGGCCTGCCGCACCGCCTGCAACGACAGCTCCGTCACCACATGCTCGTTGCCGCCGAACTACCTCACCGACTTCAGCGCGGTGAACCCCGACATCAGCGGCGGCACCGTCGATGGCGGAGCGCCCACGTGCCCGGCTCTGCGTGACGCTGTGTCGACGCTCCCGCTCACGTGCCTCGTCACGCACAACGAAGGCGAGATGGGCGCAGGCTGCCCAATGGAGGGTCGTCGGCCCGCAGGCTGGACGTTCGCGAGCACGAGCACGTCGCCGAGCGCGCTCGCCGCCTACTTCGCGGAGTGCGCGGAGCTCGAAGCCGCGAGCGTGTTTGCGTTCGAGTTCCTCGCGCGCGATCTCGCGGCCAACGACGCACCTGAAGATCTCATCGCGTCCGCACGGGCGTCGGCGAAGGACGAAATTCGTCACGCCAAGGTGACGCGCCGCCTCGCCGAGCGCTTCGGCGGCACCGTCCGCGCGCTCCACGCCGAGCCTCACGCCGGGCGCACGCTTTACGAGATCGCGCTCGAAAACGCGATCGAGGGGGTCGTGCGCGAGACCTTCGGCGCGGCGGTCGCACTGTGGCGCGCAGACCACGCCGAGGATGCGGCCGTCCGCCGGGCGATGCGTGCGATCGCGGCCGACGAATGCAACCACGCCGTCCTCAGCTGGGCCCACGGTCGCCTCGACGCACGCGATCGAACGCGTTTGAATTCGGCGGTCGCAGAGGAGATTGCACGCATGCGTGCGGCAGTCGCGCTCGATCCGGCGCCCGAGGTTTCCTCGCGCGCAGGGGTCCCGACCGCGGCACAAGCGGCCGCGCTCCTCGACGGTCTCGAAGCCGGGGTGTGGTCCCGCGCAGCGGCCTGACAGCCGCACCTCGAGACTCGGACGCGAAGGAAGCGACTAAGCGCGAGCCTGGAGCCGCGCGGTGCACGCGGCGATGTTCGCGTCGATCTCGCCGGGCTGAATCTGCAGCGCGACGCACACGCGTTCGAGCATGCGCCGCTCGGCGGCGTCGACCTTTCCATCGGCCATCGCCGCCGCGACGAGGCCAGCGAGGAAGTACTGCGGCTGGGAGACCGCGATGGGCGCGGCCTGCGCGAGGCTCGGGCTCGCGAACACCTGCACCACCATGTCCTCGGGGAGGCTCCAGCGCTGCGCGCACATCCGCAGAAGCTTTTTTTCTGCCTTGCCGAGGCGGCCGTCGGCCGACATGCACGCGGCCATCTGCGCGAAGAGCACCGCACGCTCGCGCGGATCGGCGATGTTCGGCACCATCCACTCGGGCACGTGCACGTTCGCGTTGAGACCGCGTGAGCGCACGTGGCCTGGCGGCATCATGCCGTCGAGCACCCACGCCTGATCGCCCGCCGTGAGCTCGGCGTTGCAGCGATCGCAGCGCGAGCTGTCGCTGTCGGTGAGCGGCGCGCCGCAGCTCTGGCACACGACGGAGGTCATCGAGAGCTTCGAGGTCACGCCGGCCTTCCGTGAGAGCCGCGCGACCGTCTGCATCGGGGTCGACGCAGCGCCCGGCTGGAACTTCGCCGACCAGTACACCTTCACGTAGACGAGATCGCGATCGCCCTCGGGGCCCGGATCGCAGAGCACCGCATCGGCGGCACCCACCGCGACGTCCTGCGTGCCCATCACCGGGTGCATGTTTGCCGCGTTGTTGACGAACTCGGGCGACGCGCATTTACGAAGAGGCAGCGGCGAGCGAAGGCGCGCGGCCTCCATCCACTTCCAGAACAGGTACGACGCGCGATCCTCGAGCACCTCGCGCGCGACGCCTGGGTCGTCCTGGCGGAGCTGATCGAGGCCGTCGACGCGCTCGTGCGACTCCGGGTACCACTCGCTTGCCTGCGTGATCTCGGCGAGGACCCAGTCGTGCTCGCCCGAGGCGACGAGCGCGTTGCAGTACTTGCACGTGATGATCTCGCCGCCGTCGAGCGGCGCGCCGCACGCTGGGCATCGCTTGCCGACGTCGTTTGCGCCGAGCTTCGTGACCGCGCCGTGCCGGCGTACGAGCGTCCAGATCTCCGTGTAGGGCTCGACCGAGGCGCTGCGGAGCGCGTGCTGGATCTGATCGTTGGTCGAATTCAGCGGCACGTTCCGATCGCGCGCCTGCGCGGTGAAGCGCACGTGCACGGCGTCGAGCGGCGGGTTGGTCGAGACGGCCTCGATCGTCGTGTAGAGGATCGAGGCGTCGCTCATCACGTTGCGGAGGCCTTCCGAACGCATGAGCGCGAGCTGCACTTGAAAACGGCTATAAATTCCGTCGGAGACGAAGGAACGCGCGTGGCGCATGTCGCCGGCGCACCAAGCCTCGCGGAGGATCACGCTCATGTTGCGTACGCGGTCGAGTATCGCGGCTTCGGTGAGCTGCGGATCGCGCTGCTGGAGGGGGGCGAGCGACACCATGCGCGGCGAGGCCTGCGCGGGCGCGTACTGCGCATTCAGAATGGCCTGCCGGGTATTTTTTCCGTTTCGCGAGGCCACGTACTTCACGAGCACGATCACGCCAACGATGAGCACGAGCACGAGAAAGCCGCCGGGGCTGGTGGAGCCG
>CAXSGV010000333.1:2677-7945 GCA_964236615.1 uncultured Polyangiaceae bacterium
TAGCTCGTGCCGCCGCCGCCGCTCGAGTAGCCGCCACCCGACGAGCCCGACGAGCCCGAGCTGCTCCGCGAGCCACCCGACGATCCCGAGCTGCGCGATCCGCCGCTGCTGAAGCTCCCGCCGCCGCCGGGCCGCGCTGCGTTGAACGCGGTCGCGTACGCCGGCGCGGTGAAGAGCACGAGCCCCAACGCGAGGAGCGTCACGCTCGCGAGCTTTCTGAGCGGCTGAAAACCCAACATGGCCCGGGATGGTAGCCCGTTACTTCCCGCGAAAAAGGTTCCTGTTCTGCCAAGCAGGCAGCTCGCGAAGGTCAGCCCAGATCTCACGGGCCGAGGTGTAGCGGTAGGTCTCGCGCCGGCGAAGCATCTTTGCGACGAGGTGCCCCAGGGGCGTACCGATCTCTTCGGCCCGGCGGCGAGGCTCGCCGTCGGTCACTTGGCGCACGAGCTCGGCGTAGGGGATGCCGAGCGGGATGGCCGGAACGCCCACGAGCATCCAGAAGAGGAGCAAGCCGACTTGGTAGAGATCGGACTGCTTGCTCGTGTACCCGCTCGCTACGACCTCGGGCGCCATGATCTTGTGGTGCACGACGTTGGGACGGATCGCGGGCGCGCCGCGCAGCGCCTGGCTGATGCCGAAGTCGCTGATCTTCACGATGGGCCGATCGCCCTGCGTGATCAGCACGTTGCCGGGGTGGAGATCGTCGTGGACGATGTCGTTCTCGTGAAGGAACTGCACGGCGGCGAGCAGCTGCCGGGCGAGCTCGAGGACGAGCCCCTCCTGCATGGGCGTGCCGAGCATCGCCGTCAGCGGGTGATCGCAGCGCTCGAGCGCGAGGTAAAAGAGATGGTTCTGCTCGAACGCGTCGAAGATGTAGACGACGTTCGGGTGGCGCAGGCTCATGAGCCGCTGCACCTCGCGCGCCCACTCCTGGTGAACCTCGTTGTAAGGGCGATTCGCGGGGCGAATCATCTTCATCGCGTAGACCTGATCGAACGGGCCGACGCACTCGTAGACAGCGCCGAACTCGCCGGTGCCGATCACGTTCTGCACGACGTAGTTGCCGCGCTGGCTCGTGAGCACCGCGCCGACCTGCGGGTACTGCACCGTGATGCGCGGCGGGACGCCGGGGTTGGTCGTGAAGCCGGCGGTGCGCTGTGACTGGGGCGGGATCGGGACCGAGCTCGTGTGCGGCCGCTGCATCTGTGGCTGCGACCCCGTGGCTGGCGGAATGTGCTGCGGGTACGCCGGGTGGCTGCCCGTGTTGTGGTTGCCCGTGTTGGGGCTGCCCGTGCTGCGGACATCCGACGGCGCGCCGGGTGCGGGGGGCGGCATGGTCCCGGTCTTGGAGGGGGGACGCTGCGCCACGCCATGACTTTAGCGCGCCGGGCTGAAAAGGGGGGCTACCATCGCCCGGTACATGGTGACCCGGGCGAAACGCTCTGCCGAAGGAGCACGCCTCGACGAGGCGAAGGACGGGAAGAAGTGGCGTCGCTGGGGCACCTACTTGAGCGAGCGGCAGTGGGGCACCGTGCGCGAGGACTACTCGGCGAGCGGCGATGCCTGGCAGTATTTCTCGTACGAGGACGCTTGCGCTCGCGCTTACCGCTGGGGTGAGGATGGCCTCCTCGGCCTCTCCGACAACCGCGGCCTGATCGCGTTCGCGCCGGCGTTCTGGAACGGAAAGGATCCGATCCTCAAGGAGCGGCTCTTCGGCCTCACCGGACCCGAGGGCAACCACGGCGAGGACGTGAAGGAGCTCTATTTCTACCTCGACGCGACGCCGACGCACTCCTACGCGCGTGCAGTCTACAAGTACCCCCAGCGGGAGTTCCCCTACGCCCGCCTGCGTGAAGAGGCGCGGCGCGCGGGTCGTGGCGCGCTCGAGACCGAGATCTGGAGCACCTCGGCGTTCTCGGACGATCGCTACTTCGACATCGACATCGAGTACGCGAAGGCAGACATCGAGGACGTCCTCGCCAAGATCACCGTGACGAACCGCGGGCCGGAAGCCGCGACGCTCCATGTGTTGCCGTCGCTGTGGTTTCGCAACACGTGGACCTGGGACAAGAAGGTCGCCGATTGTGCCGCGTGGGCCGAGTGGTCCCGCGATGGCCACGCCGTCATCGCTTGCGAGCAGAGCCACCTCGGCGCGCGCTGGCTCTACGTCGAGGGCAAGCCCGAGCTTCTCTTCACCGAGAACGAGACCAACCAGAAGAAGCTCTATGGGTCGCCCAACGCGAGCCCGTACACGAAGGACGCGTTCCACCGCCGCGTCGTGAACGGTGAGAAGGACGCCGTCGCGCCCACGCGTCGCGGCACCAAGGCCGCGGCATGGCTCGAGCTGTCGCTGCAGCCCGGCGAGACCAAGGTCGTGCGCGCGCGCCTCACCGACAAGCGCTTCGAGCTTCCGTTCGCGGGCTTCGACGAGATCGTCCTTTTGCGCCTCGAAGAGGCGAACGCATTCTACGAGTCGGTCACGCCAAGCGAGCTCGGCACCGAGGAGCGCGCGGTCCATCGACAGGCGCTCGGCGGACTGCTCTGGAGCAAGCAGTTCTACTACTTCGACGTCGACCGCTGGTTACGCGGTGATCCCGCGTTTCCCGCGCCGCCGGCGGCGCGCGTCGGGGGGCGGAACCGCGAGTGGAAGCACCTCTTCAACAGCGAGATCCTCTCGGTGCCGGACAAGTGGGAGTACCCCTGGTACGCGGCGTGGGATCTCGCGTTCCACTGCATCCCATTCGCGATCATCGACCCCGAGTTCGCGAAGGGTCAGCTCGGTCTCCTATCGCGTGAATGGTACATGCATCCGAACGGCCAACTCCCCGCGTACGAGTGGGCCTTCGGCGACGTGAACCCGCCTGTGCACGCGTGGGCCTCGCTCCGCGTTTACCAGATCGAGCGGCGCCAGCACGGCAGCGTCGATCGCGCGTTCCTCGAGAGCGTGTTCCACAAGCTGATGTTGAACTTCACCTGGTGGGTGAATCGGAAGGACGCCGCCGGGAACAACGTGTTCGAAGGCGGCTTTCTCGGCCTCGACAACATCGGCGTCTTCGATCGCTCGAACGCGCTGCCCGAAGGTGGCCAGCTCGAGCAAGCCGACGCGACGAGCTGGATGGGCATGTACTGCCTGAACCTCCTCACGATGGCGCTCGAGCTCGCGCGCGACAACCCGAGCTACCAGGACGTCGCGAACAAGTTCTTCGAGCACTTCCTCTACATCGCGCGCGCGATGAACGAGCCCATCGAAGGGGCAGGGAAGGGCACGTGCCTCTGGGACGAGGACGACGGCTTCTTCTACGACGTGCTCCACCTTCCGAGCGGGCCGAAGGTGCCGATGAAGCTGCGTTCGATGGTGGGGCTCATCCCGCTCTTCGCGGTCGAAACGGTCGAGGCCGCCACGCTCGAGCGCTTCCCCGCGTTCATGAAGCGTATGCGCTGGTTCATCACGAACCGGCCCGAGCTGGGTGCGCATGCGGCGCACCTCGTCCACATGAAGGACGACAGCAAAGGCGAGCGCTACATCCTCTCCTTGCTCGATCGCTCGCGGCTCGTGCGCGTGCTCGCGCGCATGCTCGACGAGGACGAGTTCCTCTCGCCTTATGGCATCCGCGCCCTCTCGCGCGTGCACAAGGACAAGCCTTACGAGGTGTCGCTCGGCGGCGCGATTCACCGCGTCGAGTACGAGCCCGGCGAGTCCTCGAGCGGGATGTTCGGCGGCAACTCGAACTGGCGCGGGCCGATCTGGTTTCCCGTGAACTACCTCATCATCGAGGCGCTCCAGAAGTACCACCACTTCTATGGCGACGATCTCAAGGTCGAGTGTCCGACCGGCTCGGGAAAATTCATGAACCTGTGGGACGTCGCGTCCGAGATCTCGCGCCGGCTGACGCGGCTCTTCTTGAGGAACGACGACGGTAGGCGTCCGGCCGACGGCGACGTCGCGCGCTTTGCGACCGATCCGCACTTCAAAGACTTCGTCACCTTCTACGAGTACTTCCACGGCGACACCGGAGCGGGCGTCGGCGCAACCCACCAGACGGGCTGGACGGCGCTCGTGGCGAAGCTCCTGCAACAGAGCCCGCTCTGGAAAGAGTGAACGTGATGGGACTAGACGCCTACGAGGTCTTGATTGTGCCGGGGCTCGACAACTCCGGCCCCGAGCACTGGCAGACCATTTGGCAATCGCAGCTGCCCGCGGCGCGTCGGGTGGAACAAGCGGATTGGTCTCACCCGAAACGCGGACCGTGGACGGAGAGCCTGGTCGACGCGATCGCGCGCGCGACGCGGCCCGTGGTGCTGGTCGCGCATAGCCTTGGCGTTCACGTCGTCGCGCACGCAGTGGCCCATTCTCGACCGGTCGTGAAGGGCGCGTTCCTCGTCTGCCCGCCCGACGTCGAGCGCGCCGATATCACGCCGATCGCGCCCGACTTCGCGCCGATCCTCCGCGCGCCACTCGGCTTTCCGTCGGTCGTGGTGGCGAGCCGCGACGATCCCTACAGTAGCTTCGAGCGCGTTGCCGCGATGGCGCGTGGGTGGGCCTCGGACGTCGTCGATGTCGGCGACGCGGGGCATGTGAACGTCGCGCGCGGCTTCGGTCCGTGGCCCGAGGGGCTCGCTCACCTCGGGGCATTCGTCGCGCGCCTCTGACCAGAAGCTGATCAGAAGCCCATGCCGCTCATGCCGTCGGCATTGAGCCTGAGTGCGGCGGGGCGGCGAGCGGCAGCAGGGGCAGCCGAGACAGCCTTGGTCGCGGCGCGCGAGCTCGCGACGTTCTGGGCCGCGACCGTGAGGCGCTGTCGCTCCGAGTCGTCCTTCGACTCGCGCGCCTGATCGGAGAGCTTCTTCTCGGCGACCGCGAGCTGGCGATCGGCAGCGGCAAAATCACCCTGATTCACTTGCTGCGCGGACTGCATCTGGAGCTTGGCCGCGTCTTGCACCGCGATGATCGACTTCGTCTTCGCGTTGGCGTGCGCAGCGACCACGTTCGGATCGTTCGTCCACGCGACGCGCGCGATGGTCTCCTGAATGCGCTCGAGATCGCCTTCGCCCGGATCGCGGAAGTGGAGCCGCACGCTCGCCAGGGGCTTGCTCTGCGTTCCCTCTTGAACCGCGCCGCCGTCGCGCACCTTGATGCGAACGAGCGCCTCGCGGTGCTGGCCGCCGAAGAGCGCGCCGAGCGGGATCTTGAGCGCGCCGCCCTGGCCCCACTCTGTGCGGATGCCATCGGCCGCGAGGACCTGGACGCCTGGGGCGGGGACGATCTCG
>CAXSGV010000334.1:0-7932 GCA_964236615.1 uncultured Polyangiaceae bacterium
GAGGGCTGCATCGCGGTCATTGCCATGGAGGAGCCCAACGATGCTTTCGCGGCGTGCCTGGCGCGCAAGCTCGAGATCGTGCGCTGTCCATGCTCCGGACAGCACATCGACATCTTCCTCGGCCTCGGTCACGAGGGGGACGCTGGCATCCAGTGCCAGAAGCCTCGCGGCTAGCTACGCGAACGGCGGCGGCGAACGCGAACGATGCCGAGCGCGACCACGCCGAGACCGATCGCTTCGAGGCCCGTCGATCCATTGACGCCCACCGCGTCGCACGAGCATCCGCTGCTCGAGCCGCCATCGGCCGCGTTGCCATCGCCGCTGTCGGATTGGCCGCTGTCGAGCGATCCGATCGTGCCGCTGTCGGAGGCCGTGCCGCTGTCGCTGGATCCTGCGTCGGCGCACTCGAGCCCTTCGTCGGCCGCGCCGCTGCAGTTGTCGTCGATGCCGTTGCACGTCTCGGTGGCGCCGGGATGCACGTTCGCGTCGTGCGGCTTGCAGTCGGTGGTGTCGGGCGTGCCGTCGTTGTCGTCGTCGACGTCGCACGCATCGGGCGAACCGTCGCCGTCCGAGTCGGGACCGACGGGCAAGGTCGAGATGCCGTCGTGGAGCGTCGAGGTGACCGTCGTCGTGCCGCCGATGACGGACAGTGAGCAACCGACGAATGCGGCGACGAGCTCGCGGCGCCCGAGCGGAAGCGGCAACGCGTAGGGCGACCAGGTCTGCTTCGCGACGTCGAAGACGAAAACGCTATTGAAGAAGGGCGAGGTCTGGTTGCCGTAGGAGGCGCTGCCACCGGCCACGACGAAAAAGGCGCGATCGGGCGTCGCCGCGGCGGCGAACGAGTTGATCGAGAGGGCACCGCCATCGCCACCGTCCACCCCGCCGTCGGCGGAAAAAGCGGTAATCCGCGGGCCGTCGGCCCAGGCGTTGGTGGCCGGGTCGTAGACGAACACGGTCGACTGCGGCTTCGAGCTCTGATCGGTACCGCCGATGACGTAGAACTTGCCGTCGCTACCGCGGAGCGCGCGGTGCTGCGCGCGTCGTGCGGGCATGTCGGCTCCGCGCGCCCACGTGCTCGTCGCGGGATCGAAGATCTGCGTTTTCGAGTTCGTGTTGCCGAGGCTTCCGCCGCCATCGACGACCTCGGCACCCTCGCCGCCGAACACGTAGAGCTTTCCATTGGCACCGACGTCCGCCGCGCTCTCCCAGCCGATCGCGTTCGGCGGGTTGGGAAGCGCGTCCCATCCACCGTCCGCAGCGGTCGCGTACCCGCCTTGCACGTCGGTCACCGCGTACCCGCCGAACAGGTAGATGGCGTCACCAATGGCAACGCCCGCGGCCCCGCGCACCGGCACGGGCAGCGTCGGGCCCGTCGTCCAACCCGCATCGGCCGCGAAGATGTCGTGCGCGCCCGTCGGTGTCGACGACGTAGGGCCGACATAGCCGCCGAGCACGTGAATCCGCCCCTGCGTGTCGACTGCGATCGCGGGCTGCGCGCGCGCCGTCGGGAGCGGCGTATTCGCGGTCCAAGCGGCGCGTGCCTCGTGCGCCCCGAGGGTGGTCATTGCAGTGAGGGTGGCGATCGTCAGCGCGCGGCGGCGAAGAAAATTCATGTCGCCACGGTAATACGGTTTTGCGAGAGAGGCCCAATGCGCAGCAGCGGGGTTCCCGCAGGAAAGCGCACGCGTCGAGCGAGGAGCGTGGATCCTTCGACCAGGGTCATCGCGGCAAAATAAGCTGGCTGCCTAGAGAAACGCGAAGCAGCAGAGAGCGCTCTCGTGCGTTCAGGAGCGGAGACGACACGCCGGTATGTGCATTGCACTTGGAAGTGCCAATGAACATTCGCGCCCGTCGGATGCTTGGGTTGCTCGCCGCACCACTCCTCTGGTCGTGCGGCGCACCCGCGACGGACGACGAAGGCGAGGGCATCGACGAGTCCGAAGTATCGATCGACGTTTCGTCGAAGATCACAGAGCGTATTCCGATTCCGTACCTCGCCGACGGTTACGTTCCGCAGGGGGTCGGGCTCGGAAAGACGGTCGTCGCGAACGACACGCTCTTCATGGCGATGATGTTGCAGCGCGACTCGTCCGACCCGTCCACGACCGTGCGGATCATCGACGTCGACATCACGGGGTGTGCGAAGGGCGCGTGCACGCCAGTGAAGCGCCGGACGTACCGGGTCTTGAACGCCGACGGGACGCCGATGAAGGACGTGCACGTGAGCGGCGTCGTGCAGGTTGGGCGCTTCCTCTACTTCTCGAGCCCCACCGCGCTCTACCAGCTGGATCCGTCGACGGCGAAAATGACGACCGTCGGCGCCGACCTGCGCGTCACCAAGGTCTGGGACCGTAAGATCCACACGGGCGCGGGGCTCGCGTACGATCCGATCGACAATCGGCTCTACGGCTTCACGGACGCGGCACAAATCATTTGGGGTTACGACCTCACGGCCGCAGGCGAGCTCGAGAGCACGAAGGAAGTCGTGAAAATCCCTGTGCCCGATCGGCCATGGCAGGACTTGCGGCTGCAAGGAGGCGCCCCATTTCACCCTGGGCGCAGCGCCGCGACTTGCTTCTTGCTCCACATGGGCCGCGGAACCCACGCGGCGGAGCTGTGGAAATACTGCCCCGAGACATCCAAGACCGCCGTCACGCGCGTCGCGGACGATCTCCCGCCGCACCCCGAGAACATCGCGATCGGAGGCGACGGGATGGTCTGGGGAATCACGGAAGGCGGCGCGCTCAAGTTCAAGGGGCACGCAAAGAATGCCCACTTCGTTTGGGGCATTCCGCGGACGTCGCTCGGTATTGAGTGACAGCGCCCGTGAGGTTCGTGGTGTCGGCGTTGGCACGACGTCACGGAACCAGGACAACACCTGACGCATCCGACTCCGTGTGATCAAGAACGCAGTCCTCGCCGCGGCGATCTTCTCGATGTTCGCGGTCGGCGGCGACGCGCACGCCTTTTCGTATGGGAGCGCCGTCTCGTCGCCCTGCCACGAGCAGATCACGAGCGCCGCGCTGAGGCAGATCCGCAACGAGCTGCCTGGTGTGCGCCCGCTCACGGCGACCTCCGACGAGAGCGCGCTCGTCGACGACCTTCCTTTCGACGTCGAAGGCGACATGCGCGACCTCGGTGGAGCGGCGCTGCTCGTCGGTGTGCGCGACAACGATCTGAAAGGCCGTGGCGGCACCGAGATCGATCAACTTGCGACCATCCACGGCGACCCCGCGTTCCAGCGCGAGCACTGCCTGCGCGACCCTGCCGAAGACGAGCCCGGCGGCTCCGAAGCCGCGCTCGCGGATTGCCGTGGCTTCATCAAGGCGAAGGTACTCGATGCGATGGAGGGCCTCGACGCGACGGGCGCCGTCGATCCGAGCAAGCGCGCCGACATCAACATCGCGCTCTCGATCCGCGGCGCCGTGACCGCACCGTTGCCGCGCTTTTACGTGCGAATCGGGCAGGCGATGCACGCGCTTCAAGACAGCTTCACGCACACGTTCCGAACGGCGGACGGGATGCACGTCCACGTCGTCCTCAACTGGATCGAGTTCGTGAACAAGAACGAGGTCGAGTCGCGCGATGGTCCGATCCACAAGACCGAGCTCGATCGTTGCGACGATCCGGACCCTCTCCGCACGCGCAACCGCACGCTCGCGACCACGGCGTCGATCGAGCTGCTGCGCGCTGCGCTCGATCCGACGCTCGATCGCGCCGGGAAAGAGCAGGCGGTCGACGCAGTGCTCGCCAAGTACCTCACGTTCGAAGCGGGCTGCACCGCTGACAACCACTGGTGCGACGCGGCGGAGAACGCGTACCCTGAGCCCGGCAGCTGCGGATGCAGCATCGTCGGTCGAACCGCCTCCGGCACGACACTGATCGCCGCTGCGCTCGTGCTCGGTCTTTCGCTCGTTCGACGCCGCGCACGTCGGCGCGCCCACGCGAATCGTGCGCGTGCGCAGCGCCGAGTCGCCGCACGCGCCGCCCTGCTCGCTCTCACACTTGCGTTGGCATTTCCTTCGAGCGCGCGCGCCGCCGACGCGGCTTCACCTCCGCCGAGCGCACCAGACGGCGGCGCGACGGCGGCGGACACGAAAGCCGCCGAGGCCGCGATCGTTCCCAACACGCTTCCCGAAGAAAAGCCCAACGAAAAGCGGGCACCGGTGACGCGTGAGGAAGCAAAGGACGTGCAGAAGGAGGCCGTGCACACGTCCCCCTTCGCGCTCTTCGGCTCCGGCGCAGGGGCGTTCGTCGATCCCGCGATTGCCGTCGCGGTCGGCGCGCGTTTTCGCTTGAACGACACCTGGGTCGTCGGCCTCGATGGTGAGTTGAACTGGTGGTACGGCGTTCACACGCAGCGCCTTCAGTTGGGCGCGACCAACATCGCTGCGACGCTGATCGTGCGCTTTCCTTTGCGGTTCGAAGCCGTGAACCTGCGATCGTCGCTGCAGCTCGGAACGTCGATCGAGCTCCTCGAGCTCTACGGTGTGCCGAAAGGCAGCGTCGGGATCTTCGCCGCAATCAACCCGCTTGGGGTCGAGTGGAAGCTCACGGGCAACGTCTACGTGATTTTTTACCCGCTCGGTGTCGCCGTACCCGCGCCGCACCTGACCGGCGCGCCCTTCGCCTACCCACAGTTCCGCACGACGCTCGGGCTCGAGGTCGCGCTCTAAATTTGGTGTGGCACAGCCGTTTGTGCTGGCGCTGAGCCAGAGGGATGTCAAGGTAGGCCGATGGCCCACACGTCCCTACTGCGCGCACACCTTGGAAACGCATGGCATTTGGGCTTCGCGATGGCCTTTGTGGCCCTCGCAGGCGGGGGCGTCGCATGCAGCGGCGCCGCGGGTGACACCTCGGAGGACGCCGACGGCGCGCTGATCAACGGCGAGGTAGCCGCCGCGACGGAGTTCCCCGCGACGGTTCAGATCGTCGGCAACTGCACCGCGGCCAAGGTCGGACCGCGGCACATCCTGACAGCCGCCCACTGCGTTCGCGACGCCCGCGGAACCATTCGGCCGGACTTCGCACCGGGTCACAGCGTCCCCTTGCGTCTCCGCCGCGGGCAAGAGAACCCCGCGACCGAAAACTTCACGATCGCGACGACGAGCCTTCATCCGCGGATCGTCGAGGTCTGCAAGACGATCGGCTGCAACGGAATGGCATCGGCCGAACGGCGCGACGCGCCCGACGTCGCGGTCATCGTGGTCACGGCCGATCTCGACGGCGTCCCCGAGGCTCCGGTCGATCTCGATCCGCCGCTCGCTGGCGACGAGGTCACGATCCTCGGCTACGGATGCACGACCGGTACGCACACGTTCGGCGGAGCCGACGACAAGCTGCGCGCAAAGAAGACCGTGCTCATTCCGGTCAGCTCGATCACACACCCCGGCGGGCCGGTGACGGCTGCCGAGACCGAGGTCCTCGCCGCGATGGACGGTGACTTCTCGTTCACTCCGGGACCCAACGGCGACGTCGCCGCTGCGGGTCTCTGTCCCGGTGACTCCGGAGGTCCCCTCTACCGCCGCGGTCTCAAGGAGATCAGCGTCATCGGCGTGAACGCGAGCTACACCTTCCTCCCCAACGACGTCGTTGGCCTTCCGAAGACGAACTGGCATGCGCGCCTCGACGACGCGTCCAAATACGCGGTCGGCGCCTGGCTCGTCGGCCTTGGCGTCTCGACGACGCACTCCTGCAGCACCTCCCCGGACGGATGCCGCCGCGACGCCGGCGCACGCGATGCCGGCGCACCGGACGCAGCGACCGATGCGGCCTCACCCGACGCAGGGCCTGGCGCCGAGGGCGGCGCGGTCCGCGACAGCGGGCGCGACTGACGGTGTTGTCTTTCCCCACGGTGTCTTGTTCTAGAGGTCCGCGAATGAAGCGATGGCTCGTGTCGATGGTGGCGGCGTTCTCTTTTCTTGCGTGCGCGTCGGCGCCCGAGCCGCTTCCCGAAGTACAGGACGAGGACGCGCTCACGAGCAAGGAGGCGCAGTTCGTCGACTTCGTGTTCCGCGGTGAGGTCCTCGCTGCGAGGACGGACGACGCCCACAAGGCGATCGTGCAGCAGTTGTTCTACACGGTCGGTCCGCTCACCCTGCGCGAGGGCAACAGCCAGGTGGGCCGCGTCACGCTGACCGAAGTGAATGAGAGCATCGTCGATGGGAAGAAGCGCATCTCGTATGCGGCGCGCCTCCCGGTCGCATGGCGGAAGACGGCGAAAGTCGCGGCCACCTACGACATCGTGTTGCCGCGCGACCTCACGACCATCGCGGCCTTCAATGGCAAGTACGTGGGCGCGTGTGGCGAGCTCGAGCACGGCGTCGCGATCGAGTCCTTCTGGTACGACTTCAACCCGTCGGCTTTGAATTGCCACCTCGCCGACGCCGACGTCACGCGGCTCACGGTCGCCGTCGAACCGAACACGAAGGTCACCGAGGGAAAATACCCCGAGTACGATCTCGCGTGGAGCGACGGCGCGCTCGACGTCGTGTCGGTCTTCAACACGCACGACGGCAGCGGCCGTCGCGAAGAAGTCCAAGCCTTCATCGACGGCGCAAAGCGCGCGCTCGTCGGCGCCACCGTCGTCGACAACGTGCGCGGCCCGTCGTTGCTTCGCGATGTCACGATCACGGGCAAAGTGCGCGTCGGCGGCGTCGACCGCCCCGTCACCATCAACGCTCTCGAAATCGACTCGCTCTACGAGTCAGGACCCGACTTCGCAGAACGGTACGGCCCTCTCAGCGAGCGCGCCGATCTCGTGACCTACGTCGGCCACTCCGTGCTCGGAAAGAACACGCGCGCGCTCTCTGAAATGAGCCGCGCCAAAGCGGGTAAGTACCAGCTCTTCGTGTTCAACTCGTGCGACTCCTTCGCCTACGCCGACACGACACTCACCGAGCGCCACGCGGCCGTAAATGGCGCGGGCGATCCTGACGGCACCAAGTACCTCGACGTCATGACGAACGTGCTCCCGTCCTACGTCGTGAACGAGAGCAGCTCGCTCCTCGTCGTTCTTCGCGCCATGCTGCGCCGCGATACACCGGCGAGCTACGACCGCATCCTCGCGGGTCTTCCGGCGGACCAGATGGTTGTCGTCTGGGGCGAAGGCGACAACACCTTCCATCCCTGACGCCTGACGCCTGACACCGGGCGGTCTCGGGCGGCTAGGGCCCCACCGAACGTGCAGCACGCTCCGCGGGCATGAGCATCGAGATCCTCAGACTGCAGTGCGTTCTCGAGCGATCGGTGGACCGTGTTGCGGAGGCAATCACCAGCATGCTCCGCCGCGAAGGGTGGCGGCTCGCTGAGGACGAGCAGCATCCAGAGGCACGCGAAATCCGGCTGGCGAGCAAGAAGGGTTGGGTCGTCGTCGACGAGCTCGATCGCGTCGGTATGGAGGTCTTCTGGGTAGCGAACCTTTCGCGCGAGCTCGGGTGCGTGGGCATCGGGATGGGAGCCGAGCCCGACGTCGACTCTTTCGTGATCGAGCGCTGGTCCGCCGGGCAATCGAAGGGCCGCGTATCCTTCGAGGGCTCCCCCGGACCTCGTAAGAAGTCCGCGCCGCTGAAGGTTGCCTTCTTGGCCGATCTCGTCGACGACGCAAGGCGGCGAGGACAGTTCGCTCGGGGGATCGATGTCTCTGCGGAGACGTCGACGGAGATGTTCAACCTGATTGCTCGGGATGCAGGACTTCCAACGCCGCTGTCGAGGCAAGAGGAGCTCCTTCGACCGCGGATCCTTCGTTTTCTCCCTCCGCTTCGCATGCGCAAGGAACGCGCGGTCACCGTACGATTCGAGACTTCGTTCCACGTGCGTGGTGTCGAGAGCGACGAATTGACCGAAGCGTTGCGAGTCGTTTTGAAGAGCAAGCGCCGGGTGAATTCAATCGGTCGTCGCAACACCTCCACAGCGAGGAGTTGCAATGGG
>CAXSGV010000335.1:0-2557 GCA_964236615.1 uncultured Polyangiaceae bacterium
CCGAGATCATCGATCCGGGAAGCGTCCTGCACGAGATGCGCATCCTCAAGGACGACGCCGAGGTCGCCTCGATGCGTCGCGCCGCCGAGATCACCGCCGAGGCGCACCGCCGCGCGATGGCCGCGACCAAGCCCGGCATGCACGAGTACGAGGTCGAAGCGGTGCTCCTCCAGACGTTCCGCAAGAACGGCGCAGAGCGTCCCGCTTATGGAAGCATCGTCGGATCGGGGCCGAACGCGACGATCCTCCATTACCGCGCGAACAACCGAAAGATGCAGGATGGCGAGCTGCTCTTGATCGATGCGGGCTGCGAGTACGACTACCTCGCGAGCGACGTCACGCGCACGTTCCCCGTCAGCGGCAAGTTCACGACGGAGCAGAAAGCGATCTACGAGGTGGTGCTCGACGCACAGCTCGCGAGCATCGAGGCGACGGTCGTCGGCGCCACGCTCGAAGAGATCCACAAGCGCAGCGTCGAGGCGATCGTGGAGGGGCTCGTGCGCCTCGGTCTCTTGAAGGGCGATCCTGAAACCCTCATCAAAGAAGAGGCTTACCGCCCCTTCTTCATGCACCGCACGAGCCACTGGCTCGGCATGGACGTCCATGATGTGGGGGCTTACTTCGTCGACGGAAAGCCGCGGAAGCTCGAGGCGAAAATGGTGATCACCGTCGAGCCGGGCATCTACATCGGCAAGGACTACGACAAGGTCCCGCCGGCGTGGCGCGGCATCGGCGTGCGCATCGAGGACGACATCCTCGTCACGGCGTCGGGTCCGGTGACGTTGACGGAGGGGGTTCCGAAGACCGTGGCGGAGGTGGAGCGAGCTTGCGCCGCCGCTCTGCCCGCGTGACCCGGTAGCTCGCAACCGCGAACGCGAAGAGCCCGAGCAAGATACCGAGGCCAACGCCGACGGGGATCGTGCCGAGGCACCAATCGAGAAGAAGCTCCGGCGCGCGGTCGAACACGTCGTCGACGGTGACCGGCACCCACGCGCCCGTGCGCACGCGGTGTGCGACCTGGATCTCGGCAAGAACGATCCACGGGAGGACGAAGATGTTCGAGACGCGCGAGCCGATCCACGTCCACATGCGGTTTTTCTTGAGGAGCGTCGCGAGGCCGAGCGCGACCCAACCATGAACCCCGAGCGCGGGCGTGCAGCCAGCGAACACGCCAATCGCAACTGCCCAACCGATCGCGCGCGGCGTCGCGTGCTCCTCCTTGGCGCGCTTCCACAGGATGCGCAGACGCCCGCGCGTCGTCTCGATGAAGCCGGGCGCCGTTTCCACTTCGGGCTTAATAACCACAAATTCGGAAGCCACGTCGCCCTGGTGCTACGAGCAAGGGGTGAAGCTCGACGACGCGCTCGAGAAATTCATGGTGCACCTCACGAGTGAGCGGCGCGCTTCGCCGAACACCGTGAGCGCCTACCGCGGCGATCTGCTCACGCTCGCGGCGTTCGTGAAGGACAAACGCGGTGAGGCCGCCCTCGTCGCCGACGTCGACGTCTATGTCCTTCGCGGGTGGCTCGGCACACTCTCGCGTGTGGTGACCGCGAGCTCGGTCGCGCGGAAGATCGCGGCTGTTCGCACGTGGATGCGGTTTCTGCGAAAGCGCGGCTTCATCGACAAGAGCCCGGCCGACGAGCTGTCGAGCCCCAAAGTGCGGCGGCCTTTGCCCACGTTCTTGTCCGTCGACGCGGCGGCGCAGGTGATGGAAGCGCCGGACACCACGACCGTCGTCGGCAAGCGTGATCGCGCGGTGCTCGAGCTGCTCTACGGCTCCGGCCTTCGCGTGAGCGAGCTTGCGGCGCTCGCGATTGGAGATCTCGATCTGCCGAGCGCCTCGGCGCGCGTCCTCGGCAAAGGATCGAAGGAGCGCCTCGTTCCGCTCGGTCGCAAATCGATCGAGGCCATCCACGCTTGGCTCGCCGTCCGGAAAGAGCTCGCGCACCCCAAGACGGGTGCGCTCGATCCGACCGCGCTTTTCGTCTCCGCGCGGGGCGCTCCGCTCGGCGTCCGTGCGGTGCAGATCCTCGTGCAGCGGTTCGGTGCGCTCGGCGCCGGGCGCGCCGATCTCCATCCGCACGCCCTTCGTCACACCGCCGCGACCCATTTGCTCGACGGCGGCGCCGACCTCCGCGCCATCCAGGAGTTCCTCGGCCACGCCTCGCTCTCGACGACGCAGCGCTACACGCACGTGTCGATGGAGCACTTGATGAAGGTCTACGACGCCGCACACCCTCTCGCGCGGGCGCACAAGACGAAGTAGAACCGTCGGCCTCGTGGTGGCCTCTGCGTCGATTTGGCTGAAGCGCTTGCTCGTCGGGCTCGCGGGTGGCGTGACCGCGAGCGTGCTCGTCGCGCTCGCGGAGGGTCACTCGTGCTTCGAGGGGGGCACCGGAGCGCACGGCCCTTCGTACGGCGCGCTGGTCCTTGCCGACGCCGGTCTCGTCGCGCCCATCGCGCTCGTGCTCGCGCTTGCCGTCGGCGTTGCGTGCATCTTCCTCGAGCCCGATCACTCGCGCAGCCTTCGCGAGCACGCGAGCTCGCTGCGATC
>CAXSGV010000335.1:2567-7921 GCA_964236615.1 uncultured Polyangiaceae bacterium
CCGTGCTCTTGCGCTCGCGCACCGCGGCGATCCTCCCTCTCGCTGTGCTCGTGCTCCTCGCGTGGACCGTCTCGATCGCCAGCCTTGCGCGCAACCTCCTCGCGCGCGGCGTAGCGTGGAGCGTCGGGCTCGAGCTCGCGGCGTCGTCGATCGCGCTCTTCTTCGTCTATGCCTCGCTCGGTCTCGCGCTCTTGCCCTCGCTCCGTCGCACGCTGGCCGCGGGGGCCGACCGCAGCCCGCGTCTCCTCGATCCGGTCGCCACCAGCGGAGTCGCGATCGCGTTCTCGTTCGCAGTGCTCGCGCTCGGCGTGCGCATGGGGAGCATCGGCGGCGACACCGGCGGCGCACTCGGTATCTTCGGCGTGCTCAAACGACCGGAGCTCGATCTGCGCCCCGCCGTCGATCTCGTGGCGATCGCCATGGGCACCTACGTCGCGATGATCGCCTTCGCACGGCGCCCTGTTTCGCTTCGTGCGGCGCTGTTCGCCACGCTGCTCGCGCTGCTGCCGCAAGCGCTCTCGGTGCGTGCGGCGACGTCGCTCGAGCGCGATCAGGACGTCGCACGGGCTGTCGAACGTCTGGCGCCGCTCGGGAAGATCTCGGCCGCCGTGCTTCGAAAGCTCACCGATCGCGATCACGACGGCGCGTCGGCGTTCTTCGGCGGCGGCGACTGCGACGACGGTGACCCGAAGCGCTCCCCGACGTCGGTCGACATCCCCGGCAACGGCGTCGACGAAGACTGCTCGGGAAGCGATCTGCCAGTGCCCGTTCCCACGGTGACGCCGGACCGTGATGCAGCGAACGCCGTCGCAGTGCCGCCCGACCTCAACGTGATCTTCATCACGATCGACACGCTGCGCCCCGACGTCGGCTTCATGGGGTACCCCAAGCCGACCACGCCGAACCTCGATCGCCTCGCAGCCAAGGGCGTCGTGTTCGATCGCGCATACTCGATGGCTTCGTACACCGGCAAGAGCGTCGGCCCGATGATGATCGGCAAGTACCCGAGCGAGACGCTGCGTAACGGCTCGCACTTCAACGCGTACGCGCCGGGCAACGTGTTCCTCGCCGAACGCTTCGCGAAGGCTGGCTTTTACACGGCCGGCGCGGCGTCGCACTGGTACTTCCGACCGTCGAGCGGCATCTCGCAAGGCTTCACGGAGTTCGACGTCTCGGCGGTGCCAGCGAGCGGGCAGGGCGACACGGACACGTCGGTCACGAGCAAAGAGCTCACCGACGCCGCGCTGCGCATCGTCGACAAGCCTCAGACGACGAGCGGTCGCTTCTTCTTGTGGGTTCATTACTTCGATCCGCACGCGCAGTACGCGCCGCACGAAAAAGACGGCGCACCGAGCTTCCTCGGCGAGGGCGAAAAGGGCCCCGTCGCCGTCACGAAGGCGGCTTACGACGGCGAGGTCTGGTTCACCGACAAGCACCTCGGCCGCCTGCTCGATCGCGTCGAGTCGGAGCCCTGGGGCAAGAAGACGGCGATCGTCGTGACCGCCGATCACGGTGAGGCCTTCGCCGAGCACGGAATGAGCTGGCACGGCGTCGAGATCTGGGAGCCCCTCGTGCGCGTCCCCCTCGTCGTCTACGTACCGGGCGTCGTGCCGCACCACGTCCCGCTCAAACGCAGCCAGATCGATCTGGTACCGACGGTGCTCGACATCGCGGGGATCGAGGCGCCGAAGGGCGAGCTGTCGGGCCAGAGCTTGATCGGCGACGTGATGGCGAAGGACGCGACCAAGCTCGCGGAGCGCGACGTCTACATCGACATGCCGGTCGGGCCATACACGCAGATGCGGCGCGCCATCATCGCGGGCCCTACGCCCGGCATGAAGCTCATTCACTTCGGCGGCAGCTCGTACAACCTCTTCGATCTCGCGAGCGATCCTGCCGAAAAGGAAGATCTCGCGCGGGATCGCACCAAGCTCGGGCCGGTGCTCGAGAGGCTCCAGCAGACGCGCGCGCGGCTGAAGGAGATCGAGGTCAAACCCGATCCGCAGTAGCTACGCGAGCAGCGGTAGCAGCTCGTGGAGTGTCGCAAGCAAGACGTCGGGCTTCGCCTCGCGCAGACGCGCCGGATCGACGAAGCCCTCGAGCACCCCGATCGTGACCGTGCCTGCCGCCTTGCCGGCGCCGATGTCTTGCGGGCCGTCACCGACCATCCACGCGTCGCGCGGCGCGACACCGAGCTGACGGAGAACCAGCTCGAGCACGAACGGGTGAGGCTTGAGCGGCCCGTCGCCGCCGGCCGCGATCGCACCGAAGCGCGGCGCGAGACCCAGCCCATCGAGCACGAGAAGCGTCGTCGCGCGCGGCTTGTTGGTCGCGAGCGCGACTGCGATCCCCGCGGCGGCGAGCGCGTCGAGGGCCTCGCTGGCCCCGGGGAGAAGGTGCGTGTATTTTACAGGATTCGCCTGGTAGTACGCGTGGAAGAACGCGAGCCCCTGGTCGACGTCGGGCGCATCGGGCGAGAGGCCGAACGCGCGCGCGACGAGCATCCGCGCGCCATCGCCAACGTAGGTGCGAACGAGCTCGATCGGTTGCGCCGGACGACCACACGCTTCGAGCGCGTGGTTGCATGCTGCCGCGATATCGCCGCGGGACTCGATGAGCGTCCCGTCGAGATCGAATACGACAGCGCGCGGCCTCGGCAGACTCATGGAGCCCTAAGGTACCGCGCGCTGGAGGGGAAAATCAGGCAGCGTTTTCGAGAGCCGAACCGGAGGCAGCCGCGGTCGGCCGCGTCTGCGAGACGGGGGCGGCGTCGTCGGTGCCCGTGCGGCGTGCCGGCGAGGTGCGTGCCTCTTCGCGGGCTTCGACGGCGAGCGGCGTGCCTTCGAGGATCGTGCGGAGACGCGAGCGTGCGCGGTGCAAGCGTGAGCGAACCGCGCTCTCGCTAAGGTCGAACCGATCGGCAATCTCTTGAAGGCCGAGATCGAGGTGGTAGTGGGCCACGACCACGTCGCGGTAGTCGTCGGGGAGCTCGGCCAGCGCGTTGCGAACGCGAGCGTCGCGCTCGTTGTTCGCGGCGCCGACGTCACCACGGCTCGTGAGCTCGGCGTCGTTCGAGGCCGGCAGCGCGCCGAGCTCTTCGAAGTCGAGACCCTCGACGAGGCGCGCGCGGTGACGGCGCTGCGAGCGCATCATCATGAGCGCCTCGTTCGCGGTCACGCGGAACAACCAGGTGGAGAAGCTCGAGTCACCGCGGAAGCTGCCGAGACGACGGACGACCTGCATCAGAGTGGCTTGCAGGAGGTCGCGGCGATCCTCGTCGGCGACGGGGTAGCGGAGAAGCTGGCGCTCGATGTGGGGGCGCAGCTCACTCACGAGAGAGTTGAGCGCGCGCGTCTCACCATCAAGGGCTCGGCGGAGAAGGCTACGGTCGATCGCGAATGCCATGACGTTGTTTTCCTCGTGTCGAAGCGGACGCGACGGCTCATTGCGAGTCCCGTGCCGAAGCCTTGACACGACCCTGCGGTGGGCGTTCCGTGAACCGCATGACCTCACCGCGCGATGTGGAAAAGTCCGAGGCCCTCGAGCATCCGCTCCCCGCCGGCATGCGCGATCTGCTTCCAGAAGAGGCCTCTCGTCGTCGGGCTCTCGCGACGAAGCTCATGGAGTGCTTTGCCCTTCGGGGCTACGCGATCGTCACGCCGCCGGCCTTCGAATTTGCCGCGGTTCTCGAGCGAGGGCTCGGCGATCTCGATCCGCGCGACGTGCTCCGTTTCGTGGAGCCGGAGTCGGGCGAGGTCGCCGTTCTCCGTCCAGACATCACGCCACAGATCGCACGCATGATCGCCACACGGATGCAGAATCGCCACGCGCCATGGCGACTTGCCTATGAAGCGACGGTCCTTCGGCGCCGCAGCGGTCGCGCGAGGAAGAGCCGGCAGATCCCCCAAGTGGGTATCGAGCTCGCAGGAGCTCCGGGATTCGACGGCGATGTGGAGGTGCTGTGTCTCGCGGCCGAGGGGCTCGCTGCCGCTGGAATCGATCGGTTCCTGATCGACCTAGGCGACGCGAGCATCGTTCGCTCCTTGTTGGATGATGCATCCGACATTGTCGTCGCGCGAGCCACAGCTGCGCTCGCACGCAAGGACGCTGACGAGCTCGCGCTCTGCGCCAAGGAGGAAGTCGCCCCCAACGTCGCCGTCCTCGCGGAGCTCGTGCAGGTGCAAGGCGGGCGCGACGCGATACTCGAAGGAGGACGCATCACGAAGGGCACGCCGGCCGAGGCGGGGGTGCTTCGCTTGCTCGAGGTGTTCGACGCTGCCGCGGTTGCAACGCGCGGAACGGGCGGGCAAGTGACCGCCGACCTGGGTGAGGTTCGCGGCTTTGCCTACTACACGGGGACGATCTTTCACGCTTACGCCGAGGGCCCGGGCGAGCCGCTCGGCTCGGGGGGCCGCTACGACGAGCTGCTCGCGCACTTCGGCGCACCGATGCCGGCGGTCGGCTTCGCGTTCGATCTCCACGCGCTCGAATGGGCCCGCCGCGCGGCGGGTCTCGAAGCCGCACACGAGGAGGGGCCGGAGCGTGTCGTCGTGATCGGTGCGCCCGACGATCCGCGCGCGATGGCGTTGCGCGCTCGAGGCATCCCCGCAGTGACGGTGCGAAACGCGGAAGATGCGCGCGCTTACGCTGCCTCCTGGGGATTCACGCGAGTTCTTGCGAGGGGCCAGTCGATCTGAGCGCGGGTTCCGGTCTAGTATCCGGCCATGACCGCCGTTGTCGTTGTCGGAGCGCAGTGGGGTGACGAGGGGAAGGGGAAGATCGTCGACCTCTTCACCGAGCACGCACAGATGGTCGTGCGCTTCGCGGGCGGCCCGAACGCCGGCCACACCCTCGTCGTCGGCAACGACAAAGTCATCGTTCGCTTGATCCCGAGCGGCATCCTTCGGCCGAACACGCGCTGCGTGCTCGCCCAGGGCATGGTGATTGATCCCACGAGCCTGCTCGGCGAGATCGACGAGCTCACGAAACGCGGCCACGTCCGGCCCGGGCAGCTTGCGCTCTCGGATCGCGCACACGCGATCTTGCCGTACCACGTGGCCGTCGACACGCTGCGCGAGCAAGGCGTCGACGCCATCGGCACGACCAAGCGCGGCGTCGGGCCTTGTTACGAGGACAAGGCAGCGCGCCGCGGAATCACGATGGGTGCCTTCCGCGATCTCGCCAAGATGGAAGCGCTCGTGAAGCGCGCGCTCGCCGCGTGGGCTCCGGTCGTTGCCGCCATGAAGGGCGAGCTCCCGACAGCCGACTCGGTCATGCAGAAGGCGAAGGAGATGCAGGGGCGCATCGTGCCGCTCCTCGTCGAGTCCTCCCTGCTCGTCGAGCGCGCGGTACGC
>CAXSGV010000336.1:0-7902 GCA_964236615.1 uncultured Polyangiaceae bacterium
CGTCGGGCCGCGCGGCCCACACGCGCCACTTCGGCAGCTGCTCGGTCTTCGGCAGCAGGTAGATCTGGTTTCGCTCGCGCCCGATGTCCGTGATGCTCATCTTCTCGGACTCGCCCTTGGCCGCGAAGATCGCGAGGACCACGCCACCGACGACGAGAAGGATGGCGAGGATGATCGCGATGGGCTTGAACGCGCCCTTCTTGAAGTTGCCGTCGCCGCCACCGCCGAAGTCGCCCCCGCCGCCATAGCCTTGCGGGACGCTCGGGCCGCCGGCGCCGCCGGGCACCTCGTCGTCGTCGGGCGGCCACTTCGCGAGCTCGTTCAGCGGCAAGCGAACGCGCGTCTGGAACTCGTTGCGAATCTTGCGAGCACCATTCTTCGCAGCGCCCTCGGACGGGGAAATACCGTGTTGCATGGGGCGGGACGATACTCTAGGCCTCGAGCCATGGGGCGCGGAAAATCGGCAGGCCCCACGACCGAGTTGCCCATGCCTGCCGCGGGTTTGGTGCTCGTGTCCGCGGGCGTTCTCGTCGAGCGCGGGCGCGTGCTTTTGTCGCAACGAAAGCCGGGGTCCCACCTCGCTGGCAGCTGGGAATTTCCCGGCGGCAAGGTCGAGTCGGGCGAGGATCCACGCGCTGCGCTCGTACGCGAGCTCAAGGAAGAGATCGGCGTCGACGTCACGGTGGGCGACATCCTCGAGGTGACGTTCCACCACTACGCCGAGGCGGCGAAATCGGTCCTCCTCTTATTTTACATCGTAAAGCGCACCGAGGGCTCACCCGAGCCGACCGCCATCGACGTCGCCGCCGTTGCGTGGGCGGGGGTCGCCGAGCTCGATCCTGCTCGCTTCCCACCCGCCGACGTCGACGTCCTCCGCAAGGTGCGCGCGCTGCTCGGTTAGCGCTTTCAGTAGAGGAAGCGCCTTCTCAACGTGGGGGCTCGGTGACGTCGACGTCGATGTCGAGCTCGGTGTCTGCTGGCTTCGGGACTTGCGCGCGCTCGCTCGCGTAGATCGCGCTCGCGACGCGGTCGCCGGTGATCTTCGCGAGCAAGATGCCGTTGCGGTGGTGGCCCGTGGCGAGAAACAGACCGGGCAGCTTGCTCCTGCCGATCATCGGGACGCCGTCGACCGCGAAAGGCCGGAAGCTCGACCACATCGAGGCGAGCGTGGCGTTGGCGAGACCGGGCACGACGCGCAGCGTGCCATCGAGAATCGAGCGCACACCGCCTGCCGTGACGTCGCGGCGAAAGCCGACGAACTCGACCGTGGAGCCGCACAGCACGCGGCCGTCACCACGCGGGACCGCGTAGGCGTCGCCGCCGACGACGATCGTACGGAGGCGAGGCGGGCGCTCGTCGAGCAGGACGATCTGACCGCGTGCTGGAGTCACTTTGGGCACGAGGTTGCCGATCCCGGGGACGAGGGAAGACCAGCTTCCGGCCGCGAGCACCGTCGCGTCGGCGCGGAGCTCCTCGGCCTCGTGGGTGTCGGAGGCGAGCGCGACGCCGAGGCATTTTCCGCCTTCGACGATCACGCGCTCGACACTGATGCCCGACCGCACGATGACGCCCGCGCGCGCGACCGCAGCCACGAGCGCGCGAAGAAGCGACGGCGGATCGATCTGCGCGTCGTCGGGAAAATACGCGGCCGCCACGATGTCGGCGGAGAGCTCGGGCTCGATCGCGCGCGCGTCCTTGGGCTCGAGCAGCGACGCGGCGAGCCCTTCGTTCGATTGCCACGCCACCGATTTCGCGAGCGCGTCACGCTCGTCCTCGGTGCGCGCGACATGCAACACACCCGATACGCGGAAGCCGATGTCGATCCCCGTCTCGGCGCGAAGCTCCTCGGCCCAGACCCCGTACCCCGCGCGTGCCGACACGAGCAAATCGAGGAGCGGGCTTCCGCCAGGCGCCTCCATCTGCGCGCCGAGAATGCCCGCGGCCGCGCTCGACGCTTCGGCGCCAGGCACGGCACGCTCGAGGAGGACCACCTCGGCCCCGCGCTTCGCCAGGGCAAGCGCCGTCGCGCACCCCATGACTCCACCGCCCACGATCGCCACGCGCATCGCCCGTCAGGATAGCGCCTCGCGAAAGACTTGTGAGGCACGGACAGGCGGCAGGAACGGCGGCGCGGCGATCCCGAGGTCCTGGTAGCCTCGCCGTCATGAGCCAACGGCTGCCCTGGGTGCTCGCGATTCTTCTCGCGGTGTTTGCCGTACGGCCCGCGTACGCCCAGGTGGTGGCGCCGTCGCCGACTTCACCGAACGACATGCCGACCGCCGCCGACGCCGGCGCGCCCGTTCCAACCGAGCAAGCCAACAAAGGCTGCGGCAAAGGCTGCGCTATACACGCTTCGCGCGACTCGAGCTCGGGCGCGTGGCTGGCGTCGCTCGCGCTCGCGTCCCTCCTCGTCACGCGCCGTCGCCGCACCTGATGAGCGCCCGCGGCCTCGGCTCCGTACTCGCGCTCGCGCTCGTCGCCGCGTGCGCCTCGCAAGCGCCGCCACCCTCCGATGATCAGCCGACGGCGCGTCCGCTGCGTGCTCCGCTACTTCCACCAGAGCGCGCGCTCGCCGGTGGTGCGGGCACCGAGCGCTTCATGCCTTCGCTGATGAACGTCGTCGTCCCTCGCTATGACTCCTGCACCGTGCCCACCGCCACCGAGACCTGCGCCGGCTGCCACGCGGACGTCGCGGCGATGTGGCGCACCAGCGCGCACGCGTTCGGCTCGTTCAACAACCCGATCTACCGCGCGTCCGTCGATCGCTTCCGCCGCGAGAAGGGCGAGACGGCGAGCCGCTGGTGCGGCGGGTGCCACGACGTTGCGCTGACCTCGGACACGGCGATGGACGGTCCGGTCGATGCCAAGGAGCCGCGCGCGCACGGCGGCGACACGTGCCGTACGTGCCACGGCATCGCCAACGCCCGTCCCGACGGCAACGGCAGTTACGACCTCGACGCGACGCTGATGCCGATCCCGAAGGAGGGCGACGCGGCCAGCGTCGTCCTCCACAAACAGAGAGCTGCGCTCGCTCCGCTCCGTACGGCGGCCCTGTGCATGACGTGCCACCGCGTCTTCCTCGATGAGGCTTCGGGCAACGCGCATCACCTCCCAGGCCAAGACGACGCCACGCCCTGGGCGCGCTCCGCCTACGCGGCGAGCCTCTCGGAGCGCATCGACGAGCCGGTCGCCGAGCGCGACTGCAAGAGCTGCCACATGGAGAAGGAAGAAGCGAAGCTCGGCGATGCCGCGGCAAAGAACGGCAAGATCGCGTCGCATCGCTTTCTCGGCGCGCACACCTGGCTCGCATCGATGCGCGGCGACGCGGACACGCTCGCGCGCGTGAAGGCGTTCCTCAGCGGCATCGCGAGCATCGACGTGTCCGCGGTCAAGACGCCGCGCGGCCGCACCTTCCCTGCCGACGGCGCGTCGCTCGAGCGCGGCGACGACGTCGTGCTCGGCGTCACGCTGCGCAACCGCAGCGTTGGCCATCGCTTCCCTGGTGGCGTCGTCGACGCCGCCGACGCGTGGGTCGAGGTCACGGTCGACGACGCGCACGGTCGACGCATCGCCGAGGCCGGTACCCACCACGACGTCGATCCCGACGACGAGACCGCGCACGTGCTCCGCGCGACCCTGCTCGACGATCAAGGTGCGCCCGTGCGCGCGCGCGAAACCGATCGCTTCCGCGCGGTCGTCACCAACCACACACTCCCGCCGCGCGACGCCGAGGTGGTCGAGTACGGCTTCACGGTGCCGCCCGCGCTGGAGGAGAGCGCGTTCCCGCTTCGCGTCACGGCGCGTCTCCGGCACCGCACGCGTAGCCTCACGGTGCAGCGCCTCGTCTGCGATGAAGCCGCCACGCCGCGCGCACGAAGCTTCCGCGACGAGGGCGTGCGCCGCACCGGCGTCGCGCTCGATCCATGCACTCCACAACCAATTGCCGAGATCGCGACGTCGACCGTCCTCGTCGGGGCCCACGTGCAGCGCGCGCCTGCGGCCGACGAATGGCGTCGCCTCTACGACTACGGCCTCGGCCTCTCGCACGCGCTTCAGGAGTGGGTCGGCGAAGCGCGGCCTCCGCTCGAGCGCGCGCTGGCGGTCGCGCCAGGCGATCGTGAGCGCGCGATGGTGATGTCGATCCTCGCGCAAGTCGCGTCCCGCGAGGGTCGTCCCGAAGACGCGATTCTATGGGCGGACCGTGCCGAGCCGCTTGCGCCCAACCACCCTGCCCTCGCGCGCGTGCGCGGCGACGCATTGGCGAACGTGTGGCGGTGGAGCGAGGCGGTCCCGCACCTCGAGAGCGCAGCGCGCCTCGCGCCCCGCGACGACACTTCGTTCACACGCCTCGCCCTCGCTGCAGGCAGCGCCGGCCTCTACGCCGAAGCCCTCGAGGCCACGCGCCGTGGCCTAGCCCTCAAGCCCCGCGACGCCGATCTCCTGCGCGTGCAGGCTCTCGCTTTGCCCCCACTCGGCGCCTCCGCCGACATCGCGCGCGCCACCGAGGAAGCCTACCTCCGCCATCGTCCCGCCGACGAAGCTCCGGGCATCCGCGCCAAGTGCTCCCGCAACACACCTGGCTGCGCGCTCGAGCGCAACCCCGTCCACACGCACGTCATGCGCGCGCGCTGAGTATCAGCGGACTCTCTTTATCAGCCGAATCAAGACGCCCGCGTTCCATCCGGCGAAGCCGAAGAACAAGAGCACGAGGGCAACCGCCCAGCGCGCGTTGTCGGGCGCGTCACCGTCGACGATCAGCCATGCGCCTGCGGGGACCGGCTCGCCGGAGGCGTCATGGATGGCTGTCGCGAGACCGCGGTGGCGCGGGCCGGCGGAGTCGAAGCGTACGAGCCGGCCTGTGAAGTTGCTGGGCGGGACGAAGCGCGAGCTCTCCTGACCTGCGGGGACGCGCATCTCGACCCAGACATCAGGTCGGCCGGCGACCGGCGCCACGCGGTACGAGCTCGACTCGAAGGGGCGCTCGTAGCGAATCGACCCGACCGCGCCGAGCATGCCCTGCCCGCGCACCATCTTGTTCTCGCCGACGGCGCCCGGGCTCGACGTGCGCAGGTCGCCGAGGTCGGTCGCGCTCTTCGGTGCAAAGGCATAGGCGGCGTCGCGCGCGAGGATGAAGACCATCGCCATCGAGGCGAGCACCGTGATGACGAGTACCAGAAGCGTGACCGTGCGCTCCGTCCGCGGTGGGCCCGGGAGCGCGAGCAGCTCCGGATCGACCTCCTCGTCTCCAAGCGCCGAATCGTGGCCCGGACCGTGAGCCGGACCGTGGCCAGATGCCGGCAGCGGGAGGTTTGGGGAGAGGTGGGGGGTCTTCATCGAGGCAGGCGAGCTACGGAAGCTGCTGAAGCGGGTGAGCAAACGTACGATAATTCGGAGCGCCACACGAGGCCCTCAGCGGCTTCCAAGGCGGGAAACGTGGCTCTTCTTCGGTTGGGACACCTGAGGGGCAACAACGTTCCCAGATTTTTTGCGGCGCGCGCAGGGTTCGTGGCGTGATAGGAAAGTCCTCAAGATGGCTGCGGCACCGGCTTGTCCCAACTGCGGTTTTACCAAGAACCCCCAAGGGGCGACGCGCTGCGCATCGTGCGGCGCCAAGCTCGAGGGCATCGGCAAGATCGCGCGTAGCCGCGAAGAAGAGCTCGAGCGCCGCTACCAGCAGGAAGGCGTCAGCCTCCAGTGGATGGCCATCGCGCTCGCCGTGCAAGGCGTCCTCACTGCGGCCCTCGTCTTCGGCCTGCCGATGGTCATCACCGCCATCGACTTCGAAGGCGGCAACGGCATGACCGTGTGCATCCCGGTGTGGTTGCTCGGCGGGCTGCTCGTCGGGATGATCTCGCCCGGTCGTACCTTCATCGAGCCCGTCGTCGCGAGCTTCATCGTCGCGATCCCGACCACGTTCCTGCTCGTGCAGAACCAGACGGTTCGGTACCTGCCGACGTTCCTCTACATCATCATGGCCGCCATCGGCGTGCTCTTCACGTTGATTGGGGCTTACATCGGCGAGCGGATCCAGCTCGGACCGCCGCCGAAGGCCGCCGAGTGACGGCGTGATCGTCGTCGTTGGCGGCGGCCCTGGAGGGGCCACCACGGCGGCGCGCTTGGCGCAGCACGGGCGCAAGGTGCTCGTCCTCGAGAAAGACACGTTTCCCCGCTTCCACCTCGGTGAGTCGCTGCTTCCGCAGTCGATGCCAGTGCTCGCATCCCTCGGCCTCGAGGCCGAGCTCCAGGCGCGCTTCATCGTCAAACGCGGAGCGCGCTTCGTCGACAGCCGCACCGGGCGCCCCGAGAGCTGCTCGCGTTACGGGTTCGCCGAGGCCTTCGACAAGAGCGCGCCGTCGGCGTTCCAGGTCCCGCGCGACGAGTTCGACGAGCTTCTCCTCCGCAACGCCGAGCGTCTCGGCGCCGAGGTCCGCCACCGCTGGTCGGTGACCAAGCTCCGCTTCGATGGCGCAGGCCGCGCCATCGGCGTCGAAGCCAAAGATCCCGAAGGCGCGACGCACCTGATCGACGCCGAGATGGTCGTCGACGCCACCGGCCGCGATGCCCTCCTCGCGCACGAGCAGCGGGCCTCGATCAAGGTGCCGGGTCTCGACAAGACCGCGCTTTACTCGCACTTCACCGGCGCTTGGCGCGACGCGGGCGAGCAGGCCGGCGACATTCAGATCGTCGTGTTCGACGGCGGCTGGTTCTGGTTCATCCCGTTCAAGGACGGCCGCACCAGCGTCGGCGCCGTCGTGGCGAGCGCATGGGTGAAGGCGGAGCGTGCACGCAAAGCAGGCGCAACCACCGACGATTTGTTCAAGGCCGCGATCGCGGCATCGGCCGTGGCCACGCGCTTCCTCGAGAACGCGACGCAGCAGTTTCCCGGTCGTGCGGCCGCTGACTTCAGCTTCCGCGTGAAAGACCTCGCGGGTCCGGGCTGGTTGCTCGTCGGCGACGCGGGCGGCTTCATCGATCCGCTCTTCTCGACGGGCGCCCACCTCGCCATGCACGGAGGCTTCGAGGCGGCCAACATCATCCACGCGGGGCTCGACGACGGCGACCTCTCACCGGCGCGCTTCGATCCGTGGATCGCGCGCATGCGGCAAGGCGCCGATCTCTTCCTCGGCAGTGTGCAGGCGTTCTACGCGGGCACCCTCAGCGACTACATCTTCGCCGAGAAGCAGCACCCGTTCTTGCGCCACGCCATCACGTCGCTGCTCGCCGGCGACGTGTTCGGCGACGACGCGCGATGGAAAAAAGAGCTCCGCACGCGGTTTCCACCGCATACGGAGCTCGTCGCCGAACCCTGCAGCGAGCCCTGAGGCTCGTCAGCCATCAGGTCGCGGGCTTCTTCGCCTTCTTCGAGATGGGGGCCACACCACCGCGGCCGCGCGTCTTCACGGCCTTGCGGATGAGGACGATGCCGTTCTTCGAGCCGGGGATGCCGCCGTGGAGGAGAAGAAGGTTCTTCTCGACGTCGATGCGCGCGACCTTGAGGTTGAGAACGCTGACGGTCTCGTTGCCGTACTGACCCGGCATCTTGAGGTTGGGGAGCGTGCGACCGGGGGTCATGTTGGTACCGATCGAGCCGCCGTGGCGACGGTACTCGTGCGTGCCGTGCGTCTGGACGCCGCCGGCAAAGGCCCAACGACGAACGACGCCGGTGAAGCCGCGACCGCGCGTGGTGCCGCGCGCGTCGACGTACATGCCGACCGTGAAGATCTCATCGAGCTTCATGACCTGGCCGACTTCGTACTTCGCGACGAACTCTTCGGAGGTGCGGAGCTCTTTCATCACCTTCTTCGGGGTGACGTTGGCCTTCTTGTAGATGCCCGCGAGCGGCTTGGAGGTCTTGTTCTCCTTCTTGTCCTCGAACCCGATGATCAGGGCCGAGTAGCCGTC
>CAXSGV010000337.1:0-7885 GCA_964236615.1 uncultured Polyangiaceae bacterium
TCGCCTGCGCCGCGTCGACATGCGGCGACAGTGGAACGTCGATCTCGCCCCGCGCGCTTCGGCGCGCGAGATCGATGCGGGTTGCGAGATCGTCCTCGTGACCGAGCGTCATCACCTGCTCGGCGATGCGCGCCTCGTCGACGGTGACCCCGAGCTCACCCAGCGTGAGCACGCCGAGCGAACGCCCCTCCTTGCCGAGCGTGAGCTCGACCCGGCGACCACGTAGAGCGTCGGCGCGCGCGGCAACGAAGGCGCGCACCTCGGCGGCGTCGTTCGAGGGAGGTACGACCCCATCGACTGTCAGCCCGGGCAGCACGCCCTCGGGCAGCAAATGGGAGCGCAAAGGGAAATAACCAGCTCCAGCGCTCACGCCGAGGGCAAGAACGAGAATCCAGCGGGTCAAAGAGGGGGGGCGCATGGGAAAAAGGCCGGTGTTCCAGAGAACGCTCGGCACCCCACTTTCGCATCCCACGGCCTCGGGGACAATCGGTGGGACAAGCCGTATCATCGGCACCGCTTTGAAGACGTGTCCGAAGTGCAAGCTGACGTACCCCAACGAGCGGACGTTCTGCTTCGTCGACGGTACCGATCTGGTTGCGCTCAAAGACCCGCGTCTGGGCTCCACGATCGCCGGACGGTACGTCGTCGAGCACGTGCTCGGCGAAGGCGGCATGGCCACGGTCTACGCGGCGCGCCACACGCTCGTCGACCGCCGTTGCGCGATCAAGATCATGAACCCGATGCTCTCGCGCGACACCACCGTGCGTGAGCGCTTTCGTCGCGAGGCCAAGAGCGCGCAGAAGCTCGCGCACCCGAACGTCATCGAGATCTTCGATCAGGGCGAGACCGAGGACGGCACCTCGTACATCGTCATGGAGCACCTCATTGGGAGCTCGCTCGCCGAGGTCATCCTCGAGGGGAAGATCCCGTTGCCGCGTGCCGTCGGCATGATGATCCAGATCGCGCGGGGCATCGCGCGCGCGCACGATCTCGACGTCATTCACCGCGATCTCAAGCCCGAAAACATCTTCGTCGTGCGCCATGAGAAGGGCGGCGGCGATGTCATCAAGCTGCTCGACTTCGGTATCGCGCGCTCGCTCCACGACACGCGCCTCACCGGCCAGGGCGAGCTCTTCGGAACGCCGCAGTACATGGCGCCCGAGCGCATCACGAGCACGGACGTCGGGCCGTCCGCCGACCTCTACGCGCTCGGCATCATCTTCTTCGAGATGGTCACCGGCGTGCTGCCCTTCGAGTCGCCCGACATCGCCAGCTTCTTCGTGAAGCACCTGAAGGAGGTTCCCCGCCCGCCGCGCGACCTCAATCCACTCGTGCCGCCCGAGCTCGAAGATCTGATCCTTCGTCTGCTCGCCAAGGAGCCCATCGGCCGTCCCGTCGATGCCCACCGCGTCCACCAGGATCTCGTCGCGCTCGCCCGCAAGCATGGCTTCCCAGTGCCGGTCGACCCGCAGGTCGATCCGGCCGCGAGCTCCCCACGCCCCGCGAGCACGATGCGCGCGCTCGAGCCCACGCGTTGGGTGAAGCGCACCGAGGTCTTCGAAAAGATGATGAGCCGGCTTGGGCAAGACGAGTCGCGTGACGCACGCGCCGCGCTCGACGAGCTCAAGTCCCTCGTTCGCAACATGATCGCGATCGGCGAGAAGACGATCGATTCGCAGCGCAAGCTCGAGCAAATCGCGGAGCGCGGACGCGAGAGCCGCCAGCGCTTCGGTTTCGCGGTCGACGCGCTCGGCTTCGACATGTCGAAGGCCAAGGGCGAAGAGCGCCTCGCGCAGGAGAACCTCGCCGCGGCGACGGAGAAGGTCGAAAGCTACAAAGCGAGCTTTCTGCGCGCCCACCGCGAGGTCACCTCGTGGGAGGGGCGGTCCGGTTTCCTCGAGCCCTACGCTGATCTCGCGGAGGCCTACCGGCGCGCCGCCGACGAGGTCGATCTCTGGCTCGCCGCACGTGGCGCCGAGCACAAAGCAAAGGCCGGTCTCGAAGCCGCAACCCGCGGCGTCAGTGACATCGACTTCCAAGTGCACGAGCTCCGCACCGCGCTCGCCACGCACGAGCGGAAGATGGAGAGCGCCGTCGACGAGCACGAGACCACCGTCACGCAGCTCACGAGCGAGGCGGACGCGCTCGACCATCAGCTCACCGCCATCGCGCGCCGCTTCTGCGATCCGCTGCGCAGCCGGCCCGAGCTGCGGCCGCTCTTCCAGGAGCTCGAGGCCGAAGCCGCTGCGTGATCGCGGGCTCACGCGGCTTGCGCCGGGCTCGCGCCGCCGCGCCCGGCCGCCGCCGTCAGAACGGGTGCTTGCCCGGCCCCTCGATGCAGATTGGAGCCCCGTCGACCTCGATGTGCGCGCGCCACGGCGGGGCTGACGACGGCTCGAACTCGACGATCAAGTGCGCCGTCGCGCTCGCGTGCAACATGATCTTCGCTTCGGGGTAACCGCCGCCGCCCTCTTCGAACGTGACCTTCGTGACACGCAGCGGCTGCGGCACGGGCTTGCCGTCAAGCGTCCCGAGGCGATCGAGCTCGGTCACCTGAATCGAGCGCGGGATGCCGCGGTTGTTCTTGAGGACGAAGCGCGCTTCGGCCGCAACCGCGCCCGCGTCGATGCCGCGAGGGCGTGGCTCCGCGGTGATCGAGATGTCCGTCGGCAGATATTTTCGCTCCTTCGGGCACTCGCGCGCGAGGCCCGCGTCGAGCTCCGTGGGTCGCGCCATCAGCGCGGTAGGTGCGGTGGGCGGCTCGTCCTCGGTCGTGGCCGCGGGGAGCGCGACCGGTGCGTCCTCTGCGATCTTCGCCACGTCGCTGTCGCTCGGAAGCTCCCGCATCTGCGTGAGCTTGAAGGGCTCTTCCGCCGGGGGACGCGACGGAGCCGACTCCTTGCAGGCGGCGACCGCCGTCGTGCCAGCGGTCCCCATCAGCAGGGCGAGAAAAAGACTCGTGGGCCGCATGACGCGCCTCATCATGACGCGGGTCGCCCTCAGCGGCGAGGTGTTGTAGCGTCTCGAAGCGATGAGCCCACCGGATTGGGTGCTGCGCGGTCGCCGCGTGGTGACAGCGGCGGGGGTGGGGCCCGCAGCCATTCACGTACGCGGCGGCACGGTCCTCCGTGTCGCCGACTTCGATGACGTCGCGCACGGTCCCGTAACCGAGGCCCGCGAGCTGATCGTGATGCCCGGCCTGGTCGACACGCACGTTCACATCAACGAGCCGGGCCGCACCGAGTGGGAGGGGTTCGACACTGCCACGCGCGCCGCCGCCGCCGGTGGCGTGACGACGCTCGTCGACATGCCGCTCAACAGTGTTCCACCCACGACCTCGATGGCAGGGCTCGAGGCAAAAGCCGCTGCCGCCGAAGGAAAGTGCTGGGTCGACATCGCGTTCTGCGGCGGCGCCGTGCCGGGCAACACCCACGAGCTCGCGGGCATGTTCGCGAGTGGCGCGATCGCGTTCAAGTGCTTCCTTGCGGAGTCGGGCGTCGACGAGTTTCAGCACCTCGGTGAGGACGATCTCCGTACGTCGATGCGCGCGCTCGCGGAAATCGGCGCGCCGCTGCTCGTGCACGCGGAGCTGCCGGGGCCACTCGCCGAGGCGGCGGCACTACAAAAAGACCTCTCGCCATCGGACGCGCGTCGCTACGCGACGTACCTCGCCTCGCGGCCCAAGACCGCCGAGGATCGCGCCGTCGAGCTGGTGGTCGGTCTCTCGCTCGAGCTCGGGACGCGCGCGCACATCGTTCACCTCTCGTCGGCCGACGCGCTCCAGATCCTTCGCCGCGCCAAGGATCAAGGCGCGCCCGTGAGCGCGGAGACCTGCCCGCATTACTTGCACTTTACATCCGAACGCATCCCCGACGGCGCGACTGCCTTCAAGTGCGCGCCCCCCATCCGCGAAGCCGAGAACCGTGAGCGCCTTTGGGACGCGCTCCGCGAAGGCTTGCTCGATCAGGTCGTCACCGATCACTCCCCCTCCACCGTCGAGCTCAAGTGCGCGGGCTCGGGTGACTTCATGCGGGCGTGGGGCGGCATCTCGTCGCTGCAGCTCGGGCTGCCCGTCATCTGGAGCGAGACCCGCACGCGCGGCGGCTCGATCGCCGACGTCGCGCTGTGGATGTGCGCGCGGCCGGCGATGTTGGCGGGACTTGCCGATCGCAAGGGCACCATCGCCGAAGGGCGCGACGCCGACTTTCTGCTCTTCGATCCCGATGCGGAGTCCGATGTGACGGCGCAGAAACTCGCGCACAAGAACAAGATCACGCCGTACGAAGGCGAACGCCTGTTCGGTGTCGTCGTGAAGACGTGGCTCCGCGGCGAGCCTGTGTTCGAACGCGGCGCCGTCCGCGGGTCCGCGCGAGGCAAGCAAATCCGGCGACGTCTCTGAGACGTCGGGTAAGAGGAACGAGCATGGCTGACGACTTCACCGATCTGATCGATCTTGCGGCCGAGCGCCTGGGTGGCGCGGTCATCTGGGCGAACGACGACTTTTTCGCCGAGAAGGAGAACCTCCTCAAAGCGTCGACGCCGGTGTTCATCGACGGCAAGTACACCGACCGCGGCAAGTGGATGGACGGTTGGGAGTCGCGGCGGCGTCGCATCCCCGGCCATGACGAGGCCATCGTGCGGCTCGGTATGCCGGGCGTCGTGCGCGGCGTCGTGATCGACACCGCCCACTTCAAAGGCAACTACCCCGATCACGCCTCGCTCGAGGGCTGCAGCGTCGACGGCCAGCCGGATCCCGCCACGCTACTTTCGGAGACGACGACGTGGACCGAGCTTCTTCCCAAGTCGAAGCTCCAGGGGGACAGCAAGAACGCGTTCGCGATCGATCGGAGTATTTCGCAGCGCTTCACGCACCTCCGTTTTCACATCTACCCCGACGGCGGCGTCGCTCGGCTCCGCGTCCACGGCGACGTGGTGCCGGCGCTGCGGTGGATGGGCAAGTCGAGCGCGGAGGTCGATCTCGCCGCGGCCGAGAATGGCGGGCTCGTGCTCGCCTGCAACGACATGTTCTTCGGCTCGCGACACAACCTCGTGATGCCCGGACGCTCCGTGAACATGGGCGACGGTTGGGAGACGAAGCGAAGTCGACGTGAGGGCCCCGACTGGGTCGTCGTTCGACTCGCGGCCGAGGGCGTCATCGAGCAGGTCGAGATGGACACCAACCACTTCAAAGGGAACTTTCCCGAGAGCGCCGCGCTGCACGGCATACGTGCGAGCTTGGGCGCGTCGATCGACGAGCTGCTCGCGGGCGAGAGCAAGTGGACCGAGCTTCTTCCGCGCACGAAGCTGCAGGCGCACACGCGTCACTTCTACGAAAAGGAGCTGCTCGCCAAGGGTCCGTACACGCACGTGCGCATGCGCATCTGGCCCGACGGCGGCGTGAGTCGGCTTCGCCTCCACGGCGTCGTCACGCGTGCGGGCCGCGAAGCGCAGGCTCTCCGCTCGCTCGAAGTGGCTCCGCGGACCGAGGCCGAGCGCCTGCTCGCGAGCTTCTGCGGTTCGACGGCGTGGGTGAAGAACCTCGCCGACGCGCGACCGTTTCGCGATCTCCCTGCGTTCGAGACCGCGGTCGAAAAGGCGTTCGCCACGCTGAAGAAGGACGATTGGCTCGAAGCGTTCCGCGCGCACCCGCGTATCGGCGCGACCAAGGCCGAAGCCGGTACGGCGCACGCGAACGACGCCTCCAAGGCGTGGTCGGCGGGCGAGCAGTCGAAGGTCGCGAGCGCAAGCCAGGTCACGCTCGACGCGCTGGCGGAGACCAACCGCGCGTACCTCGAAAAATTCGCGCACATCTACATCGTCTGCGCGACGGGCAAGACCGCCGAAGAGATGCTGGCGATCGCACAAGAGCGTCTCGGCTCCGACGCCGTCACGGAGCTCGCGCGCGCGAGCGAAGAACAAAAGAAGATCACGCGACTCCGCATCGAGAAATGGGTCCATCCAGTATGAGCGCCACGCATTCCCTGGTCAGCACACACGTTCTCGACACCGCACGCGGCAAGCCCGCCGGCGGCATTCCCATCACGCTCGAGTGGAAGACCCCCGACGGCGTGTTCGAGCGTGTCGGCTCTGGCATCACCGACGCCGATGGACGCTTGCGCGATCTGCTGAAGGACATCGCGCTGTCGACGGGCGTCTACCGCATCACGTTCGACGTCGCCGCGTACCATCGTGCCGTCGGTACCGAGAGCTTCTATCCGGAGGTCAGCGTCGTGTTCATGGTGACGGACGCTGGCGCCCACTACCATGTGCCGCTCCTCCTGAGCCCCTTCGGGTTCTCGACTTACCGCGGGAGCTGACGTGGATCTCGATCCGAACCTGAGAGAGCTTCTCGATCTCGTCGTGCGATGGGTTCACCTCATCGCCGGCATCATGTGGGTGGGCAACTCGATGTTCTTCAACTGTCTCGACCGAAACCTGGTCAAGCCCGACAAGCCATCCATGGATGGCACCCCGCCCGAGATGCTCGACGGCGAGATCTGGATGGTGCACTCGGGCGGCTTCTACCAAATCGAGAAGAAGCAGCTCGCGCCGTCGCAGATGCCGAAGATGCTGCACTGGTTCAAGTGGCAGTCGTACACGACGTGGATGAGCGGTTTCTCGCTCCTCGTGCTCGTCTATTACGTGGGCGGCAGCGGCGCGTTCCTCGTCGATCCCAACGTCTCGAAGATCACGGCGAGCCAGGGGACACTCATCGGTCTCGGCACGCTCGCGGGGGGCTTTCTCTTTTACGATCTCTTGTGGCGCTCGCCCCTCGCGAAGAAGCCCACGGTTGCCATCTTCGTCTGCTTCGCAGCGCTTGCGGGGATCGTCTACGCGCTCACGCACCTCTTGAGCGGCCGCGCGGCGTACATCCACGTGGGCGCGCTCATGGGGACGATCATGGCGGGCAACGTCTTCTTCCACATCGTGCCTTCGCAGCGCGAGCTCGTGGCAGCGACGTTGAGCGGCAAGACGCAGGACATGAAGCTCGGCAAGCACGCCAAAGAGCGCTCGATTCACAACAACTACATGACGTTTCCGGTGCTCTTCACGATGTTGAGCAACCACTTTCCGAGCACCTACGGCAGCAGCATCAACTGGGCGATCCTGGGCGTGGCGTTCATCGCGAGCGCGGGCGTGCGTCACTGGATGAACATTCGCTTCACGTTCAACCGCTGGCTTCCGGCGCTTGCCGCGACCATGGGCCTCGGCATCGGCCTCCTCTACTTTTTGATCGCACGTGCTCCGACTGGCGTGGCCGTTGCGCCGATGGACACCGGCGAGAAGGTCTCGTTCACCACGGTGAAGATCGTCATCGCGCAACGCTGCCAACCCTGCCACTCGCAGTCGCCGACCGACAAAGAGATCAAGACCGCCCCGAGCGGGATCACGTTCGACACGACCGAGAACATCTAGCTCTACGCGGAGCGCATCAAGGCTCGCGCGGTGATCTCGAAGACCATGCCGCTCGCGAACCGCACCGGCATGTCGCAAGACGAGCGTAACTTGCTCGCGCGCTGGTTCTACCAAGGCGCGCACACCGCCGACTGATGAAAGTCGCGATCACCGTCGCCGTCCTCCTCGTCGCTCTCGTGGCGGGGGCAGTGCTCGTCGATCGCCATTTCTTCCTCGGCGCCCTGGCCGGGCTCCTGTTGCCGCTCCTTGCCGTAGCGACTACGTGTGGACGCTGAAAGCCCTCGACGGCACCGAGGTCAGCCTCGAGTCGGCGCGCGGCAAAGCGATTTTCCTCAACGTCTGGGCGACCTGGTGCGGGCCCTGCGTCGCGGAGATGCCGAGCATCCAGCGCCTCTACGAGCGTGTCCGCGGCGACGACGTCTTCTTCGCGTGCGTTACCCAGGAGCCCGCCGAGGTGGCGAAGGCCTTC